>CAZRMD010000092.1:0-3801 GCA_964601135.1 uncultured Actinomycetes bacterium | reverse complement strand
GTCGAGCAACAGCACCGCAGGCTCCATGACCAGGGCCCGCGCGATCGCGACCCGTTGCTGCTGACCGCCCGACAGCTGGTGCACGCGCCGGGCACCAAAGCCGGCCAGTTGCACCAGGTCGAGCGCCGCCTCGACGCGTTGCCGGATCTGCGGCTTGGGGAGCCGCTTGATTCGCAGCCCGTACGCGATGTTCTCCGAGACGTCGAGGTGCGGAAAGAGCGCCAGGTGCTGAAAGACCATGTTGGTCGGCCGTCGGTGCGCGGGGCGCCGGTTCATGAGCTCGCCCCGGATCCGGACCTCACCGCTCGTCGGCTGCTCGAGGCCGGCGATCATTCGCAGGGTGGTGCTCTTGCCGCACCCGCTCGGGCCGAGCAGCGAGAAGAACTCACCGTGCCGCACCGCAAAACTCACCTGGTCGACGGCGGCCGTCCCGTCGTCGTAGACCTTCGAGACCGAGAGCAGCTCAGCGTCGGGAGCACCACTCGCAAGCTTCGAATCGCCAGCCAAGGGCAGCGCTGAGTCCGCGACCTCAGGTGTCATGGCCGAGGTCGCGCGAGATCGAGCGGACCTCGGCCAGCAACGGTGGGACGGCGGCGGCCGCCTGTTCCTCGGTGAACCTGGCGGCGGGGCCGGCCACGGAGATGGCACCGATGGCCTCGCCGCCGGACCGGAAGAAAGGCGCTGCGACACATCTCAGCCCGACGACGAACTCGCCCTCGTCGCGTGCGTAGCCGGCGCTGCGGACGGTCGCCAGCTCGGCTTCGAGCTCCGCGAGCAGGGAGGCCGGGTCAGGAGTAACCGAGCTCAGCAGCTCGACGCAGCGCTCGCGGGGCATGAAGGCGAGGAGTGCCTTGCCCATGGCGCTCCGATGGGGCGCGATGATGTCGCCGACCCGGGCGACCATGCGCAGCGCGTGCTCGGATTCGCGCCGCGCGACGAGAACGATGTGGCCGAGATCGACGAGGCCCAGGCTGACGCTCTCGCCAAAGCTGGCCGCTAGCCGCGTGACGTGCTCGTCGAAGCGACCGGACTCGGTCATCCGCTGCAGCGCGCGCAGTCCCATCCGCTCGAGCTGGGGCCCTGGCGCCAGGCGCAAGGACACGCCGTCGCGGCGGAGGAACTCACGCTCTGTCAGGAGCGCTGTCAAGCGCGAGGCGGTGCTCAAAGGGAGACCAGTTCGCCGGCTGATATCGCCCAGACTCAGCCCCGGCTCGTCGGCAACTAGGCTGATCAGGTCGAGCAGCCGTCCCAGGTAGCTGGTTCGGTTCAACGTCTCGGCGAAGCTTCCACTCAATGGAAGGCCTATTCTAACCAGCGACCGTGACCCGACAAGAAGCAGTGGACGCGAGCTCAAGCGGCCGGCTCCTGATCACCAACGCCTCGCTGCTCGATCCGCGCACGGGCAGGCTCGCCCCAGGCCGGTCTCTTCTTTTAGACAAAGGCCGGGTGGAAGCGGTCGGGGGCGGCGAGTTACGAGCTGACGGAGCCCGACAGCTCAACGTGCACGGACATACAGTCATGCCCGGGCTGATCGACGCCCACGTCCACGTGTGCGCGGTAACCGCGGACCTATCGGCACTCGCCGAATGGTCCCCGGCATACGTAGCCGCGCGTGCGGGTTCGGTCATGCGGGGAATGCTCTACCGCGGCTTCACGACCGTCCGCGACGTGGCCGGCGCCGACTATGGGTTGGCCGAGGCCGTCGAGGAGGGTTACTTCGAAGGACCGAGGCTGATCTTCGGTGGCAAGGCGCTCTCGCAGACCGGCGGACACGGCGACGTCAGGCACCGGGGACGCGAGGGGCACCACTTCTGCTACTGCAGCGCAGCCCTGAACCGGGTTTGCGACGGCGTCGCCGATGTCCGGCGAGCCGCCCGCGACGAGATCCGCAAGGGGGCTCGACATCTCAAGCTGATGCTTAGCGGCGGCGTCGCCTCGCCGGCCGACCGCATCGACAGCGACCAGTTCTCCATCGAAGAGATCCGGGCCGCGGTCGAGGAAGCCGAAAACGCGAACCTCTACGTAACCGGACACGCGTACACGGCTCGGGCCATCAACCGCGGGCTGGAAGCAGGCGTCCGCTGCATCGAGCACGGCAACCTCCTCGACGAGTCTTCCATCGAGCTGTTCATGAAGCACGACGCCTTCTACGTGCCCACGCTCTCCACCTACGCCGCGCTCGCCGAGCACGGTCCGGAGTTCGGCCTTCCTGAGAGCAGCCATCGCAAAGTCTTCGAAGTTCTCGAAGCGGGGCAGCGAGCGCTCGAGCTGGCACACCGAGCGGGGGTTGAAATGGCCTACGGGACCGACCTTCTGGGCGGGATGCACGAGTACCAGCTCAACGAGTTCCGCCTGCGCTCGGCGGTGCAGCCGGCTGCCGACATCATCCGCGCGGCAACCGTCGCTGCCGCCCGGCTGCTGCGAATGGAAGGTCAGATCGGCGAGCTCGTACCCGGGGCGCTGGCCGACCTCCTCGTCGTCGACGGCGACCCACTGACCGACATCGGGGTGCTGGCGGATCCGAGCCGTCACTTGCGGATGGTGATGAAAGCGGGCCATGCCTTCGTCGATCGAGCCGGCGATACCACCTGACGTCCTCGCCACTCGCCCCACTCACAAGCTCGCGGAGGAACTGGATGAAGCTTGGTATTGCCCTGCCCGCCTACGACCTGGAGATGCGGCACCCGCTCACGGTCCGTGAGCTTGCCGAAGCTGCGCAGGCGGCGGAAGCAGCCGGCTTCGACTCGGCCTGGGTCATGGATCACTACTTCATGACGCGCGGCCCGCACCGCGTGTCGGGCCAGGAGCCCCTGATCGCTCTTGCGCACATTGCCGCCCTGACGACCGACATCGAACTCGGCGTAATGGTTGCCTGCAACACTTTCCGCTCGCCGATGCAGCTCGCCCGGGAGGCGGCGACGCTGTCCGACGCCTCGGATGGCCGGTTCCTGCTCGGTCTTGGGTGCGGGTCGCAGGAGCCGGAGCACAAGGCCTTCGGCATCCCGTTCGATCACCGGGTTACGCGACTGCGGGAGACGATGGCGATCCTGCCCTCGCTGATGAACGGCGAAAGCGTCGACTACGCGGGTGGCGGCGTGCACGTCACTGGGGGCCGGATCGTCGCCACCCGTCCGGCGCCGCCGATCTATCTGGCCGCGTTCGGGCCGAAGATGATGGAGCTTGCCGCCGGCACCGGTTCAGGTTGGATCACCGCCTGGCATGGGCGCGACACGGGTGCCTTCGAGAGGCAACTCGAAGACTATGGGTCAGCCCTGGCCAACGCCAACCGTTCGCGGTCAGATGTAAACGTGATCGCGGGCGTACTCGCCTTCCCGCTCGACGGCGAATCTCGCGATGCCTCCATGAAGGAGGCGGAACGCGTGAGCGAGGGTTTCGCTGAACCCGTGGACAAGCGAGCAGTAGTCGGCTCGGCGAGCGAGATCGCGGACACCGTGCGCACCTACTGGAACCTCGGCGCGGACACCGTGGTGCTTTCCCTGGCGCCGGCCCACTTCGGTCGTTTCCGCTATGTCGACCTCCGATACGTGGACGAGATCGGCCGGCACCTGCGTCAGCCACAACGGTCAGGGGCTAAACCGCCCGGCTAGCGGTTCGTCTCCGAGCGGACGAACAGAGCGGTCCCCACGACCAGGAACGCGCTGAACATCAGCCCGATCACCACCAGGTTCGTGATCGGGTCGAGCAGGACCACGTGGCTCGCCTCGGGCCGCCCGGCATAAACCACGTTGCGAATCAGGTCGACCGCGTATCGCAGCGGTGAGATCGCGGAGAAGGGCGCGA
>CAZRMD010000091.1:0-11507 GCA_964601135.1 uncultured Actinomycetes bacterium | reverse complement strand
TAGCCCGATCAAGATGTTGCCGATGTGCTCGCCGACGATCTTGTCAGCGTCTATCGATAAGAGAAGCTCCAACGTTCCAGGCTTTCGGCTCTTCATCACCATTTCCGTCGTTTCTTTGTCCACAAGACGCCGCCGTGGTTGGCGTTCATCGTTCGCCAGTAGCCGTTGGTGCGGTCGATGACCCGCTGCGGCACCTGCGTGCCGGCCGGGTTGTCCAGGAAGACCGCCGGCCGGCCGTCCACCTTCAAGCTCAACGCAGGAAACTGCTGGCGGACAGCCTGCAGCTCCAGGTCGACCGCTGTTGCGCCGCTCACGTCAACCGCGTTTGGCGAGCGACTTGACGATCGTTCGCAGGGTCAGCAGGGCGACGATGGCCACCACCTGGCTCATCAGAATCGCGCGGTTTACGTCGATTACTGATTGCCAGCGCACGTCATCCCCCTTGATGACGAAGGCACCCGCGGGCCGGGACATGACGCCGAAGCCCACCCCGCCTGCCTGCGGCTCGTGCTGATCCCCGCCGCCGCCAGCGCCGCCCGAAATCTTCGCCGCGGGAATGATCGTCAGCCCGTTCTTCTCGTACGGCGTCCCGAACACCTCGGTCGCCCGCATCACCGATTTGGTTTCACTGACGATATCCATCACGCGCATCGCCCATCCTCCTCTGAACCGTGAAAAGCATCATTGCCGACGCCTGGTCGGTGTTACCGGTCTTCAGCCTACCGCTTATGGGAATGGAGGCGGTCGTCAGGTATCGATGGTCCGCAGGAATCGCGACTCAACTCCGATGTCGTCGAAGCCAAGCCAGCGATAGAAGTCCTGGGGGCCAGTCATCCGCGTCCGCGACCAAAAAGACGAAAGTCTAACCTGCTTCGCTGTCGAGGCGGCCGAAGGCAAGGCGCGCCAGGCTCAGGACGGCAACGAACGCGACGACACCCGCGGCCGGAGCCAGGACCACAGATCGCGAGAAGTCGGTTCCGGCCAGCAAGCCGTGGAGGGCGAACAGGCCGAACATCAGGTACGAGAGCCGGTGCAGCCACCGCCAGGTCGCGACGTCGATGCGCTGTCGAAGATAGCTCGTCACGGTGACGATGACCAGCAGATCGAAGCCCAGGGTGCCCAGACCGATTGGAAGTGATGCGTAGGCGACTCTGAATGGAATCACCACGTCGATGGGGCTGATCCGCGCGACGGCATCGAGGCTGATCGCCACCACGTGCAGCGCGACCAACGGTAGCCAGCACACCGTGAGGAAGCGATGGAGTCCCAACAGGTCGCGGTTTCGCACACTTCCTTCGAACAGGGCGCTGCGGAGGGCCTGGCCGGTGATCAGCGCGGCGCTCAGCACAAAGAATGCGGTCAGCGCGGCGACCCGCGCCGTCAGCCATAACAGCTGGTCCGGGCTCATGCCGCGGCGGAGACAGGGCTGGAGGCGGAGCCGACCGCCGGTACGACGGCATAGTGCACGCCGCGTACCTCAAGGAACGCCCGGCCGGCCTCGGATCCGAGCAGCATGGCGCATTTGGCGTAGACCTCACCACGGAGGGCACTGTCGGTAACCACCGACACCTCGGCCAGGTCGGTCTTCGCCGGCAGCCCGGTGCGCGGATCGATCAGGTGATGAATGCTCTGGCCCCAGCGGCGACGTGTGGTTCCGCTGGTGCAGACGGCGCCGTCGGTCAGCGCTACGGCGGAGCGATCGCACAACCCGATATGCCAGCCATCGCCCTCCGGCCCGGCGCCCCGGACGCGAACGTCGCCGCCCAGGTTGCAGACGGCGTCGTCACCGAGCTCATCAATGAGGAGATCGGCGAGCGCGCCCTTGGCGATCCCGCCCAGGTCGAGCGCTGCGCCGGGAGCCAGCGCCGCCGACCGCGTGGACCGGTCCAGGATGAGCACCTCCGGCAGGGCCGGCGGCTGGGTCGGGTCGATGACCGCCGGCGCGACGAGTCCCTGGCGGAATGGACGATCGTAGCCGGCCGATAGCAGCGCCGGAAGAACCGCAGCGTTGACCAGTCCCTCGCTCTCCTCGTACGCCCACAGCGCGGCCTCCAGCATGGCAAACATCTCGGGGCTGACCGGGACATAACGCCCGTCGCTCGCATTCAGCCGGGCCAGCTCGCTGTCGCGGAGAAAACGCGTGAAGCGCGCTTCGGCATCCCGAATGTGCTGCTCGCAGCGTTCCAGAGCGGCCTGCCCGGCACTGAGACTCAACAGCTCGCAGGTCGAGCCCAGCGCATCGAAGTGACGGGACGTCAGTTCACGAGACATAGCTCTTGCTCTGGACCGTGGCATCATTCGGCAGCAGCCTGACGGTCGGATGGAGGGGCGCCTGCTCGGGCTTGGGCGAGGCGGCAACAACGCCACCAGAGAGCATCGCCAACGCCAGCGTGCTCAGCACCGACGCCCACCTCAGCGTCGCGTTCGAGGACATAACCCTCTCCCTGCTCAGTACAACGCTGCTGTTTTTCATTTCCAGCGTCCTCGAACCTTACGGTAGAAGGCGGGGTCGTAAGGTTGCTGAGGGGTCTCTGAGAAGGCGCTGAGACGATTCAGGCGAGTTCGAGAAGGATCGTGTGATAGCCGTCGGCGCCGTTCGGGAGCGTGGGTGCCGGGGTCGATGACTGTAATGTTCCCTCGCCGTCGCGGGCCCGCACACTGACCCGGTACTGGCGGGCGCTCAGGGTTGCGCTCAATTGCCAAAAGCGCCAGGCATAGGGCGAGAACTCCGGCTGCAGCACCGCCGGGTTCCAGGTCCGTCCGCCGTCCCAGCTCAGCTCCACCGCGCTGATGCGCCGGGAGCCGGCAAACGCGATGCCGCGAAATTGCACGGATCCCGCCGCCATGGCGGCGCCATCGAGCGGTAGGTCGATCCGCGACATGGTCTTGACGATCGCCCGCTCGTTCCAGCCGTTGTTCTCCCAGTAGCCCGGTTGATCGGTGGCGGAAAACCGGATCTTGGTCACCCATTTCGGTTGCTTCATGCCGTAATGGCCGGGAAAGAGGAAGCGGGCCGGGTAGCCATGGGCGGGTGTCAGCGCCGCGCCATTCAAGTGCGTCGCGAGCAGATGGTCGTTGGTCAGTTCGCGCAGCGGGAAACTCTCCGTATATCCGTCGGCGCTCTCCATCAACATCCACTCCGCCCCGCTCGGGATCGTTGTCAGGGCCAGGACGTCCTTGACGCGCGGGCCCTCCCAGACGCCATTGCTGATCAGCGTGCCGCCGACGTCGTTGCTGATGCACTCGAGCGTCAACTCGAGGCGCTGGGATGGAAGGGCAAGCAGGTCGCTATAAGTCAGCGATCGGTTGGGCAGCTGCAAGCGCCAGCTCGACGCATCGACCACCGGATCGCCGCCCAGATTCTTGGAGACGACGTAGAACTCGTTAACGTCGGTCACCTCGCTGGGTGCACGGTTACCCTCGGTTACGGCGAGGGCCGTCATGAATCGACGAACGTTCGCGTAGCCGATGCCCAGCACGGCGATGCCGACCGCACCATAAAAGAGGTTGCGCATCAGGGTGCGGCGGTCGTCGGAAAAGCCGGTCGTGTCGGAGAGTTCCGCCATCGTGCGATCAACCAGTGGGATGGGAACGGCCAGCAGCACGATCTCGATCGCGGTACCGACGAAGTTGTCACCCGGTGACAGGGCCAGGACCGCGACCCCAGTTCCGACGACGGCAGTCAGCATGGTGAGAATGAGCACCCATCGATCCGGCCACCTCCTGGCTACCAACGCCGCAGCGGCACCGTAGAGGGCAATGATCACGACGGTGGCGCCCAGCAAGAGGAGTGGCCTGGCGAGCACACCGAGCGCTTTCAACAGGGTCTCGAACACTGGCAGCGGCAGGATCTTCAACAACAGGTAACCCGCCTGCTCGGGCAGGAGTTGCACGCTGAACAGCGCGCGGGCCAGATAGTCGAGACCAAGTGCGAGGGCGCCCGCGCTGAGTCCAACCATCAGCGGCCGGCGGCTCATCGAGCCACCGGCGGGCATCATGGTCTGACTACGATCGCGCCGGGCGGCGAAGTCCACCGATAGCCAATCCCAGTCCGATTACCGCAACCACGATGCCGATGACCAGCCACATCCGTTGACCCGTCATGAAGCTGCCTGGCAGCAGGCCCGTGCCCTGCAGGATCCAGACTCCACCAACCAGGATGGCCAGGACGCCGATGCCGAGGATGAGAGTTCGCATCCTGACTACAGTACGCGTGCGAGTTGCAATTTTCCGCCCGGAATGTAAAGTGCCGGTCGCGATGACCGGCACTTCGTTCGTTCTTCTCGGCTGTTGTTACGCTTCGGCGGCGACAGCCTCCGGTGCCACCGCTTCTTTGCCTACGCGGCCGCCGGCTTCGACTTTCGCGAGAGCCAGCTGACCGATGTTCAGACCCTGGATGGTCGCCAGGTCGCCGAGCGCCCGCAGGAAGTATTGGCGGCGACGGCGCTCGACCACGCGACTCAGCTCGTGCTCGAGCCCCTGGATGCCTTCGACGAAGGAAATCCGGAAGGGATCCGTGATCCGGGCGCGCTGCGGGCCGAGCTCATCCTGAACCAACTTCTTCGCGTCGCCCGACAGGCCCTCGTTGCTGACGATGATGCCTTCGGCGGCTTTGATGCGCGACACCTTGGCGTTGAAGGCGTAGGCGTCGGCCAGATTGAACTCGCGATCCTTGAGGACAACGAGCACCAGGTCGCCACTGAGATCGAGCACGATGTCCGTGCCTTGCGGGCCAGCGTCGACGATGATCTGCTCGCGGTTGATCCCAAGCTTGGACAGGATGCTGGTCGCCAGACTGTTCATCCAGCGCCCCTTGTCATTCAAGCCGGTGGCGCGATCCGTTGGGATGATGACCTGGTCGACGCGCTCCTCATTGAGCGGACGGCCGCAGGCGCACTTCATCCAGTCGGGCGCCATCTTCGAGAGTTTGTTGGGGTCGTCCGTACGGAGCACGGCGTTTCCGGTCCGCGAGCACACGATCACGTACTCCGATTGGATCAGGCCGAGATTGCGAAGCTCACCCAGCCGTCCCGCCACCGCGGCGCCCTGCGCTTCCCCCAGGACCTTCGGCAGATCCGAAACGGTGAGCGAGCCAACCCGCTCCAGGTCACGGATGAGCGCTCGAATCTCGGGCGTGGTGAAGGCGGCCATCGCCTGGTTCTCTTCGGCCGTCAGCTCATAGACGACCTGGCGCGACTTGCGAATCGCCTCGAAATTGTGGCTGCCAACCGGGGCGAGCACCGGCCACGACGATGGCGTGCCGACTTCCTGGCCCAGCACTTCCTGGGCGGCGGTGCGAATGCGCTTCAGGAAATCCGTCCGCACTTTCTCGGTTCCGGCGCGAAAGGCGACACCGACTTCGACGAAGGCGGGCTTGGCCGCGTGCTCGAGCTCCATGAAATGGATATCGTCCGAGCGCAGCTCGCGCAACGTCGCAGATCCGGGACGACGGACGCGGAGCCAGCCGACGACCGGCGCGGCACCCATGAAGAGCTCGCCCTCGTCCGCCGCCGACCAGCTCTTGGTCACATCAAACTGCAAGAACCGGTTCAACAGATCGATCGTGAAGGCAATGCCGGCGCTATCGAAGATGGCTTCGCGGGCGCGATAAAGCACGCCCATGAATTCGGGACCGTTGATGCGCGAAACAATCGTCCAGAACTGGTCGGAGCTTGGGGCAATTTCCAGGCGGCGGACTTCTACAGACAGCATTCTTCTTCGGGCTCCTCGCAACGAAATGGTTTAACGGCAGCGCCCCGCCCCGGTGCTGCCTTCCCCACGAGCCCGTCGGCGGCAGTGGAAGATTAGAGCCGACCTATCGTTTTTGTCAAACGATTTCGCCGACACAAGGGCCTTTTCTCACTTTTATCTCCCTGAGTGACGATACTGAGTCGGTGACGGAGAGGGATCGGCTGGCGGCCCAGGCGCGGGCGGCCGGTTTGCGACTGAGCCAAGCAGACCTCGATGCCCTTCTCCCGGCCTGGAAGCGGTACCAAGCGCTGGTCGAAGAACTGAGAGCGGTGGTAGCGCCTGACCTCCGAGAGGCCTGATGGGTCAGCCGGCGGTCGAGCTGCCCGATCAGTCGCTGGTTGAGCTGGTCGACAGCATGCGCCGTCGCCGGCTATCCCCGATGGAGCTCGCCGATCGGTGCGCCGAGCGGATTCGAGAATTCCGCGCCCTCGACGCATTCATCACCGAACCCGGCGAGTCGACGCGGCGCGAGACCCGCCGAGCTCAGCAACGGCTGGCTCGACGCGATGGCGCACCGCTCCTTGGTGCGCCGATCGCCGTGAAGGATCTCTTCAAGACTCGCGGGATTCGCACGACCGGCGGCTCCAGGATTTTGCGAACCTGGGTTCCGGCCGCGGATGCCGCCGTTGTGGCCCGCCTGCGCGCCGCCGGGGCGGTGGTCTTCGGCAAAACCAACCTGCACGAATTTGCCTACGGCGTGACGACAGCGAATCCATGGTGGGGGATCGCGCGCAACCCGCATGACCCTGAGCGGTCGCCGGGCGGATCCAGCGGCGGATCGGCCATTGCGGTCGTGACCGGCATGGCTGCCGCCGCGCTGGGCTCGGATACCGGGGGATCGATCCGCATCCCCGCGGCGTTGTGTGGCTGCGTCGGCTTGAAGCCCACCTACGGGGCGATTCCTCTCAGCGGCACGATTCCGTTGGGATGGTCGCTCGACCACGCCGGTCCGTTGACGCGGACGGTTGACGACGCCGGCCTCCTCTTCGATGTCTTATCGGGAACGTCGCGATGGCAGAGCATGCGTCGGCAGGGCGCGCGAGCGACGCGCCGAACACGCGTGGGTGTCATCCGCGGTGGCATCGTCAAACCCGCCCAGCCGGCCATCCTCCGGGAGCTCGATCGGGTGGCGCGACAGTTGCGACAGGAGGGTCTGGCGGTGCGCGACATCGAGATTCCCGACTTGAAATGGACTGTCGCGACACAGCTGGTCACTCTGCGGGCCGAAGCGAGCGCCGCGCACGCCCGATGGTTTCGATCTCGGCCACGCGATTACGGACGCGACACCCGCATACGGCTCCAGCTCGGGGCGCTGGTGAGCGGGAGTGACTACTTGCTGGCTCAGCGGACGCGCACGCGGATCCGGGAAGCGGTCAGCCGCGCCTTCGAGACGGTTGACGTCCTGCTTCTTCCCACGACGCCGATCAGCGCGCCGGTCATCGGTACCCGCAGCGTGCGATGGTCCAGCGAGACCGAGCCGGTCGACGGGGCGCTGGTGCGATTGACGGCGCCATTCAACCTGACGGGGCTTCCGGCTCTTTCTGTCCCTGGACGGCCCGACGACGGCGGCCTGCCGATCGGTCTCCAGGTCGTGGGCCGATGGAACGATGAGGGGCGGGTGCTGGCGGTCGGGCAACTGATCGAGAAGCTCAGTAAATGAAGCCGATCAGCGGAATCGTGCCGGGGATCACGTGACGGTAGCTGACGCGGCCCCATCCGCCGCCACTCGGGCTGGCGTAGTTCATCTCTGAGACCAGCCAGCTTCCGTCGCTGTAGACCTGTTCGACGTACGCGACGTGACCCCAATAGGGGGATTCCCAGGTCACCATGATCGCGCCAACGCGGGGGGTCGCACCCACCGGCCGCCCATACGCTTTCGCGCGGCTGTACCACTGCCAGGCATTTCCGCCCCAGGGAGCAGGCCGACGGGTGTTCACGTACCAGGTGCACTGGCCGAAGGGATAAAGCCCACCGCCCGATGACCAGATGGGGGTCACGTACCAGGAGCGCTTGCCGACCGTGATGGTGTGGGCGTTCGACGCTGGCGCCGAGGGGGGCTCGGGACCGACGCCATACGGAATCATCAGGTACTGACCGACGGGCAGGGTTTCCGGGTGGCGCAGCAGGTTGAACTGAATGATGGCGTCGGACTCGGCGCGATATTTCTGTGCGAGGGATGCCACCGTGTCGCTGGCCGTTACCGTTACCAGCACACCATCAACCGGCGGAATCAGGACATCCTGTCCAGCCGTCAATTTGTCAACCAGCTTCGGGTTCGACCAGAGCAAGGTGTTGACCGAGAGCCCGTACTTTGCGGCTAACGCACGCAGGGTGTCGCCGTCAGTGGCCTGGTAATGAATGACGTCGCGATGCTTTTCGGTGGGTGGCGTAACCGGCAGAGCCGGCACCACGAGCGAGCCGCTCATCGACCACCCGATCCCATCCACTGATCGACCGAACGGCGCACCGGCGAGCGCATCCCCGGGAACGCTTCCACCCGCGAGCGCGGGCGAGGCGCCGACCGGCACGTGGAGCACGATCCATGGCATCGCAGCGGCCATTAACAGCACTGCCGAATGCGTTGCATAGCGTGGCGCGGCGTATTTCAGCGATCAGTCCCCCTTTCCCCTTCCTGATCGGCGGGCCTGCTGTGGCCCACACCAGTCCAACTTGCCTCGATGAGGCTGGCTTGCATCGACGGGACAGGCTGCCACACGGTCGTCACATCACCGTTACGGCCGGTGCGTAACCAAAAAGGACAGTTACACAGGGACTGAAACGGGCGGATGTGTCGGGCAGCGTCTCATCGCGCACTCGGCCGAAATAACGATGGCCTCGTTTGCGCGTACAAGACGCTGCCCGCCACCCGCCCTTATTCGCTCGAAAGAGCGGCGGCCCGAGGGCCGCTAAGTGCGTCTCGGGCTGCGCCCTCGATACTTGCTAACTCAGCAGTAGAATGCGCGCGATGTCCGATCCGGCACCAATGTCCGGTCGAGACCTGCTCGAAGCGGCGCTGCGTGGCGGCGGCGCTCCGGCGCCGTACTTCCAGCTCCTTGGCATGCGCCTCACCGCGGTCTCCGATGGCAGCGCGACGCTGGAAATGCCGATGAGCGCCAATCACTACAACCCGAACAACGTCGCACACGGTGGCGCGATCACCTCGCTTGCGGACAGCGCGATGGGCATGGCTGTGTTTACGACCTGTGCCGCCGGCGAAAGCTTCACCACGACGGATCTGCACATCCACTTCCTGAAGGCCGTCACGGTCGAGTCCGGCACCTTGCGATCGGTTGGGCGCGTTATCCAGCGAGGCCAGCAAATCGTCGTCGCCGAGGCGGAGGTCGTCGACCAGCAGAACACGCTCGTCGCCCAAGCGAGCTCGACGCTGTTCATTCTTCAGCGACGCCAACCATTGCCGGCGCCGTCCCCTGCTCCGGCTGTGGAGAGCCAGGCACCAGTCGTCAGTCCACCCATCCCAGCGCCGGTCGCGATCCCGGCGGCTCCACCGCCCGAACGCACCGCGACGCCGACCGTATCACCGCCGCTGGCCACCGAGCTCATCAGTACGGCACCGCTGGCGCGCACGAAGCAGAAGATCCGGACCTTCGCCGGCGATATCGCCTACCTCCGCCAGGGTCAGGGACCAGCGTTGCTGCTGGTGCACGGCATCCCCAGCTCCTCATACCTGTGGCGCGACGTCATCGGCCCTCTCGCGGGCACCTTCGATGTGCTGGCCCCCGACCTGCTCGGTTACGGCGATTCCGATAAACGCCTCGACGCTGATCTTTCGATCGCGGCCCAAGCGCGATACCTGGTGGCCTTCATGGAGTCGCTAGGCATTCATCAAGCCGCCGTGGCCGGCCACGATATCGGTGGCGGCGTCGCCCAGCTGATCGCGGTTGACGAGCCGCAACGCGTCGCCCGCTTGATCCTGATCGATAGCGTCGTCGACAGCAACTGGCCTGTCCATGACATCGCCCGCTTGAAAGAACCTGTCTGGGACCAGATCATGGCCAACCTCGATCTGCGCGATGGCCTGCGCAAAGGACTCGAGGCCGGCATCGTTACGCCCGGGCGCGTCACCGATGAGCTCGTTAACGAGTGGAGCCGACCGTTCCAGGATCTTGGCGGCCGGCGAGCCTATCTGCGAGCGGCGCGGGCCCTGAACAACCGCGACCTGACGAGCCGCTCGAAACATATCGAGGAAATCGCGGCACCAACGCTGATTCTGTGGGGAGCCAATGACAAGTTCCTCGAGCCGCACTGGGCGGATACGCTGAAGCACAAGCTGCGGGATACCACGGTCGAGATCATCGATCCTGGTGGGCACTTTCTTCCGCTCGATCGGCCGGACGCCGTCGTCGAGGCCATCATGCGGTTTCTAACGACCCGCTGAGCAGTCTCACAGCTGTCGAAACGATGAGGGCCACGGGATTCGTTCGAAGAAGCGGCCGATTGGGCCAAAGCTTACGTCGACATTTGGTTGCTCCCGCAAAATGGCCTTGACGAGCAATGTAAAGCCGTTTGAGACGCACACTGTGATACGTGACGGGCGAGACCGTGTTTCCATTATTTCGACGCCAATATCAGGGTGGGCTGGGCGTATCCGCAGCACTTCCGCCAATGGGAAAGACCAAGCAGTAAACCGGCTTTTACAGCTCAGCCAGCCGTTCAGGCACTCAATCCGGTAGACGACTCGCCAAAACGACCAGTACCCGATGAAGACCCAAAGGCCGAGTAGCAACGCATCCGTTATTACGAGTCCAGAAAACATGACATCGAGCAAGATTTGGGCGAGGAGGCCCAGAGCGACCAAGCCCCAGGCAAGTGGCATGGCCCAATCGATCATCCATCGAGGGCCGACGCTGTACTCGAATCTCACGGGCGTCGGGCCAGCAAGTCGTCGACGCAGCTGGCCGGCGTCGCCGTCCACTGGGCAAGCCTGATGCGTGGCGTCACGGTTGGTCCGTGAAAGTCGTCACCGCCGGTCGCAACCCAGCCATACGAGGTGGCCGTCTTCGCGAACTTTTCCATCAGCGCAATGCTCTTCGGTCCGTAGGGATCATCCGGCGCCTGCGGGTACGTCACTTCCAGGCCGAGAACGCCGGCAACGGCACAGGTGTGGAACAACACGTCCAGGTCGGGAACGTGGGTGTAGACACCCGGGTGGGCGAGCACGCTGACGCCGCCGGCAGCGCTGATGAGCGCCACGCCCTCCTCGAGGCTGAGCTCTTTCGGCCGAGGGACGTGGGCTGCCCCACCCGGTCCCATGACCCCATACAGCTCTTCGCGGCTCACGCCAGGCTGGATGGCCTCGATGGCGGCCACGATGTGCGGCTTGCCCACGTTGCCCCGGGCTCGGGCTCGTACCATCTCCCAGTCGACCTTGAAGCCTTGATCCGCGAGCCGCCGAACGGTCTCCCGCTTCTGCGCCTCGCGGCTCTCGCTCGCTTCGTGGAGCCGGCGGCGTAGGGCCCGGTGATTCAGCGAGAAGCCATAGCCCAGCAGGTGAGCATCGACCAGCCCGCGGCTGGGTTCGTCCTCGATCGACAGCTCCACGCCGGGAATCATGGTGACGCCATGTCCCTCGAGGCCGCCCAGGGCGTCGATGCCCGCCAGGGTGTCGTGGTCGGTAAGGGCAATCGCCGAAAAGCCGGCTGACGCATGCGCTCGGACGACTTCTTCGGGCTGCAGCTCGCCGTCGCTGAAGATCGTGTGCAGGTGCAGGTTCGCCCGCCCGTTGGATACCTCAGCCA
>CAZRMD010000090.1:0-11735 GCA_964601135.1 uncultured Actinomycetes bacterium | reverse complement strand
GGACGTTGGCGGTCCCAATCGCCCAGAACAGCAGCGCAAAAATGAAAAACGACCAGATCTGCGCGGCGAATCGGGTGCCGAAGACGCCGCCGTAATGGAGCGATTGAAACCAGAGATAGTCCGTATAGAGCGTGGCGAAGGGCTTGAGCAGGAACAAGAGCAGCAGCGCGAGCGCGATGCCAACGATCCAGGCGACGGCGCGCCGCGAGATTCGTATCGTCGGGAAGCTCGGTTCCGTCGGCAAGCGGCCAAACGGAGACTCGCCGTTGAAGAAGCCGCGCGGTGGCATCCGCCTAGACATTCGAGACCCGGCCTACACCGGCAAAGGCGGCACGCCCCGGGTAGCGAGCAGCAGTTCCCACCTCTTCCTCGATCTGCAGAAGCCGATTGTATTTTGCCACCCGTTCCGACCGGGACGGCGCCCCAGATTTGATCTGACCGGCGCCGGTCGCGACCGCGAGATCGGCGATGAACGTATCCTCGGTCTCGCCCGAGCGATGGGAGATCACGGCCGTGTATCCAGCACGCCGCGCGGCAGCGATGGTCTCCAGCGTTTCGGTCAGCGTCCCGATCTGATTGAGTTTTATCAATATGCTGTTGGCCACGCCGGCTTCAACGCCTCGATTGAGACGAACCACATTTGTGACGAAGAGATCGTCGCCGACCAGCTGCACTCGGTTGCCGAGCGCATTCGTCAGCGCCCGCCAGCCATCCCAGTCGTCTTCCGCGAGTCCGTCTTCGATGGAGATCACGGGATAGCGGTCGATCCAGGACTGCCAGCGCTCGACGAGCTGATTGACGTCGAATATCCGCCCCTCGCCTTCGAGCTGATAGCGGCCGCCGCGATAGAACTCTGACGCAGCGGGATCGAGCGCGATGAAAACCTCGCGTCCGGGCTCGTGGCCAGCGCGCTCGATGGCTTCGACCAGCAGGGTCATCGCGTCTTCGTTGGCGGCGAGCTCGGGTGCGAATCCGCCTTCGTCTCCCTGACCCGTCCCCAGTCCGCGCGCGTGCAGAGTGTCCTTCAGTGCATGGAAGACCTCGGCGCCCCAGCGCAAGCCCTCCGCGAAGGTCGGCGCGCCCGCCGGCACCACCATGAATTCCTGGAAGTCCACCTTGGTCTGGGCGTGCCGGCCGCCGTTCAAGATATTCATCAGCGGCACGGGCAGCAGCAAGTCCTGAGCCAGACCGGCTGCACTCGCGAGGCCGGATAGATATTGATAAAGGGCTAGATCGGCAAGAGCGGCGGCGGCCCGCGCCGTCGCCAGTGAGACGCCGAGGACGGCGTTGGCCCCGAGTCGTGATTTATTGGCCGTCCCGTCGAGATGGATCAGCTGCTCGTCGATACCACGCTGGTCGGCTGCGTCGGCGCCTCGGAGAGCGCGGGCCATTTCGTCATTGACATGACCGACCGCCGTGAGGACGCCTTTGCCGTGATAGCGCCGCTTATCCCCATCGCGCAGCTCGACGGCCTCATGGGCGCCAGTCGATGCACCTGACGGAACGGCGGCCCGGCCGCGGTGACCGGAGTCGAGCACGACATCGACTTCGACCGTGGGGTTCCCGCGCGAGTCGAGGATCTCTCGTCCATGAATCCGCGCGATTGTCGCCTTGCTCACAGATCGCCGTCATCCAGATCATCGCCCGGCCCGCCACCGTCGC
Organism: uncultured Actinomycetes bacterium; assembly: GCA_964601135.1. GTDB lineage: Bacteria > Chloroflexota > Dormibacteria > CF-121 > CF-121 > CF-13. The sequence continues at coordinate 10,073 of CAZRMD010000090.1, read as the reverse complement.
CCATCTCGTCGATGGCCTGGTCGAAATCGTCGCCCAGCTCGTCGCCGCCCATCTCCTGTCCCATCTTTTTCGCCCAGCGCGCCATGCTCTTCGGGTCGTTCTCGTCGACGCCGGAAAGATCTGCACTGTCGCTCAGCCGATCGAGCCGGCTGTCCTCGGAGAGCACCTGAGCGGTCCTCGAGATCAGCCGGGTGAGGCGGCGGCTGCCGCAACTCGGACAAGCCGGCGACGACTCGACCGACGACAGGCTCGGGAAAAAGATCGATGGCCGTTTGCCACAGTCGGCGCAGCGATACTCGTAAATTGGCATGTCGCGCCCTAAACTTAGCGCATGGCAGAACAAAACCCGATGCAGGGGCGCGACCTCCGCCCGGAGACGGAGGGGACCGAGCGAGTACGCGAAGTCATCCGCGACGGCTTCTACACCATGCTGGGCGCGGCGAGCTGGGCTTTCGAAAAAACCGACGAGATGGCCAAGACCTGGCTGCAGCAAGGTCGGACCAGTGGCTCGGAGAGCCGGCGGCGGTTCGATGAGCTCACCGCTCGAACCCGGCGGGCCGGCGAGGACCTGGGTCGGCGTGTCCAGGACAGCGTGCGAAGCGCCCGGTCATCGATGCCGCTGGCGACCCGTGAGCAGGTCGCCAATCTCGAGCGACAGGTCGCCGAGCTGACCCGACAGATCGAGTCGCTGAAAGCCGGCGGAGCCGGGACAACGAGCCGAGGTCGACCCGAGAGCTAAAGGCGCTCGACTCGATGCGTGTTAGTGATGCTTCTTGCGACCCTGTGAGTCGCCGCCGCCGCCACCACAGTCCTCGTCGCACGGCGGCGGTGGAGGTGGCTGCTGCGATTGCGCCGTTTGCTCAGTCCCAGGAATCAGATAGGCCGTATAGCCATTGACGTTGACCACGTGCAGGCTCGCCGGCACCGTGTACCAGGCATCGGGCTGGCCGGCCAGGGCTTCGGTCATGAAGCCATGGAAGATCGGCGCCGCGCCGACGATGCCGCTCACGTGCTGCATCGGTGAGTGGTCCGCGTTCCCAACCCAGACGGCGACGGCCAGGTTCGGCGTGAAGCCGACGGTCAGGTTGTCACGGAAGTCATTGGTCGTGCCGGTCTTGGCCGCAACGTGGTGGCCGGGGATGACGAGGTCGCTGTTCGAGCCGAATTCGAGGACGCGATTACGATCGTTGGACAGCATGTCGGCCATGATGAAGCTGACCTCTGGGCTAATCGCCGGCCGCGCCTGGCCGGCCTGACGGTACAGCGTCGAGCCGTCGTGCGCCAGGATCTTCATGATGCCCTGCGGGTGACGGTACGTCCCCTGCGCCGCGAGCGTGCTCGCGCCCGTTGCCATGTCGATCAGCGGCACCTCGTAACCGCCCAGCGTCAGGCTCGGCTGGTAGGCCGATACCGGCTGCTTCAGCGTCGTCACGCCCATGCGCCGGGCGACGTCGACGACGCGGTCGATTCCGGTGCCGAGCTCGACTTTCACGGCCGGGATATTCAGCGAATTCCCCAGTGCGAACGGCACCGGCTGCCAGCCGTGGTACCTGCCGTCGTAATTCCGTGGCGTGTAGCTGCTGCCATCAGACAATCGCACGCTGATCGGCGAGTCCTGCACCCACGATGCCATCGTGAACTTGCCTGACTCGATGGCCGCGGTGTAGGTGAACAGCTTGAACGACGAACCCGGTTGCCGGGGGATGACGGCCATGTTGTACTGGCCGCCGGGAACATCGGGCCCGGCCGATCCCACCATCGCCAGCACTCCGCCGGTATGCGGATCGATGGCCACCAGCGCGCCGTCCGTTACGTGCTGGCCTTGCAGGGCGAGGACTTTCTCCCGCACCTGTCGTTCAGCGATCGACTGCAGGTTCCAGTCGAGCGAGGTGATCACCGTCAGCCCGCCGTTCATCAAGAGCTCGTCGCCGTAGGTCTTCTCGAGTTGGGCGGCGACCCAGTGCACGAAGCCGGGTGCCTTGACGTCGTCCGAGGATGATGGCTTGAGCAGCGACAGCTTCTGTGCAAGCGCAGCACTCGCCTGACCCGGCGTGATGTCATGGGCCTTGACCATGGCATCGAGCACGATGTGCTGGCGCGCCTTCGCCGGCGTCAGGCTGGTGAACGGATCGAGTTCCGTCGGCGCCTGGGGCAGTCCGGCTAGCAGCGACGCCTCGGCCAGAGAGAGTTGGCTGGCCGGCTTGCCAAAGTAAGTCTCGGCGGCGGCCTCGACGCCGTAGGCGTTGTTCCCGTAGTAGATGCGATTGAGATAAGCCTCGAGGATCTGATTCTTCGAGTACTGGTGTTCGACTTCGATCGCCAGGATCGCTTCATCGAGCTTGCGGAAGATCGACCGGTCCTGGGAGAGATAAATATTCTTGACCAGCTGCTGGGTGATGGTGCTGCCGCCCTGGTTGAAGCGCAGGTGCACCAGGTCATCCAGCCCGGCCTGGCCGGTGCGCAGGATGTTCAGGCCGCCGTGCTGATAGAAGGTTCGATCCTCGACGGCGATCGTCGCCTGGCGCATCGGCTGAGCCACCTGGCTGAGCGGCACGATGTGGCGGCGTTCGGACCCCTGATGGATCTCCGCCAGCAGCACCGTGCCGGTCCGGTCATAGATCCGCGTCGAGAGCGGCAGCCGCGCGGTGCTGAGATTGGACGTGGACGGTAGGCCGGCCCAGACATAGAGCACGCCGGGCAACACGACCAGCAGGATCGCCAGCAACGCCGCGGGAAGGACCATCCATGGCTTGAAGGGTGGTCGCTTCAACCGTTGCTTCAGCCGCGTGCCACACTGCGAGCAAAACTGGCCGTCTGGCTTCAGAGCGTGGCCGCAATTCGGGCAAAACTGGCCAGTCATGACACTAGTTCAAACGCAAACAGACAGCTACGCTGTCCGGGTATTGCGTCTTTTGAATGGCGGCTTACATTATATCGATAGGCTCAATAGCACCCGAACGACCATGACACGGAGCTGCGGAGCGGTCCCTCGCCGCCCACGGCTATCGGCAACGTGGCTCGGCTCGGAACCGTACCTCCGCTCCGCGTCACCGTCGTTCGACGCTTGCGCCCAGGACGCCATGAATATGGTCCAGAGCCCAGCGCTGGACCTGGTCGCCGGGATGGCCGGGCGCGTCGAAGGTGGCTACGGCCTCGGCCGGCACGACGACTCGATAGTCGCGGTTACGCAGGTCGGCCACGGTGTGCATGACGCAGATGTCCGTGCAGACGCCCACGACCGTCACCTGATTCGGCTTGATGGCCTTGAGTCGCGACTCGAGATCTGTCTCGAAGAAGGCCGAGTACCGCCGTTTGCGAATCAGCGTGGCGTCGCTCAGGAGCGGCTGCAGTTCTGGAACGATTTCGGCCTCCGGCGTCCCTCGCACACAGTGCACGGGGAAAATCTCGAACTCGCGGTCGTTTGGATCATGCGTATCCGCCTTAAAAAATATCTGATCGCCGGCTCGCGCCCTATCTTCTATAACGCGCTTTATTTGTGGAATCGCCGCGTCCCCCCGCGGCGACGCCAGGTTCCCGAACTTGCAGAATCCGTTCTCGACGTCGATGACGATAGTGACGTCCGGCATTAGGTCACGAGCTCGAGTCGCGCGTTCGGCCGGTAGCGCCGCCCCACTTTGGCGCAGGGCCGGCCTTCGACCATCACGATGTCGGCGGTGAAGTCGAAGTTCCCATCGAAGAAGGCGCTGCCGACGCCGTAGGCATCGACCGGCACGTGCTCGCGCTCGAAGCGGCTGATCTTCTCGACGTTGAACCCGCCGCTGACGACGATCTTCACGTGCTCGAAGCCCTCGCGGTCCAGCGCGCGGCGCACCAGCTGGCAGAGCTGTGGGTTGACCCCGCGCGGGTCGAAGTCGCCCATGAGCTTCTGGAGGCTGACGTCGACCAGGGTTTCCGACGTATCCAGGCGGACGCCCCACAGCCGGTCTTTCAAAGCGCGCGCGACCTCGAGCGAGGTGCGGACACAGTCGTTCTCGAAGTCCACCAGCACCACCAGGTTCACGCTGGGATCGATGTACTCGGCATATTTCTGCGCGGCCAGCACGGTGTCGCCGTTGTAGGACGCGATCAGCGAGTGTGGTACGGTCCCCGTGCCCTTGCCGCCCCACCACGAGGCCTGCGCATCGGTCGAGACGCCGATGGCGCCGGAAACGTGCGCCGCGTAGCCGTCTCCAGTCTGCACCAGGTGATGGTCGTGCCGGGCGGGAAAGAAAATAATCTGTTTGCCGTGGGCGGCTTCGACGACGCGGCGCACATTGGTCGCCACTTTAGTCCGCCGCGCGAGGACGCCGAGATAGACGGTCTCGAGCCTGGCGAAAAGCGTGTAATCGCCCTCGATCGTCATCGCCGTCTCCCAGGGAGCGGTCTCATCGCCGTCGTACAGCGCATGGACCCGTAGCTGCGAGAAGTCATCCGAGCAGAGCTTCAGGATCGCGATTGCCTCGTCCATCCCGCCGATGATGGCGTTCTTCTTCTGGAATACCTGCATCAGCACCTGCGGGTGGCGCCTGTCGGCTTCCAGGACATCGACGGTGCGGTTGAAATAGACGTCGCTGTATTAGCCCTCGCGAATCCGCTCGACGGGGAGCCGAAAGACCGCCGGATCGAGCCGCTCGCGCCGGCGAACCGGCGGTTGGGCCAGCTGAGCCACGCGAAGATGTTAGCGGCCTAACTGAATCTCGTTAGCGCGTTTATCGGCCGATGGCGCGATATCGCTGATAGCGCTCTTCGACCAGTCGGTCGATATTGATCGCTTCCAGCGCATCGAGGTGACGGCGGAGCGCGGCAGCGGCGGCATCCGCGGCGACGCCGTAGTCCGTGTGTGCGCCGCCCGGCGGTTCGGGCACGATCTCATCGGCCAGCCCCAAGCGCTGCAGGTCCGACGCCGTCAGCTTGAGCGCCTCGGCGGCCTCGACTTTTCGGGCGATGTCGCGCCACAGGATGGAGGCGCAGGCCTCCGGCATGGCCACGCTGTAGATCGAGTGCTCCATCATCAGGAGGCGGTCGCCCACGCCAATACCGAGCGCGCCGCCGCTACCTCCCTCGCCGATGACGAGTGTGACGATCGGCACCCGCACTTGCGCGAGGGCGGCCAGGTTTTCGGCGATGGCCCAGGCGATGCCGCGCTCCTCGGCGCCTGCGCCCGGGAAGGCTCCGGACGTATCTACAAAGGCGATGATGGGAAATTCAAAGCGCTCCGCCTGGCGGATCAGACGAAGCGCCTTGCGGTATCCCTCGGGATTGGCCATGCCGAAATTACGCATCGCTCGCTCGGCCGTCGTCCGTCCCTTCTGTTGGGCGATGACCATGACGGTCCGGGCGTCGAGCGCCGCCGGGCCGCCGATGATGGCGTGGTCATCGCCGAAGAGCCGATCGCCGTGGAGCTCGAAAAAGCTCGAGAAGATCGCGTGGATGTAATCGAGCGCGTACGGCCGATCGGGATGGCGGGCCAGCTCCACCTGCTCCCAGGTGGCGGCCGCGACAGATCCGTTGTTCTCGCTCACGGGTGCAGGACGGGTGTCGCGGCCCTGGCCGGCAGCTCGAAGCCGCTGCTCAGACCGTTGCGGCCGTAAAGATCCAGTAGCTGGCGCAGGATGGCCGGCAGCTCGGGACGCGGCACGACCAGGTCGATCATTCCGTGCTGCCAGAGAAACTCCGACGTCTGAAATCCCTCCGGGAGCGTTTCGTACGTCGCCTGCTGGATCACGCGCGCGCCGGCAAAGCCGATCATTGCCCCGGGCTCCGCCAGGATGACGTCGGCGAGCGTGGCGAAGCTCGCCGTGACACCACCCATGGTTGGATCCGTAAGTAACGAGAAAAACGGCACGCCGGCCGCGCCCAGCCGGCCGATCGCCGCCGACGTCTTGGCCATCTGCATCAGAGACAGCATCCCTTCCTGCATTCGCGCGCCGCCGGAGGCAGAAATAATCAATAACGGCAGCCGACGGTCGAGCGCCCGCTCGATCCCATTCGTGATCTTCTCGCCGGTGGCGGCTCCCATGCTCCCGCCCATGAAGGCGAAGTCAAAACAGACGATGACGATGGCGTGACCGGCGAGCGCCGCCTCGCCCCAGGTAACGGCTTCGTTGACCGCGGTCGTGGTCTTGCTTTGCTCGATGCGCTTGCTATAGGGCTGCGAATCTTTGAAGCCGAGTCTGTCCCGGGCGGCGATGCTCTCGTCCTCTTCGCGGAATGACCCCGGCTCGACCAGCATCGCGATTCGCTCGGATGCGCGCAATCGAAAGTGATAGCCACATCGATAGCAGACCCGCAGCGCGGCGGCGAGCCGGGCTGGTTCGAGCGACGTGTCGCATTTCGGACAGGTCAGCCGATCGACTTCTTCGCCGACCCCGGCTCGGGGGGACGGCAGCGCCACATATCGTGTTTTGGGCCGGAACATGGATCAGGCCGCGACCCTGGCGGGCGCGCCTTCCCACTCGATCACACAAGCTCCCCAGGTCAGGCCGGCACCGAACCCCACGAGCACGACGTGATCGCCTCGGTTAAGCCGTCCCGCGCTGAGCGCCTCCTTCAGCGCCAGGGGAATCGAGGCCGTGCTCGTGTTGCCGTAGTTGGCGATGTTGTTGACCATGACATCGCCATTCACGCCCAGGCGTTTCGCGGCGGCCTCGATGATCCGGGCGTTTGCCTGGTGGGGAACGATCAGCCGGACATCTTCCAGCCGGACGTTCGCCTTTTCGAGTGCCTGCAGCGTGGCCTGCGCCAGGATCTCTGTCGCAAATCGAAAGACTTTTCGGCCATCCATGCGGATCTCGGGCCGCCCAGGACCTTCCGGCCCGTCTGCGCCGGGCGCCACATAGATCAAATCGCCACCCGAGCCGTCCGAACCGAGCACGCACGACTTGATGCCCATGGCTCCAGGACCGAGCACGACCGCGCCGGCGCCATCGCCGAAAACGACACACGTGCCGCGATCGCGGAAATTGATGATCTTGGTCAGCGTCTCGGTGCCGATGACGATCGCCTGCTTTGCCTCGCCCGAGCTCACGAACCGGTCGGCAACGCTCATGGCATAGAGAAACCCGGTACAGGCGGCCTGGATGTCGAAGGCTGGGCCGCGGGCGCCAAGTTGTTCCTGGACGCGGGAAGCCACAGACGGGTACATGGAATCCGGCGTCGATGTGCTGCAAACGATGAGGTCGGTATCCTGCGGGCGAAAGCCGCCCGCCGCCAGCGCATCCTTCGCCGCCGCAGCGGCCAGCTCGGTTGCGGTTTCGTTTACCGCGGCGATCCGGCGTTCGACAATCCCCGTGCGCTCCCGAATCCACGTATCGGACGTTTCGACCATCTTTTCGAGGTCGGCGTTGGTCAGGATGCCGGACGGAACATGGCTGCCGACCGACTTGATGCTGGTAAGCATGCGTCTCCCCGGCTAAAGAGTCTTGACAGTATATACCGGCATCTTCGCCCCGGTTACGGCCGTCACGCAGGGTTACGGGGATCGGATTTTTTGGTTTAGCCGGGCCGCCAGCCGGGGTATATCGGCCAGCGAAAAAAATTACTCTGAGGAGGTCGTGCGATGAGCAGCGTGATTCGTTGGTCACCAATCAGTGATCTGATGTCGCTGCACAGTGCGATGGATCGCCTGTTCGGCGATACGTTCGGCGTTCCGGGCCAGTCGCGGACGGTGGGCGCAGTCGGGGAAGGTTACCTGCCCCTGGACGTCTACCAGACGGACAAGGAGTGGGTCATCCGGGCGTCGGTTCCCGGCGTCGATCCCAGCACCGTGGACGTGACCTTCGACGGCGGCCAGATCAGCATCAAGGGCGAGATCAAGCCGCCGGCTGATGCGAAGGCCGAGAATTTCTGGCTGCGCGAAAACTTCTATGGCAAGTTCAGCCGCCAGGTGACGCTGCCGGAGGACGCGCTCGGCGATCAGGCCAAGGCCCAGTTCATGAATGGGGTCCTGACCCTGACGGTGCCGAAGGCGCAGCCGGCAAAGCCGAAGTCGGTCAAGATTCCGATCAGCGGCGGGACGGGCGCCAACAGCGAGCCGCGTCAGCTGGAGACCGCCGGCAAGAAGTAGCGTTCCGAGCCGAGACGACGAAGCCGCCCCGTTGGGCGGCTTCGCGTTTATCCCAGGACGGTGACCTGGAAATGGCGCTCGCGCGGGCCGTCGAATTCGGCGAAGTAAATGCCCTGCCACTGCCCTAGAGCCAGCTTGCCGTCGCGCACGGGGACGGTCTGTGACGTGCCGATCAGCGTCGACTTGATATGGGCGGCCGCGTTGCCCTCCGCGTGCTGGTAGTCGTTTTCCCAGGGGACCAGGCGATCGAGCGTGGCGAGAAAATCATCCATGACATCGGGGTCGGCGTTCTCGTTGATGAAGACGCCGGCCGTCGTATGGGGCACGTAGATCTGGCACAGGCCGGTCTCGAGCCGACTGTCTTTGACGATGTCCTGGACCCGGTCCGTGATGTCGATGACGTCGGCCCGCCTGCGCGAGCGAATGGAAAGTCGCGCGGATCGCGTCCCCAGGGCCACTAGCCGCCAGCGTAACAATCCGGTACGCGCTCGCCGGTCGAGGCTCCGGGCAGGCCATAATGGCGCACGGTGCCGCGAGACCTGCCGATCGGCAACGGAAGCCTGCTCGTCAACTTCGACCGCAACTACGAGCTGCGCGACATCTATTACCCGCGGATCGGCCAGGAAAACCACACCAGCGGCGGGCCCTGTCGCTTTGGCATCTGGGTGGATGGGCGCTTCGCCTGGCTCGATGATCCCGCCTGGTCACGGAACCTCGTCTACCTGGCCGACACCATGGTCACCGACGTCAGCCTGCGGCACCCGGATCTTGCCGTCAGCCTGACCTTCAACGACTGCGTCGACCTCGGCCGGGACGCGCTGTTCCGTCGCGTCCGAGTCGTCAACGACGGGCCGGCCCGCGAGATTCGTTTGTTTTTTCACTATGACTGGGATATCTACGGCACCGAGGTCGGCGATACCGTCATGTATTACCCCGCGGTCAAAGGCCTGGTCGCCTACAAGGGCCAGCGCTGCTTTGCCGCCTGCGCCCAGGTAGGCGACCGGATCGGCCTCGACGGCTACGCCTGCGGCAAGAAAGATGTCAACGGCGCCCAGGGCACCTGGCGGGATGCCGAGGACGGCGAGCTGGGAAACAACCCGATCGAGCAGGGATCGGTCGACATGACCCTCGCCCTGAAGCTGGGCCGGCTGGAGCAAGGGCAGACCGCGACCGCGTACCAGTGGCTGATCGCCGCCCGGAACTTTGCCGACCTCCAGACGATTGCCGACGTCATCGCGCTGCGTGGACCGGAGGCCTTCCTCAACCGGACGCGCTCGTACTGGACCGCGTGGGTCAATAAAGAAGACCGCGAGTTTGCCGATCTCTCTCCGCGGATCGCCGAACTCTATCGACGCTGCCTGCTCGTCGTCCGCACCCAGGTCGACGCCGGCGGCGCCGTGCTGGCGGCGAACGACTCTGACATCGTCAAGTTCGCCCGCGATACCTATAGCTATATGTGGCCGCGGGACGCGGCCCTCGCCGTTTACGCCATGGACCAGGCTGGCTATGTCGACCTGCCGAGACGGTTTTTTGAATTATGCGCGCGGATCGTGACCAGGGACGGCTACTTCCGGCACAAGTACACCCCGGCCGGCGATCCGGGGAGCAGCTGGCATCCATGGGTCGATTCGACGGGCAAACCGCAGTATCCGATCCAGGAGGACGAAACGGGGTTGGTCCTGTTCTCGCTCTGGCAGCACTACGACCGTCATCGCGACTTCGAATTCTTCAAGGCTTACTACCGGCCGTTGATCATCCTTTCGGCCGACTTCCTGGCGAGCTACATCGACCCGTTGACCGGGTTACCCGAGCCCAGCTACGACCTGTGGGAGGAGCGCCGTGGGGTGATGAGCTTTACCGTGGCGGCGGTCTGGGCGGGGCTGCGAGCCGCCGCGAACTTCGCCCAGCTCTACGGCGAGACGGCGAACGCGGAGCGCTATCGTTCGGTCGCCGACGGCATGCGCGAGGGCGTAAAGACGTTTCTCTTCGATCCGGAGCTCAATCGATT
>CAZRMD010000089.1:0-11776 GCA_964601135.1 uncultured Actinomycetes bacterium | reverse complement strand
GCATTTGCTGCAAACGACGCCCTCGGTTTCCACCTCGTAGGGCCGGGCGTCTTGCTCTGCCTGCCACGCCAGCCACTGGCGTTCGTGGTTGGCGAAGGCCTGGCCGGCCATCACCAGCGGCAAGTGCGCGGCCTCTTCCAGCGCGGTCAGCTGCCGGCGGACCCAGTCGTCTTCTGGGACATAGGCGGCGCTCTGCAGGGCGACCTCAGCAACCTCAACCGTGAGCACGTCGCCGGCGTCCTTCGACGTATCCGGATCAGGCTGGACGCGCTCGACGACGTAGGCGATGTCCCGGTCCGGCAGGCCGAAGAGCTGCCCCACCAGGCCGAAGCGTTCGATGCTCGTCTCGGTTCGCTTTTGCAGGTTGACGGTGTAGCGCACCGGCGAGTGCCGGAGGTCCACGTAGCCATCGCCCTCGGTGGCTTCCGTCAGGAGAGCCATCAAGGCGTCCTGCCCGAGATGGGCGAGGAGGGTTTCGGCCTGGCTCTGCGCGGCGGCGGAGACGTTCAGGCGAATCGCGGTGACGTCAGGCGCCCGGTGGGCGAACGGCGACCCCGCGGCAACAGGCGGCAACCGTAAGGTCAATGGCGCTCCTTGTAGCGCATAAGATTGGGCCTGATTTCACAGGTGGGCTGACAGCTAGCCACCCCTCCGAGGAACGTCGGGCAGGCCGAATTGCCAGCCTGTTCTAACCCGGCCCCAGTATAGCGCCAAATAGCGTTGTACGCCATCTGGCTGGTTGCTCTAGCCTAGGACGAGGTGGCAAAGACAGCAATCCTTAGCCGGGGTCAACGGCGTATCCAGCGGGCCCTCGAGATCGCACCAGGTGGGCTGACCTGGACCATCCTGATCGTCCCGGTGGTCGCATCCTTCATCTTTGCCCCATACATCGCCGCCGCGATCTTCGTCATTGACGTCTACTGGTTCGCCCGCACCGCCGTGGTTGTCCTCGGCATCCGCAGCACCTATGTAAGGATGAAGGCGGCCAGGAATACGCAGTGGTGGGAGAAGTGTCTCGCCATCGAGCCGATGCCTGGGCTCCCGGACCCACAGCGGATTGTCCACGCCGTGCTGATTCCAACCTACACCGAGCCGTACGCGATTCTTCATGAAACGGTTCGGGCCATCGCCGAGGCGGATTACCCGGCGCACAACAAGGTGGTGGCGATCATCACTCGCGAGAGCGACCGGCCCGGTTGGGAGAACGTTCGCCGGCTCCAGGAAGAGTTCGGTCCACGGCTACGAGCGTTCTTCCACATCAAGGACCCGCTGCTACCGGGCATTGTCGTGGGCAAATCGGCGGCAATGGCCTACGGTGGCCCCGTGCTCCGCCGCGAGCTGGAGAACCTCGGCCTCGACCAAAAGAACGTCATCATTACCGACCTGGACTCTGACTTCCGGGTCCACCCCCAGTACTTTTCCTACGTCACCTACCACTTCGTCACCGATTCGAATCGGCTGGAGTGCATCTTCCAGCCGATCCCGATGTTCCACAACAATCTGTGGAGAGTCCCGTTTGCTGTTCGGATCATGGCCAGCGCCTGCACCCAGTGGCAAATGTTTCTCTCCTCGCGACCGGATCGGCTGGTCGCCTTCAGCAGCTACTCGATCCCGCTCGACCTGGTGATCCGGGCGGGTTACTGGGACGACGACGTCATTCCGGAGGACTCCCGTTTTTACTGGAAATCCTTCTTCGCCACCCAGGGAAGGCTCAAGATGGTGCCGGTCTTCCTGCCCGTCTACGGCGACGCCCCCGAGGCCTCGGATCGCGGCGTTTTCTGGGAGCGGGCGAGAACGCACGCCAACCAGTACAACCAGATCAAGCGCTGGGCCTGGGGCGTGAGCGACGTGCCCTACGTGACGGTGCGGCTGCTGCGGCATCCGGAAATCCCGCTGTCGCTTCGGGCACGCCGATACGGCTACATGATCTTCAACCACCTCACCTGGACCACGCTCCCGGTGTTGCTGCTCTTTGGCGCCGCGCTGCCGAGGCTGCTGCAGCTCGATTGGAATCTCACCCCAGCCGCAGACACGCTCGCGACCTACGCCTTTGTGCTGATCAACATCGCGTTCCTCAACATCGCAGCCCTCATCCTCGTCGAGCGAAAGATCAATCCGCCGATGCCGCGGCACTGGGGCTTCTGGCACCAGACGTGGGCGTACGTGCAGCTCGGCCTTTACCCGCCCGTGGGATTGCTCTTCAGCGTGCTACCGGCGCTCGAGGCGCAGACGCGGCTGATGCTCGGCATGTACCTCGAATACAAGGTGACGGAGAAGGTCGCGGAAACCGGCACCGTCGAGGGCACCGCCTGAGAGAGCGCGTGGGTTTCCAGGGATTTCCGCAGGAAACACTCGACTTTCTTGCCGAGCTCGCTGGCCACAACGATCGCGAATGGTTCGAGGCGCACCGCGAGGACTACGAGCGCTGGTATGTCGAGCCGGCCCGCCAGTTCGTCGTTGCCGCGGGCGAGCGCCTTCACGCGTTCGCCCCCCACACCCACGCGGACCCGCGGATTCTCGGCTCCATCTTCCGCATCAATCGCGACATCCGGTTTAGCAAGGACAAGCGGCCTTACAAAGACCACCTCGACGTCTGGTTCTGGGATGGCGAGCGCGCCGCCGCGGCCTCCGGCTTCTTCGTCCGAATCAGCCCGGAACTGGTGGGCATCGGGGCCGGCTCGCACGGATTGGACAGCGGCCAGCGTTCGGCGTTTCGAGAGGCGATGTCGAAGGAGGGCCCGCGCACGAAGCTCGAGGACATCGCGGCAAGCCTGACGCGGTCAGGCTATCGGCTCTCCGGACCACTGTCCGCTCGCCTGAGCACCCTTTACGTCCACGTCGATGAGCCGGCCTCGCTGGCGCTGGAGCCCCGGCTGCTCGACCGCTGCGTCGAGCACTGGCATCACCTCCTCCCGCTGCATCGATGGCTGGTCGACCACGTGCAGCTAGTCAGCGCCGCGAGCTAGTCCCTCGCCGGTGGGCGGTGATGGACGGACATGACCTCGTAGAGGTGCGGGTCAGCCGTCCCGAGCGCCTCGGCGGCTCGCATGTGCGGCTGCGCGGCCGGATTCGCCAGCATCGCCTGGAACGCCGCCCTGCTTTCCCACTGCGCGTAGTTGGTCACTCGGGTGCCATCCGCGCTGCGGTGGATGTTGGCGGAAATGAAGCCGGGCAGCGTGCGCATCACCGCGATGGTCACCTCATCGAGCACCTGGACCAACTTCGCCTGATTTTCGGGCTTGACAGTGAAGACGTTGATCAGCGTTGCAATTGGAGCTCCGGCGTGAATCTCCGACTTAACGTCTTCCGCGGCCGGCATGTCAGTTCCTCCTTGTAGCCTGGTCGCGTTATCAGGATGCCTGACATGTTATCAGGTGTCCTGTTATTCTGTCAACCAGTGACGCCGATCTCGATCGGATATGGCCTAAAGCGAGCACAGGATGCTCTCAACCGCTCGATGACGGCGACCTTGAGCGAGGTCGGGCTGTCAGTGCCACAGTACGCGATCCTGTACACGCTCGATCAGACGCCTGGTATCTCGTCGGCAGAGCTCGCTCGCCGCAGCTTTGTCACGCCGCAGACGATGAACGAGTTGGTGCTTGACCTGGAAGCAAGCGGACTCGTCACACGAGAGCCGCATCCCGATCACGGGAGGATTCGCCAGGCACGTCTAACACCGGAAGGCCGTTCGAAGCTTTCACTGGCCGGCCGGCGAGTTGCCACCATCGAGGAGCGGATGCTGTCCTCGTTGACACCAGCTGAAAGGCGGCACTTGAGCGTTTGGTTGGTCGCCTGCGCCGATAACCTGGCCCGTCGGGAACTTTCGCCGACCCGTTCGCGTCATACGCGATAGGAACGGCCGAAGCCGCTCCTGGAGGTTATACATGGTTCCCGTTGGATCATCGCGCGCCCGCCAGTTTGCTCTGACCGGACTTCTGACCGTTGGACTCCTGCTGACGGCCGGTTTCGTCGCCCGTCTGGACGCTGCTCCCGCGCGGGCGGCCGCGCTTCCGATTGCGAGCGCCGGCGCGTCACCCGCCGCCATCGTCCTGAGGGGCACCGGGACGATCGATGTCACGCCGGACGTGGCTCGGATCATGGTCGGCATTCAGACGACCGCGCCCAGGGCGACGGAGGCCGAGGCGCAGAACGCGACCGCTGCCGACAAGGTCCGCGCCATGGTGACGCGAGCCGGTGTCGCCAGTGGCGACATCAAGACGCTCAGCCTGCAGGTGTGGCCGCAGTACGACTATCGAGGTGGTCAGCCGGAGCTGACCGGTTTCATGGCCAGCCATGAGCTCCAGATCACGGTTCACGACCTGAGTCGCATCGGTGCCATCATCGACGCGGCCATCGCCGGTGGCGCGACGGCCGTGCAAGGGATCACGTATGACGTCACCGACCACAGCGCCGCGAGCGCGCAGGCGCTGGCCAGGGCAGTCAAGGATGCCCAGACAAAGGCTCGCGCGATGGCCGATGCCGCCGGGATCCGCCTCGGATCGGTCGTATCGATGACCGACATCGAGAACACGCCATATCCCTTTCCATTCGTGCGCGGCGCTGCCTCGACTTCAGCCGACGCCCCGACGCAGGTGTCACCGCCCGACGTCCAGCTCACGGTGAGCGTGACCGTCGGCTGGGCGATCGCTTGAGCCGGGTCGCAAAAGAACGTATGCCGTCACGCCGCCCAGGATGAGCGCGCCGTAGAGGCCGACCGACGATAGCCAGGCGAGCGCCGGGCTCGCCTGGTAGATCGTTTCCCGAGCGCTGTCGAGCTGCGCCTGTAGCTCGAGCAGCAACCAGCCGACGACGCCAACGCCGAACAGCCACCAGCGCCCACGCAGCTGCGTCCAGGCGAAGACGACGCCGAGCAGCAGCGGGGTGAAATTCCAGAAGGAGTTTTTTGGCGCGGCGACCGTCCCCAGCCAGAGGCTGAGGGCGAGGGCGCCTTGCCAGGAGGAGCTCGGCATGCGAAGCAGAACCAGTACGGTGATGACGCTGAGGATCAGCGCCGCGACCAGCATCAACGCCTCAACCGGCAGCCCTGGATTGGGTGGCCTGGTCCAGGTCGACGCGATCGCCAACCGGCTGAGCCAGCCATTGATGGACTCGTTACTCCAGTAGGTATCGGGGGAGAGCAACGAGCCGGCTGGGCCGAGGCCGCCGGCGCTGGGCACCGTCAGCTGCAAGAGGAGTAGCAGCACAAGAACGGCAAGACCATTAAACAGACGGCGCCAGCGCGGTGGTCGCTCCGTCATGAGAGCGAGGAATCCGGTGGCTGGATAGAGCTTGATCGCGCTCGCCAAACCCAGCATCGGTCCGGGAGTCACACAGCGATAGGCCACAGCCAGCAGAACCAGGACAACGAGGTTGGCCTGGCCAAAATAGACCGAACCGATCACCGGCGGGAACAGTCCCGCCGCTGCGCCGCCCAGCAAGGCGACCGGCCATCGCAGGTCAGGGATCGATCCCAGCAGCAATGCGACCGCGTACAGCAAGGCCACCAGGCTCAGCCCGGTGAACAGGAATGCGGCTGCGCCTGTCGGCAGCAAGGCCAGCGGCCTCATCAGCTCGGCGAAGAAAACCGGATACGAGTAGCCCGTTCCGGTTTCGGTGGAAAGGCCGGCGGCTCGTTGCGCGGCATGGAGGAGGCCGAGGTCGTAAGGATTCTGTCCATGGTTGAGCAGCACGCCGGCTGCCCAGTAGTCGTAGAAATCGTTGAAGAGGCCGGACGATCCCCGGGTGAGAACGCTGTGAACGATACGGGCCAGTGTGACGAGCGTGGCGACCAATCCCCCGGTCAGGGCCAGAGGGGATACGAGGCCGGCGAGCCGGCGGCCTAGCGTAAGCCGACCGCTTTCTGGACGCGCTCCAGCGTCGTGGTGGCGATGGGGGTCAAGCGGGCGGCGGCTTGCCGCAAGCCCTGCATCAACGCGGCGTCGTCGGAACGGATGTCGCGGTACCGCTGCTGGATCGGCGCCAGCACGTCGATCACCGTATCCGCGACGACGCTCTTGAGCACGCTGTATGGCTTCCCCGTAAATTCGGCCTCGACCGCCGGCCAATCCAGGTCCCGAATCGTCCGGTAGATCTCGAGCAGGTTTCGAACTCCGGGTCCAGCTGGGAACCGCACCGCCGGCTCGGCGTCGGTTTGGGCTCGGGCCAGCTTCTTTCGAATCACGTCCGGTGAATCCAGCATGAAGATGGCATGACCGGGGGCGCCGGCCGCCAGGCTCTTGCTCATCTTCTTCTCCGGATCATCGAGTCCCTTGATCTCAGCGCCGGCTTTCTGGATGAGCGCTTCCGGGATCACCAGGATGTTGCCGAACCGCTGGTTGACCCGTTGGCCGAGATCACGCGTGTACTCGATGTGCTGGCGCTGATCCTCACCGACGGGTACGTACCTGGTGTCGTAGAGCATGATGTCCGCCGCCATCAAGGCTGGATAGGTCAGGATGCCGGTGCCGATCCGTTCTCGGCCATGGCGGGAGGTGCGGTCACGGAACTGGGTCATCCGTTCCAACCAGCCGATCGGCGTGAAGGACTCGAAGATCCAGGCCAGCTCCGAATGCGCCGGGATATGCGACTGCACGAACATCGCCTGATCAGGCTTGAGGCCGCTGGCGAGATAGATCGCCGCCAGGTCGAGGGTGTTTTCTCGCAGCTCGGCCGGGTCCTGCGGCAGAGTAATGGCGTGGAGATCGACGATGCAAAAGATGTTGTCGTACTTGTCCTGGTCGCGGACCCAGTTGCGGATCGCCCCCAGATAGTTGCCGAGGTGCAGGCCGCCGCTGGGCTGGATTCCAGAGAAGACCCGCGGTTTATCGCCGGCCGAAGGCATCCCCGAATGTTAGAAAACGCTGGAACTCAACTACAATCCCCGCGGTGAGTGAGCGCCTGGCTTCCCGCACGCTTCGCAACAGCGTGCTGGTGGTGGGAGCCCGAGCGCTCGCCAAGCTGGGCGTCTTCGTCGTGGTCGTCCTTCTTCTCCGAGATCTTGGCGCCGAACGCTACGGCCGGTTCGCCGCCATGGTCGTCTACGTCACCCTACTTGGCATCGTCTCGGACCTCGGCCTCCAGACCGTCTTCGTGCGCGACGTGTCGCGAGACCGGCAACTCTTGCGGCGTTATCTCGGCAATCTGCTGAGCGTTCGGTTCCTGCTATCGGTCGTCAGCCTCGTGTTGCTGGCCGCCGTCCTCCGCCTCCTCAGTCCGGCACTCTTTCCCTATACCATCGCCGGCTTCGTGCTGCTGATTACCACCAGCTATTCGAGTCTGCTGCGGTCGGTGTTCTATATTCGCGGCCGGCTGCTATACGAGGCGATCGCCATCGTCGCCGAAGCCCTCCTCTTGCTGGTCCTGACGGTGATCGCGATCGAGCGCCATGCAACCTGGGACGTGTTCCTGTGGGTATACGCCGGCAGCTATTTGTTCACCTGCCTCTTTGCCTACACCCTGCTGCGCTGGCGATGGCACGAGCCGGTCGGGCTTCGCTTCGAGCCGGGCTTGCTGCGTGGCCTTCTCGCCGCCGGTCTTCCGCTGGCGCTCGGCTTTACCATCACGACCGTTTACGCGCAGCTCGACGTCGTCCTGCTCCAGCTCTTCAAGGGCTTCCAGATGGTTGGCTGGTACTCGGCCGCCAATCGTTTCATCGATGCCGTCGCCTGGATCCCGCAGTCGGCGATGGGCGCGGTGTTCCCCGCGCTGTCGATGGTGGCCGCGGCCGGCGGGCGCCAGCTGGCCTTCGCCTTTGAGAAGTCCTACAAGATGCTGGCCGTGCTTGGACTGCCGCTCGCCGTCGGGATCGGCATCACCGCCGGGTCGCTGGTCCACCTTGCGGCGCCCACAGGCTTCGACCGGGCGATTCCGGCGCTGCAGATCCTGGCGCCATCCGTCGCGCTGCTGTTCGTGAACAACGCCTTCATCTACACCCTGACGGCGATGAACCGTCAGCTCGACTTCACCCGGCTCTCACTGTTTGCGCTGGCCGTGAACATCGGCCTCAACCTGGTGCTCATCCCGTTGTATGGCTACCTCGGCGCGGCGGCAGCCTCCACCCTGACCGAGGTCGCGCTGTTTGCGGGCGGGTGGTGGCTCCTTCGCCAGCAACACATGAGCCTGCCGGTTCTGACCAGTGTCAGCCGGGTCATTGCCGGCGCGCTGGTGATGGGGGTCGTCATTTACCTGATTCGATCGTGGCCGCTTCCGCTGGTCGTGCTTGCCGGTGCGCTGAGTTACGTCGTCGTGCTGGTCCTGCTTCGCGCCCTCAACGCAGAGGAGTGGGCCATTATTCGCGCCGCGCGCTGACAGCTCGCTAAAACCGTCGTTGTCGTCCGCCAACCCGTTTGTTGCGGCGTCGTCGGCGGTCTCGTAATGAATCGAGCGTATGACAGAGGGCGTGGCCATCACCCGCCGTCTGCGACGTCGCTGGTTTAGCCTGCTGGTCCTGCCGCTCCTGTTGGCCCTATTCCCGCAGACGGCGATGGCATCCTCCCGGACGTACAGCTCCTGGACCTATGTGCCGGTCCTGATGTACCACTACATCCGCGTCAATCCCGATCCTCGGGATCGGGTTGGCTTCGGCCTTTCCGTCACGCCGGCCGCGTTCCACGCCCAGATGGACTATCTCGCGCGCGGCCACTTCCACACCATCTCGCTGGCGCAGGCCGTCCAGGCGATCCGCGACCATCGGCCACTGCCACCTCGCTCCATCGTCCTGACCTTCGACGACGGCTACGCGGATTTCTTCACCACGGCCATCCCCGAGATGCGTCGCTACGGATTTACCGCCACCGATTATGTGGTGCCCGGCTTCATCGGCCGCCCGCGCTATATGACCTGGAACCAGGTGGTCGCCGCCGATCGCATGGGGTTCACCATCGCCGCCCACACCATGCACCATGTGGCGCTGGCGGGCGCACGTCGCTCGTCGGCGTTGTGGGAGATTGCCGAGAGCAAGCGGCAGCTCGAGCAGGTGCTAGGTCACCGCGTGATCGAATTCGCCTATCCGTACGGGAGCTTCAACGGTTACCTGGCCGGCCAGGCGCGTGCCATGGGCTTCGAGTCGGCCGCCTCCACGATTCCGGGCGCCTGGCATCAGGCGGGTGACCTCTTCTGGCTGCACCGCCAGCGCGTCGGTGGCGGAATGCCACTGGCGGCCTACGCCCGGCTGGTCGGTGGGCCGCGGCCGTAGCGGGCTGATCCGGACGGCGCCCCGGCTGGGCGAAACCTAAACTACTCGGCGTGTCGGACGACGGCGCGATGTTGGGCGCGCTCGCGGAAAAGATCCGCGATGTACCGAATTTTCCCCGCGAAGGCATCCTGTTCAAGGACATCACCACGCTGCTCCAGGACGCGGCGGCCTTCCGGCAGGCGGTCGACATCATGGCCCAGACCTACCAGGGGAAGTCCGTCGACCTCGTGGTCGGCGTCGAGTCCCGCGGATTCATCTTCGGTGGCGCGCTAGCGTACCTGCTCAAGGCCGGTTTCATCCCGGTGCGCAAAGAAGGCAAGCTGCCGGGGCAGAAGATCGCCGAATCGTACGCCCTCGAGTACGGTTCGGCGGTGCTCGAGATCCACAACGATGCGATCAAGGCCGGTGAATCCGTCGTCATCGTGGATGATCTGCTCGCCACCGGCGGCACGGCGCGCGCGACGGCGCGCCTGGTGCAGCAGCTGGGCGGCAAGGTCGTCGGCATCTCGTTTCTGATCGAGCTGAAATTCTTGAAGGGTGCGGAAAACCTGGCGGGGTACAACGTCGTCTCGCACCTCAAGTTCTAAAATGCCGGGCGCGGTGCAACCGATCCTGGTCGTCGGGTCCGTAGCGCTCGATACGGTGCACACCCCGACCGAGAGCGCCAGCGAAATCCTCGGTGGGGGAGCCAGCTACTTCTGCCTGTCAGGTTCGATGTTTGCCCCCATCCGGCTCGTCGCCGTGGTGGGCGACGACTTTCCGGCCGCCCATCGCGACATGCTCGAGTCGCGTGGCGTCGATCTCACGGGTCTCGAGGTCAAAAAAGGCAAGACCTTCCGCTGGACGGCGCGATACTCGGGAGTCCGGCTGGAGCAGCGCGAGACCCTCGATACCCAGCTGAACGTCTTTGCCGATTTCCACCCGGCGCTGCCGGCCAGCTACCGCGACTCGCGGGTCGTCTTTCTCTCCAATATCCAGCCGGAACTGCAGCTCGAGGTGCTCGACCAGATCGACGATGCGATGTTCGTCGCCTGCGACACGATCAAGCTCTGGCTCGACACGGCTCGCCCGGGTCTCGAGCGCGTCTTCCGGCGAGTCGACTGCGTCCTTCTGAACGACGAAGAAGCGGTCCAGTTCTCCGGCCAGCGGTTCCTGCCTGCGGCGGCGCACGTCATTCTCTCGTATGGTCCGCGCTGCGTGATCATCAAGCGCGGGGAAAATGGGTCCCTGCTCTTCACGCAGGACCGGGTGTTCATGGCGCCGGCGCACCCGCTGGAAACCGTTCGCGATCCGACCGGCGCCGGCGACGCGTTTGCGGGCGGCTTGCTGGGGATGATCGCCCGAGCCGGTCATGACGGTGACGACGTGATGCGGCGGGGCATGCTCTACGGAAGCGTGCTCGGTTCGTTGGCGGTCGAAGACTTCAGCGCTCGACGCATCATGCAGGCCGACATGGCCGAGGTCGAGAGGCGGTTGAGTACGCTTGTGGACATGATTTCACTCGATGGCTCACGAGCGACCTGACCGTGGCGACCATTCCGGCGCAGCGCTATGACGTCAAAGACCTCAAGCTGGCCGACGATGGGCAGCGGAAGATCGAATGGGCGGCCCAGGAGATGCCGGTCCTTCAGCAGATCCGCGAGCGGTTCAAACGCGAGCAGCCGCTCAAGGGCCAGCGGTTGTCAGCCTGCCTGCACGTCACCACCGAAACGGCGAACCTGGCGCTGACTCTTCAGGCCGGCGGTGCCGAACTCGTCCTCTGCGCCTCCAATCCGCTGTCAACCACGGATGCCGCGGCCGCCGCGCTGGTCGCCCATCACGGGATCAGCGTCTTTGCCATCAGGGGGGAAGAGAGCGATACCTATTACAAGCACATCGCCGCGGCCCTTGAGCACCGGCCCACGATGACCATGGATGACGGCGCCGACCTGGTGGCCGCGCTGCACAAAGATCGCACCGACCTGATCGATGGGGTGATCGGCGGCACCGAGGAAACGACCACCGGCGTGATCCGGCTGCGAAGCATGGCCGAGCATAAGGTGCTGCGTTATCCGATCGTCGCCGTGAACGAGGCGATGACCAAGCATTTCTTCGACAACCGCTATGGCACCGGCCAGAGCACGATCGACGGCATCATCCGGGCCACCAACGTCCTGCTCGCCGGCAAAGTGTTCGTGGTTTGCGGTTATGGCTGGTGCGGCCGCGGCCTGGCGATGCGGGCCCGCGGGATGGGCGCCCATGTCATCGTCACCGAGGTCGATCCGGTGCGGGCGCTGGAAGCGGTGATGGACGGCTATCGAGTCATGCCGATCGCGGATGCCGCGAAAGAAGGCGATCTGTTCGTGACCGTGACCGGCGATATCAACGTCGTCGACGAGCCGCAGCTCCAGAGCATGAAGAGCGGCGCGATCCTCGCCAACTCCGGCCACTTCAACGATGAGATCAACCTGAGCGCGCTGGACAGCATGGCGGAGAGCGTGCGCACCGTGCGCCCATCGGTGGAGGAGTATCGGTTGCGCGACGGTCGCAAGCTGTTCGTGCTGGCGGAGGGCCGGCTCGTGAATCTGGCCGCGGCGGAGGGCC
>CAZRMD010000088.1:237-11822 GCA_964601135.1 uncultured Actinomycetes bacterium | reverse complement strand
GCGCACGTACACGACGGAAACCACGACGAACATGACGACCAGCCCGATCGTGGCATAGAAGAGGTTCTTTTCCAGCCCGCGCTTGGTGCGATAGCCCCCACCGGAGTCTCCCCCGCCCCCGATCGTGCCTCCCAGCCCGCTGGCCTTTGGCGTCTGGAGGAGGATGCCGAGCATCACCAGGAGCGCCAGGACCAGTTCGACGAAACCAAGAAAGGTATGCATGTCCTGAAGCCGCTGCATTATACCGCCGCTCCCCGGATCGGTCGCGACGCCGCCCTGGATACGAACATATCTTGTCTTGACAGATACACAAACTTGTAGTAGCCTGCGGCGTGTGTACGGCCCGGCCCGCCGCCTTCGGTTGCCCCTCCTCCTCCTGGCGCTGCTGGCCGCCTCCTGTGCGCCGGGCCGTACGCCCACTCCCGCGGCCATCGAAGTCGCCGCGCCAGCGGTGCTCGCCGCGCCCATCAGCCTCGGCGACGACCAGCTGGTTGCGTTGCCGGACGGCCCCAGTGCCTTCGAGGCGATCACCGACGCCCTGCGCAGGGCGCGGCACTCGATCGACCTCGAGCTTTATGAATTCCAGCGATTAGACCTGGCAGCGATGCTGCTCGACGCCCAGGATCGGGGCGTCGCCGTCATCGCCATCAAGGATCCGACCGAGCGGAGCAGTCGGAGCGTGTGGGCGGAGCTCGAGCAAGGCGGCGTGCGCGTTTTCGCGTTCCCGCTGGAGCGAATGAGCATCGACCACGTCAAGTTGCTGATCGTCGATGGCATCCGGGCCATCGTCGGCGGGATCAACTGGGGAGCTCATTCACGGTCGAATCACGACTTCGACGTGCTCGCCACCGGGCCGGTCGTCTCGAACCTCGAGCGGGTCTTCCAGCAGGACCTGGCCCTGTCGGGTGCGCCCGGCGTGATCCCACCCTGGCGGTCCGACCGGCTGGTACAGGTGCTGGTCACGCATCCGGGCGACGGTATCCGCGCAGCGGCCCTGGCCGCGATTGCTGCGGCCCGGCGCACGGTGGATGTCGAGATGTTCGTGCTCAGCGACGCCCTGGTGATCGATGGGTTGGTGGCGGCGGCCCATCGCGGCGTCCAGGTGCGGGTGCTCCTCGATCCGGCGCAGCCGCAGAATGCCGGGTCGATGGCGGTGCTCGAAGGCGCCGGAGCCACCGTCCGGTTCTACGCCCAGACCCGCAATGAGCTCCTGCATGCCAAGCTCGGCATCTTCGACCGCGACACGGTGCTGTTTGGCAGCTGCAACTGGTCGCGGTCCGGATTCACTCGCAACCACGAACTGGACTTGCTCATCCACGATGCCAGGCTGGCGCAGATCTTCCTCACGAGAATGGACCAGGACTGGTTGGCATCAACTCCCTAGGCCTACTGCCACGTGCCAGATTTTCGCTATTTCGTTCCCGCCGACTGGGTGGACTTGGATCCAGCCAGAGCAGTCGTGGCCGACACGTCGGTGGCAAGATTCCACGTCACATCCCGGGGTGGGTAGAAACAGGCAGTGTAGATTCTGCGCTAAGCATAGTGTAGATTCCGGCGGGGGGGGGACCCGTTGTGTAGTTTCCAGCTCCTGAAATTACCCTCCCGAGAAGGGTATAGATTTTACGCCAAAACTACACTGCCTAGCCTATAATGAATGTCAGTGAGTGTAGATTCCGCCCAACATTCTCTACGGCACTCCGCTCGCCTCGGGGAGGTAGCCCGGGAGCTCGGCGTGTCTCCGAGCTACGTCCGCAAGCTGGCAGATGCCGGTGTCCTTCCTCACCGAGTCACACGAGGCGGCCACCGGCTATTCGATCTTGTCGAGACAAGAGCGGCGTTTGATCGACGCCACAACCGAACGGTCGTCCTAGAGCTGCCGATCGAGGGGTTAGAGGAGCACACCGTTTGGGAACGTCTCCAAGCACAGGCTCCCGTCCGAGGTGCCACGAAGGAGGCCCTCGACATCAGCAGGTATGCGTTTACCGAATTGCTCAACAATGCCATTGACCATTCGAGCGGGACCACGGTAACTGTGCGATGGGAAGCGAGTGCCGAGCAAATCCGTGCCGAAATAGGAGACAACGGAATCGGTGCGTTTGAGCGAATACGGCGTGATCTGGGTCTTTCGGATCATCGATCTGCGCTCGCGGAAGTGACCAAGGGCAAGGTCACTACTCAACCAAACCGGCATAGCGGCGAGGGGCTCTTCTTCACATCCCGAGCCGTCGACTACTTCGATCTCCAGGCCAACCACCTTCGGTGGACTGTCGATAACCGCCGAGGCGACTTCGCGATGGGCGTCAGCTCATATGCGCCCGGGACACGTGCCGCATTTGAGGTCGATCCTCGGACGGCGCGGCGCCTCGAGGACGTCTTCAAAGCGTACACCGATGACCAATTGCAGTTCAGTCGCACAACTGTCCGAGTGAAGCTCTTTGAGAGTGGTTCATCGTTCGTCAGCCGCTCCGAGGCGAAGCGCCTGCTAACGGGCCTCGAGCGGTTTTTGGAAGTTCAAATTGATTTCGACAAAGTGGAGTCAGTCGGTCAGGGGTTCGCGGATGAGGTCTTTCGCGTGTGGGCAAAACAACACCCCGACGTGCGACTGGTTCCCGTCAACATGAACGACGGCGTTGCATTAATGGTCGGGCGTGCCCAGGCAAGGCGCGAAACCGAACCGTGAGGAATAGCCTCAGGTCGGTGTACGCAGTGCTCGTCGACTACTGATGAACCGGCGTGGCAGCTAGCACCAGGTTCTCGCCGGTCATTGCCTTCGGCACCTCAAGACCAACCAGCGGCAGGAGGGTGGGTGCGATATCGCCGAGCTTGCCGCTATCCCGCAATTTCGTGACGCGGTCCGTGCCCGCGATGATCAGGGGCACCGGACTCGTCGTATGCGCCGTGAGAAGTTTACCGGTTTGCGCATCGACTTTTAGCTCCGCGTTGCCATGGTCGGCGGTGATCGCGAGGATGCCGCCGCCCTTCAGGACCGCCGGCGCGATCCGACCGAGCATCTCGTCGACGACTTCGACCGCCTTTACGGTTGCCGGGAAGACACCGGTGTGGCCGACCATGTCGGGATTGGCGAAGTTGATGGCGATGAAGCGAAACCGTCCGCTGCCCAGCCGCTCCAGGAGCACGTCCGTTACGGGTCGCGCGCTCATCTCCGGCTGCAGGTCGTAGGTGGCCACTTTCGGCGACGGTACCAGCAGCCGGTCCTCGCCGGGGAACGGTGCTTCGCGCCCCCCGTTCAGAAAGTAGGTCACATGCGCGTATTTCTCGGTCTCCGCCGTATGGAATTGCTGCCACCCTGCATCGGAAACCACCTGGGCCAGCACGTTGGCGAGGGGCTCGTCGGAAAACGCCACCTCGGCCGGCAGGCCCTTTTCGTATTCGGTAAAGGTCACGAAGTGGGCAAGCCGCGGCCGGCGCTTGCGCTCGAAGTGGTCCCAGTGGTCATCGACCAGAGCGTGGCTCAATTGACGAGCCCGGTCGGGCCGAAAATTGAAGAAGATCACACTGTCGCCATCGGCGAGCGGCGGCGTGGGATGGTGACCGGGCGAGACGATGCGCGTCGGTACCAGAAACTCGTCGTTGGTTCCGGCTTCGTAACTCTGCTTGATGAAGGCCACGGGATCGGGGGCCGTCGGACCGGTCGCCTCCACGACGGTTCGATACGCGCGCTCGGTCCGGTCCCATCGTTTGTCCCGGTCCATCGCGTAGTAGCGGCCGCTGATCGATGCGATGCGACCGGATCCGATCTGCTTCATCTGCGCAACGAGCGCCTCGATGTAGCCTGCGGCACTGGTCGGCGGCTCGTCGCGACCGTCGGTGAACGCGTGCACATAGACCTGCTTCACCGCGAGACGATGCGCCATCCGGAGCAGCGCGTAGAGGTGCTCATCCGAGCTGTGCACACCGCCGGGGGACACCAGGCCCATGAGGTGCAGCGCGTGGCCGGAGGCCGCCGAGGTCATGGCGGCGTTGAGCGCCTCGTTCTTCTCGAAGCTGCCGTCCTTGATCGCCAGGTTGATCCGCGTCAGGTCCTGGTAGACGATCCGGCCCGCCCCGATGTTCAGATGGCCAACTTCAGAGTTGCCCTGCTGACCCGCGGGCAGCCCCACCGGTTCGCCCGCCGCCTGCAGGATCGTGTGCGGCCAGCGGGCCCACAACGCATCCCAGTTCGGCTTTCGCGCCGCGGCGATCGCGTTGCCTGAAGTCTCGGTGCGATAGCCCCAACCGTCGATGATGACCAGGACGAGGACGGGACCGTCTACACGCGCTGCGACTGGATTACCTCAGCGGTCGTGTGGACGATGTGGGCGAAGTCTGCGGCCTTGAGGCTGGCCCCGCCGACCAGCGCCCCGTCGATGTCCGGCTGCTCCATCAGACTCTTTGCGTTTCCGGGAGTGACGCTGCCCCCATAAATCACTCGGATGCCCTCGGCGTGCTCAGGATGAGCCTGCGTCAGCAGCGAGCGAATCCAACCCATCGTCTCGTTTGCATACTCCGGGGTCGCCGCCCGACCCGTGCCGATCGCCCAGACCGGCTCGTAGGCAATGGTGATCTGCCCCGGATGGCTCACCTTAACCCCGTGGAGATCCGCGTTCATCTGCGCCGTGATGATCTCCGCCGTGTGGCCGGCGTCGTACTCCTCGAGGGTCTCGCCGACCGCGAGGATGACCAGCAGGTCGTGCCGCAGCGCGGCCTTGACCTTGTCGTTGATCTCGGCATCGGTCTCGTGAAAGATCTTTCGTCGCTCCGAATGTCCGAGCAGTACGTAGGGGCACCAGCCGGCCAGCATCCGCGGCGAGATCTCCCCGGTGAAGGCGCCCTCGTCCTGCCAGGCGGCGTTCTGGGCGCCCAGCTGGACCGGAGAACGGTGCAGCACCTGGGCCACCTCCCACAACATCACCGACGGCGGCAACAACAGCAGGTCGACGCGATCGGCATATTGCTCGAGCGTGCTGCGGAGCCGGCCCGCATATTCCACCCCTTCGGGCACGGTCAGGTGCATCTTCCAGTTGCCGGCAATCAGCGGCCTTCTGGTCATGAGGCGAGGGTCTTGTCCTGGAGCGCGGCGATCCCCGGCAGGGTCTTGCCTTCGAGGAATTCGAGCGTCGCCCCGCCACCCGTCGAGACGAAGGACATGCGCTCCGCGAGGTGCTGTTTCTCGAGGGCCGCGACCAGGTCTCCCCCGCCGATGATGGTCTCGGCGTCGCTCCCAGCCAGACCTTGGGCCAGGGCATCGGTGCCGCGATCGAAAGGCGGCACCTCGTAGACGCCCAGCGGACCGTTCCACACCACCGCGGCAGCGCCGTCGCAGCTCTGCAGGAAGCGCTCCACCGTCATGGGGCCGACGTCCAGCACCTTCAGCTCGGGCGGCACCGCGTCGATGGCGACGGTTTCGACCTTCACCCCCGGCCTGGCGTCTTCGGCGACGACCGCGTCGAGCGGCAAAACGAGCGTACCGCCGCCCCGGGGCGTCATCAGGGAGCGCGCGACGTCGAGCTGATCGTCCTCCACGAGCGAACGCCCAACGGATAAACCCTTGGCCTTCAAGAAGGTGCACGCCATGGCGCCGCCGACACACAGGCGATCGACCCGCTGCAGCAGGCTGCGCAGCACACCAATCTTCGTGGAGATCTTGGAGCCGCCGATGATCGCCACCAACGGGTGCGGCGGATCCTCCATGATCCGGGACAGCGTTCGAATCTCCCGCTCCATCAAGAGCCCGGCGACGGCCGGGAGGTACTGGGCGATGCCCGCCGTCGACGCGTGCGCCCGATGGGCGGTGCCGAACGCGTCGTTGACGTAGACGTCGCCCAAGGCGGCCAGCTGTTTGGCGAAGCTCGGATCATTCTTTGTCTCGCCCCCGTGAAAACGAACGTTCTCGAGCATGACGATGTCGCCGTCATGCATTTCCCCAACCGCTGACTCGACGGCGGGGCCAACGCTGTCATCGAGGTGCTTCACCGGTCGACCGATCAGCTCGCTGAGCCGCTGGGCCAGTGGCGTGGTGCGAGCGGCATCATCGACGTGGCCATCGGGCCGGCCGAGGTGCGTCATCAGGATGACCCGCGCACCACGGCCGACGAGATCCTGAATCGTGGGGACGGCCTGGCGGATTCGTGTGTCATCGACGATTCGCCCCTCTTTGATCGGCACATTGAAATCGACCCGAACGAGCACACGCTTGCCCTTCACGTCGATGTCCCGGATGGTGGCTTTCTGCAGCCCGCCGCCGGTCGCAGCGTTGGTGGTCAGTTCAGCCGATCGCCCATGTAGACGGTGAGATCGACGACCCGGCAGGAGTAGCCCCACTCGTTGTCGTACCAGCTGAAGACCTTCCCATGCCGGTCGCCAATCACCATCGTCAACGGCGCGTCGACGATGGACGAGTGGGGATTTCCTTTGAAATCCATGGACACCAACTCTTCCTCGGTAACCGACAGGATGCCTTTCAGGTCGCTGGCCGCGGCCTCGCGCAGTGCCTCGTTGATGGTGTCCGCGGAGACGGTGTCGCGCGTCGTCACGGCAAGGTCGACCAGCGAGACGTCTGGCGTCGGCACTCGCACCGAGATGCCGTGGAACTTGCCCTTGAGCTCCGGCATGACCAGCGCCATGGCCTTGGCCGCGCCGGTGCTGGTCGGGATCATGGACAGGCCCGCCGCACGAGCCCGGCGGAGGTCCTTATGGGGAGCGTCGAGCAGACGCTGGTCGCTGGTGTAGGAGTGGAGGGTGGTCATCAGGCCCGCCTCGATGCCGAAGCTCTCGTGGAGGACCTTGGCAACCGGGGCAAGCGCGTTCGTCGTGCATGACGCGTTACTGACGACGTGGTGTTGCTTCGGGTCGTACCGGTCGCCGTTGACCCCGAGGACAAGAGTGATGTCTTCATTCTTCGCGGGGGCAGAAATAATGACCTTCTTTGCTCCACCGCGGTCGATATGCACTTTGGCCTTTGTTGCATCGGTGAAGAGCCCGGTTGACTCGATGACGATGTCGACGCCAAGGTCGCGCCAGGGCAGATTTCCCGGGTCCTTCTCGGCAAAGACCCGGACACGGCTGCCGTTGACCTTCAGCGCATCGCCGTCCGCGTGAACGTCGCCCTCGAAATTCCCCAGGATGGAGTCGTATTTCAGGAGATGGGCCAGCGTCGGTGCGTCGGTGATGTCGTTGACGGCGACGATCTCGAGATCGCGCCGGCCGTGCGCGGCACGATAGATATTTCGACCAATGCGACCGAACCCATTGATGCCAACCTTTAGCGGCATTGGCAGCCTCCTCGTCCGCGAATACGGGAACGCAATCTATTAGACCATTTCAATTCAACTGCGCTACCAGCCGGCGGAGACGATTCGCCACCGCCGCGCGACTCAGCTGGGAGAGCTCAGCCAGCTCGCGCAGGCTGGCGCGCGGATGAGCCAGGCGCAGTTCGGCGACCTGCCGCAGCGCCGGAGGCAGGGACTCGAGGCGATGATCTCGAGCCTTCAACGCTCTGACGACCGCCCGCTGCCGCAGCGCAGCCCGGAGCTGTTTCTCGACGTTGGCCGTTTCGCTGTTCGCGCGCCGATTCGCCTGGCTGCGCATGTCGCGCAGGATCCGGTCGTGCTCGAAGCGCATCACCGCCCGGTTCGCGCCCATCAAGCGCAGCAGCCGAGAGATGGGCTCCGCCCCTTTTAAGTAGTACACCGCGCGGCCCCGCCGCATCAAACGCTTGAGGGGGATTCCCGTCCGTCCTGCGCCAGATTCCAGCAGGCCTCCGCCGTCGGGCAGCGCCATCTCCAGGTGATAGGCGTCGGCCGGGTTGCCGAGCACCCCGCGGGCCAGAAAGGTGCCGCGAAGGATGGCTCGGGCGCAACAGGTGTCCTGCGAACCGCGACCTGCCGGCAGCGTCAGGCGCAGCTCGTAGGTTGGGCGCTTCTCCGTCGCGCCTTTGCGGACCGTCTCGACGTGACCACCGGCGATCTTCGCCAGGTGCACGACCTTTCTTGCCACGGCATTGCGCGGGATACGAAGATGCGCCACTCCGTCAGTTCTCCCTCCCCCCTGTGGGGAGGGCCGGGGAGGGGGCTTTGAGCCCGCCAGCCCTTCGACGATGGCGGCGAGCTCAGCCTCGCGGCAGCACGATCGGGCCGGCTCGACGTTGGCGAGCTCGGCCTTGACTTCATCCGTAAATGACGCCTTATCTCGCACCCTCACAGATTAAACTTGGCCCGTGCTCGTAAAGATCCCGATCGATCCTGTTCTCGTCACCATCGGCGGTCTGAAGATCCACTGGTACGGGATCATGATCGCGATCGGTCTCTACGCCGGCATCCAGGTCGCCCTCCGGGATGCGCCCCGTCGAGGAATCGACAGAGACCAGCTGATGAACGTGGCCTTGCTCGCCGCGATCCTGGGCATCGTCGGAGGCCGGCTGTACTACGTCGTGCAGAACAACCCCTCTTTTTATCTTCATCATCCGGGGCAGATCCTCGCCGTGTGGCAGGGCGGCATGGCGTTCTTTGGCGCCATCTTCGGCGGCGGGCTGGCGCTGGCGATTTCGAGCCGCCTCTGGCACATGCCCTTCTGGAGCCTGCTCGACGTGGGCGCCCTCGGCATGACGATCGGCCAGACGATCGGCCGAATCGGGAACATCATCAACGGCGACATCGTCGGCTACAAGACGAACGGCTGGGGCTTCGAGTACACGAACCCGAATACCTTCGGGCCACTCAACACGCCAGTGCAACCGGCCAACCTCTACGAGCTGGTCATCAGCCTCGCGCTATTTCTCGTCCTCTGGAATCTTCGAACTCGGATTCATCCCGAAGGCATGCTGGCGATGCTCTACCTGGTCATCTACTCCCTCAGCCAGTTCTTCATCTTCTTTGTGCGAGACAATATCGTGATCCTGGGCGGCCTCAAGCAGGCTCAGGTGACCGCGTTAGTCGTCATCGCCCTGACCCTGCCGGTCATCGCCTATCTCCTGCGGAAGGAGCGACTCGAAGGCCAGGCGGTCAAGCAGCCAACCGAAGCGACCTCGACCGCTAGCGAAGTGGTCGGCTGAGAGGTTGAACCCGAGGACCTAGGCGGCGCGCTTACGCCGCTCGCCGCGCTTCAGCAGAAGTTCCAGGAAGCGCTCGGGCTGGAACTCCGCCTTCTCGACGATCGACTCGACTTTTCCGTCCAGGCGCTGACGGTCATCGGCGGTCAGCGGCTTGGCGGTATGAATCAGGATCGGGACCCGGCTCATCTCCTTGTCCCGGCGGAGCGACGCCACCACCTCGAATCCATCGACGTCGGGCATCAGCAGATCGAGGATGACGAGATCCGGCTTGTTGCGCAGCGCGTGCTCGATGCCGTCCCGGCCGTTGTCCACGGCTGTGACACGGACATTGAACGGTTTCAGGATCGCCGTGACCAGGCTGACAGCCTGGGTGTCGTCGTCGATCACGAGAACGTTGGCCGGCATCTTGCGCGCGCGCTTGCTGTCCGCCATCAGGTCGAAGCGCACCATGAGCTGGACCAGCTGCTGGCGGTCGATCGGCTTGGTCAAGACCTCACACTCAGCGATGGCCATCGGTGGCCCGCTCGGCGAGGTCAGCAGCACCATCGGGACTTCGCGGGTGCGCGGATCCTTGCGCAGCTCCCGGACTAGCGTGGCGGCACCGCTCGGCGGTAAGGAGGCATCGATCAAGATTGCCAGCGGCTGCAGATGCGAGGCCTTCTCGAGGGCGCGTGGGCCGTTCTCCACGTAGACGACTTCGTACCCGGCGCGCTTGAGGAACGGCTCGATCCGCTGCCGCGAGGCCTGGTCGTTGTCCGCCACCAGGATGTCCGGGGGCCGGCGTTCTGGATCGACGACCGGCGGCCGGGTGTCCGCGCTGGCAGGACGGCTGCCGGACAGCGAGCGGATCGCCTCGCCAAGCTTGATCGCGCTGTCGTGCAGGTACTTGACGTACTCGCGCCGTTCCTCGGCGCTGAGCGGATTCGCCCGCTCATCGAGAAGGACGCTCGAGAACCCGACCAGCGTGTTCAATCGCGAATTGACCACGTGGCTCAGGTCCGAGCTGAGCGCGGTCACGGGCGCGCTCACAGGGGCGGCGACCACTCGGCGTTCCCGTTCCTGGCTCGACTGCAGGGCTCGGCGAACCTGCTCCATCTCCTCGTTCTGGGCGGCGATCTCGGCGGCGAGGGCCTGCCGGCGGGCCGCCCAGTCGGCAGCCAGCTTGTTCGATTGCTCGGTCAGTTCGGCGTGGCGGCCCTGGAGCGACTCGAACTCCGCCCGCTCGGTGGCCAGGTCGGCCTCGAGGGTTGAAACGCGCTCCTTGAGCCGCGCCTGCTCGGCGAGGAGTTGCTCGCGATCGAGTCCCCACTGGATCTGGTCGGCTTGCAGGGTGTCGCGATCTTTGCTGACCATGGCGAGCTGCTCCCGGGTCTTGCCGATTTCGGCGGCCGTGCTGGCAAGCTCAGCCTGGAACCTGGCGGTCTCGCGCTCGGCGGCTTGCAGCTTTTCGCGGACCCCGCCTAGCTCGTGCTCCAGTTCCTGCC
Source organism: uncultured Actinomycetes bacterium (assembly GCA_964601135.1). Taxonomy (GTDB): domain Bacteria; phylum Chloroflexota; class Dormibacteria; order CF-121; family CF-121; genus CF-13. The sequence continues at coordinate 1,289 of CAZRMD010000088.1, read as the reverse complement.
GGGCCTGGCGGATCTGGTCACGGTCGGCGGTGATCTGCATCCTCTCCTGCTCCAGCTTTCGAACCGTGTCGCGGACGTTTGCCAGGGACGCGTTCAGGGACTCGATCTGCTCCCGAAGCTGGCGTCCCTGATCGGTCAGGGTCTGGCGTTCTGCCGCCCAGTCACGCCCGGCCTGCTCGTGCTTGGCAAGCTCGGCCGCCACGCTCCCGGCCAGGGATTCGACCCGCGCGAGGAACTGCCGCCCATCATCGATGGTCGCGCCAAGCGCGCTGGACAGGTCGGACGAGTCCGGCACGACGCTATAACGGGCGAGCGCGGGCGGGCTGGCACCCCCTGAAAATTTGCCGGACGCGGCCTAGGAGGCCGGGCTGGGTCTCCCGGCCGGCTTCTGGGACGTCAGCTCGGTGCGGGTCAGGGACCCGGGCGCCGGAGCCGGCGAGTCCTGGGCCAGGATCTCGCTGCAGAGTGCCACACAGAGGTGGCAGATATAGACCTCCGAGGGTCCGGCGACGAGCCGCACCTCGCCCTGCGGCTTTCCACAGAACGAGCAGCGGCGAGCCTGACGATCCACGGCCCCTGGATTATCTCAGAGGATTTCTTTGATCGCGACGGCGAGGGGCTGCGTAATGCCCTTCACGGCCATCAGCTCGTCGACGCTCGAATTTCGGATGTTCTCGACGCTGCCGAACTTGCGGAGCAGCGCCCGGCGCCGGACCGGGCCCAGGCCGCTGATGCCGTCGAGCACCGAGACGAAGGCATCCTTCCGGCGCACGACGCGGTGGAAGGTGATGGCGAAGCGATGGGCTTCGTCCCGGATCCGCTGCACCAGGAAAAGCGCCTCGGAGTCGAGCGGCAGCCGGAGCGGCTCGCTCTCAGGGGGCCGGAAGAGCTCTTCGTGCTCCTTGGCCAGCCCGAAGGTGGGGACGGCACCGAGCCCCATCGACTCGAGCAGGAAGACGAGGTCCTCCATCACGATGTTGCCGGTCGCGCCCGGTGCATAAGGGCAGCCGCCGAAGCCGCCGAGCGCGGCGTCGAAGGCGCGCACGCCGGCC
>CAZRMD010000088.1:0-227 GCA_964601135.1 uncultured Actinomycetes bacterium | reverse complement strand
CGACTCGAGCACCTCCCGTGCCGCCGAGAGCTGGCCCTTCCCGCCGTCGATCAGCACAAGGTCCGGCACGCGGCTGAAGCTGGGCTCTTCTGGGATGCCCTCCTCCGACCGGGCGAGCCGCCCGAACCGCCGCCGAAGCACCTCCTGCAACATGGCGAAGTCGTTGGCGCCCTGCACGGTCTTGATCCGGAAGTGCCGGTAATGCGCGGGCTTGGGCCGCCCTTCCT
>CAZRMD010000087.1:0-11871 GCA_964601135.1 uncultured Actinomycetes bacterium | reverse complement strand
GATGAACGCCAACCACGGCGGCGTCTTCGCCACCAGCCAGCGCTCGGATGCCCTGATCGCGGACGTGCGCCGGGCGGCCGCGGCCTTCGTCAACGCCGAGTCACCGGATCAGATCATCTTTGGGCCCAACATGACGACGCTGACCTTCGCCATGAGCCGGGCCATCGCCCGCGAGTTGCAGCCGGGAGATGAAATCGTCCTCACCCGCCTGGAGCACGACGCGAACATCTCCCCCTGGTTGGCTCTGCAGGAGCGCGGCGTCACCATCCGCTTCGCGGACATTCACGTTCCCGAGTGCACGCTCGACATGAACGATCTGCAGCGGCAGATCACGGCCAAAACCCGGCTGGTCGCGGTCACCCACGCGTCAAATGCCGTCGGGACCATCCCCGACCTGCGCGCCATCGCCCGGGCCGCCCACGCGGCCGGCGCCTGGTTGTGGGTCGATGCCGTGCACTATGCCCCGCACGGGTCGATCGACGTGCAAGCCATCGACTGCGATTTCCTGGTGTGTTCGAGCTACAAGTTCTACGGTCCTCATCAGGCGCTGCTGTACGGCCGGCGCGAGCTGCTGGAGCGATTGCATCCGTATAAAGTCCGGCCCGCCGACGACGCGCTCCCAGGCCGATGGGAGACGGGAACGCAAAACCACGAGTGCCTGGCCGGGATGCTCGGCGCCTTCGAGTACCTGGCTGAGCTCGGTGGCGCAGATGACGTGACGCGCGAGGCCTTGCTGGCCGCGATGGCGCGTATCGCCGCGCACGAGCGTGCCCTGGCGGCTCGCCTGATCGACGGATTGAACCTGATCGATGGCGTGCGCATCTACGGGATTACGAACTTCGAACAGCTCGAGCGCCGGGCGCCCACGATTTCGCTGACCTGGTCGCCCCGCCGTCCGGAGTCGCTGGCCCGCTGGCTCGCCTCGCATCAGGTTTTTACCTGGCACGGGGACCACTACGCACCCGAGCTGATCGGCCGGTTGGGTCTGCGCGAACAGGGCGGAACATTGCGGATCGGGATCGCGCACTACAACACGGCAAGCGAGATCGATCTGGTGCTGGAGCTCCTCGCCGGGTTCAAAGAGTAATCAGCAGCCAAGGCGCCGAGGCGCCGGGTCTTCAGCCCGCCGATAAAGTCGCCGACACCCCAGCCGAGACTGGCGGCCAGCGCAAGAAGAATCGCCTTCAGCGGGCGACCCGTCGGACCGTGGTTTCCGTGACGAGATCACCGAGTCGCTGCCGCCGTTCGGTCCGGAGGAGAAGCACCGCATCGATCGGCCACAGGAGACCGATGAGGCCAATGAGATTTCGCACCGCGGCCCGCCGCCATCCAGGCACGGCATCATCCGGGCCATAGACGGAGATGCCCATCATGGTCTTGCCGAGGGTTTGTCCCGTCCTGGCTTCGAACGGCACCCGATACCCGAGGGCCACGCCCACCAGGAGCAGCAGCCCCTCGGGATCCAGCACAACCTCCGATGCCTCGACGCCCGAGATCGCGGTCAGGATCAGCACTGCGACGGCGGTCACCACCACCGCGTCGATAAATCCTGCCCACAGCCGGCGCACGAGCGGATACGTGCGCCAGACGCGGCTGTGATCGCCCCGCCGAAACGCTGCGGCCTCGATGGCATCGGCAAGGTCGCGTCGGACGCCCATGACGATCGGCTCGAGCGTGGTCAGCGCGCCCCGCCGTGCGAGCCATCGGATCGAGAGGACCACGGCCAAGACCGCCAGCGCCGTCACGACGACGACGAACAAGCGGTGCTCAGCGCGGTGGAAGATGCCGATCGCGGGACGGCCGACCAACGCCCCCAGCCCGATAAAGATCGCCAGGTAGACGACCACTGACGGGATCAACCCTGCCGCAAACGTGAGACGCGGCACGTTGCTGACGCCGGCCACCTGGGTGGTGTGGATTCGCAGCCCTGGCGTGAGGCGGCCGATAAAAACCGCCGGCGCGCCGCCGCGCCGCAGCAGACGTGTAGCCCGTTCCAGCGCAGGTCGGAATCGCAGGGCCTCGGCCACCTTCATGAGCACCGCCCGGCCTACCGCTGCGAACACCTCCCGTCCGATGAGCGCGCCGAGCACCGTCGCGGCAAACAGCGCCCCGATCATCGGCACTGGTTCAACGGTGTCGCTGGCGATGGCGATGCCGGCGATCATCAGCAGCACGTCGCCTGGCGCAAACGGGATGGGGATACCGGTCTCCTCCACGAACACGAGCCCGGCGAGGACGGCAATCAGCAGAACGCCGCTCAAGCTGGCGATCGAGGTGATCGGGTTGGCGATCAAGACGCTCATGTCAGCACTCTTCCTACATTCTTACCTTTGCGGCACGCAGGCCCGGCTCGAAACGCGCTCCGTAAGGTGGCGTTGTCACAGGGGCCGTAAGGAGGCGCTGTTACGTTGGCGTCACCGGATCATGTTCCAGCCATCATCGATCAGTTACCCGCTCTCGAGCTTGCGGCGCGCCCTCGCCGCCCTCCTTGCCGGCACGGCCCTGGCGGTCGCCACCGCGCCCGGCCTGCCGGTCCTGGCAGCCTCCAACCAGGCACATCTCGACCGACAGGTCCTGAAGGCCATGGAAGCGGGGAAATCGATTCACGTCATCCTGGTGGCCCGCGGCGATCTCAACCTGCTGCAGGCCGACCTTCACCGGACCGGCGTCAAGCACACCACTCGGGTTCCGATCGCCCATGGTATTGCCGCCGACCTGTCCGCCGCGCTGGTCAGCTACTTCCGGACCGATGCCAACGTCGAGCGCATCATCTATGACGCCCCGGTCCGCCTGACCGACACGACCTACGATCCATCGGCGCTGGCGACGGTTTACCCCAGGGTCGTGGATGCCGTCGCCGCCTGGAGCAACCCGCTCACGCCGCTGACCGGGCAGGGCATTGGCGTTGCCATCATCGACAGCGGGATCGCGTCACATCCCGACCTGGCTTCGCGCGTCATTGCCAGCCAAAACTTCAATGTCAACCTCACCGGGGCCGATGACGCCTATGGCCACGGCACCGCGGTTGCGGGCATTATCGCCGGTGACGGGACGGCCAGCGCAGGTCAGTACATAAGGCATCGCCCCGCAGGCCAGCCTGATCAACCTGCGGGTCAACGACGGCACCGGTGCCGCCCCGACCTCGGCCATCATGAACGCCATCCTGTGGGCGGTCAACAATAAGGACACCTACAACATCCGGGTGATGAACCTCTCGCTGCAGTCGTCGGTGCAGGAGAGCTACCGGACCAGTCCGATCGATGCTGCCGTCGAATACGCCTGGTTGAAAGGCATCATCGTGGTGGTCGCCGCGGGAAACAACGGCCCCAACAGTGCTCTCTACGCGCCCGCGAACGACCCCTACGTGATCACGGTGGGCGCCACCGACGACCACGGCACCGCTTCACCGGCCGATGACACCCTGGCCAGCTTCTCGAGCTACGGCACCACCCAGGATGGCTTCAGCAAGCCGGACTTTGTTGCGCCCGGCCGCCACATCATCACGACCCTCTCACCGAACAGCAACTTTGCCCTCAACTATCCGGCGCTCATAATCGGCGCCCAGTACATCCAGCTCAATGGCACATCGGTGGCGGCTCCATCGGTCGCCGGCGTCGCGGCCCTCTACGTCGAGAGCAACCCAACGGTGCGTCCGGGCCAGGCCAAGGCCGTGCTGCTCGCGACGGCCCAATCGCTTCCGTTCGCCGGCAGTGGTGCCGGTTATCCGGACGCCGCGCGTGCAGTCGGCTACACCGGTCTGGTCGGCAATGCGAACCACGGACTCGACCCCAACAACTACCTCAAAGTGCTCTACCTGGCGGCCAATAGCCTGACGGCGCTCCCCGTCGTGTCCTGGGACAGCGTCTCCTGGGATAGCGTCTCCTGGGACAGCGTGTCGTGGGATAGCGTCGCCTGGGACGCAGTCAGCTGGAGCAGTTAGGCCGTGCGCCGGGGCCTGCCGATCCGCGCGACCGCCTATATCGCCGCGACCACCGTCCTCGCCGGCATCGCCGCTGTTGCGCTCTGGCGTTCGAACGGTGCGCCGGCCAGCCTCCCCGGATTCCTGACCATCTGTGCATTTGGCGTCCTGGCGCATGCCAATCCCATCCGGGGGTTCCGCCATCAGGCGTATCAGGTCACCCTGCCATTCATTGTCCTCGCCGCTGCGATGTTCAGCGCCCCGCAGCTGGTCGCCTTCATCCTGCTGATCCACGTTGCGGAGCAGGTGCGCCTGCGCCGCCGCCTCTATATCCAGTGGTTCAACGTTTGCAACTACTTCGTCAGCGCCGCACTGGCCGCCGCCTTCTACCAGCGGGCGACCGCGACGCTCGAAGCCGGGGCCCTGGGTCACCTCACGGCAGCCCTGGCAGCGGCGTGCGCGTTCATCGTTCTCAATCGGGTGTTGCTCGCCGGCGTCCTCTGGCTGGCCCGGCATCTGTCGCCGCTGGCCTCCGGTCTTTTCCAGCCCAAGCTGCTCGCCGCTGATCTGATCATCGCCTGGATTTCGGGTCCCATGCTGGTCGTTGCTCTCGAAGCGGGGCCATGGACAATCCTGGTGACCGCGGGGCCCTTACTGCTGGCCCGGCCGGCGATTGCGGCACTGCTGCAGCGGCAGCAGGCGCAGCTGCCGCCGGACACGCGGCTGCAGGCGCCGGCTGCCTGAGGAACGACATGGGCGACTTGCCACGTCGAGCGCAGATCTACATCACGGGCGTGATCGGCGTCGGCGCGATCGCCGGGATCGCAGCCCTGCTCACGGCGCCGCCGCGACTCGAACGGGCTCCCATCGCCTTCCTTCTGCTCGTCTGTGCCACGATCGCGCAACAGTTCAAGGTCAAGAGCCCCAAGCATCAGTCGTACTACACGACCACGATCTTCTTCTTCGCCTCAGCCCTCATTCTGCGTCCGGCGTACCTGATTGCGATCGTCGTGACGGCCCACCTGGCAGAGCTGGTCCGAGTGCGCTATCGCTGGTACATCCCGGCGTTCAACATTGCGAACTTCGTCTTGTGCTGTTTCGTCGCCTCCGCGATCTTCAACCTGGGATCGACGGCCTCGCCCGCCAGCGGTGCCGGCTCAGCCCTCTACGCGGTTCTCGCGGGATTGGCGTTTGTCACGCTCAATCACCTGCTCACGGCGCTGGTCATCATGTGGGCGCGAAATGTCCCACTGTCGAAGGCAGGCACACTGGACTGGGAGAACATCGGAACAGACCTGGCGCTGATGTCGGTGGGCGCGCTCGGCGCGTTGCTGTGGATTACGAATGCCTGGCTGGTTCCCCTGACGCTCGGACCTCTGTTTCTGATCTATCGCTCGCTGCTGGTGCCCTCGCTGAAAGAAGAGGCTCGCACAGACCCGAAAACCGAGCTGGCCAACATGAAGCACTGGAATCAGCTGGCCGGGATTGAGGTGGAGCGCGCCCGCCGGTTCGGCCGGCCGCTGTCGGTCGCGCTGGCCGACCTGGACCTCCTGCGCGATATCAACAACAGCCACGGCCATTTGCTGGGCGACCAGATGATCCGCCGGGTTGCGGATGCCATTCGCGCCGCGCTTCGGGAATATGACGTCCCGGCGCGCTTCGGCGGTGACGAGTTCGCGATCCTGATGCCGGAAACCACCCTGCCCGAAGCCCTCGTTGTGGGTGAGCGCATCCGCCGCGGCGTGGAAGCGATCGAGCTCAAGGCCCCCGACGGATCCCGCGTGGTGGTTAGTGTCAGCATCGGCGTCGCACTGTTTCCCGAAAACGGTCGGAGCGCGGCCGAGCTACTGGCGGCCGCCGACCGGGCGGTATATCAGGCAAAAGCGCTGGGGCGGAATCGTGTATGCGCTTTTTCCGAGCCGGAAGCAGTCTCCCTCCCCCTTGGGGGGAGAGCGGCGGAGAAGGTCAGGCTTTCCGCCGTGCCTTACGCCGCTCGGCGTGAGCCCGCATGAAGGTGTAGGTTTTCTCGGCGGCGTAGCCGGTTTTAACCGCATCCTGAATGCGCGGCCAGAATTCCTCCTTCACCCAGTTGCGCGCCACCAGCACCTCGACCCCCCGCAGGCGCAGGTCACCCTTCTCTTGGTCGCAGGTCGCATCACCGCGCTGCAGGGCTCGAACGGCGTCGAGGCTGAGATTGGGAACGAGCCATGCATGCGGGATGACAACCTCTGTCTGCCCGCGTAGCTCGTCCGGCACGGAGCAACTATAAACGCGGGGCGGCGGTTATGCTGCTCAGATGGTGCCCGTCCTGCGGATGCTGCACGTGCTGGGTGCGATCTTCCTCGTCGGCGGCGTCACGACGCACGCGCTACTGCGTCCAATGACGGCTCGCGCCGGCGATGCTGTGCGGCAAGCGCTCTATCAGTTGGCCTGGCGGGTTCAGGTCGCCATGGTGTATACGGGCTCGGCGCTGGTGCTGATCACCGGCATCCTGCTCTGGGTCGGCCGATTCAAGCTTTTCACCGGTTGGCTGCTGTTGGGTGTATTGCTCTATGTCGCGGCCATGGGTCTCGACGGCGCGTTCCTCTCACCGAACCTGCGGCGGGCGCGGACCAGGGCAGGGGAAGGGTCACAGCCAGTGGCAGCCGCCGCGATGACGATCCAGCTCGTGGCATGGGTGCTGTTGCTGGTCGTCGTCTATCTGATGGTGACGCGGCCCTTCTAGCAGGCCGCGGATGCCACTGCTCGGACCCATCACGCTGACAGGCAAGCACACTCAGCTCGAGCCGCTGCGTCCCGAGCACGCCTCCGCCTTGCTGGACGCGGGTCGTGACCCCCAAATCTGGGAGTGGATGCCGGCTCGTCCGGTGACCCCCTCCGCCATGGATGCCTGGATCGCGCGAGCCCTGACCGCGCAGTTGCAGGGTCGCGAGTATCCGTTTGTGGTGATCCGCCTGGATGACGGTCGGGTCATCGGCAGCACGCGCTACCTCGAGGTCCAGGAAGATGACCGCACGGTAGAGATTGGTTGGACCTGGTATTCGGTTGACGCCTGGGGAGGGGTCGTCAACCCCGAAGCAAAGTACCTACTGATGCGACACGCCTTTGAGGACTGGCACGCCATTCGGGTGGCGCTCAAGACCGACGTGAAGAATGTGCATTCACAGGCGGCCATCCGCAAGCTGGGCGCGAAATTCGAAGGCACGCTGCGAAATCAACGGATCCGCCCCGACGGCAGCTACCGCGACACGGTTTTGTTCTCGATCATCGAGACCGAATGGCCAGCCGTGAAGGCCAACCTCGAGCGGCGTCTTAGCGAGGCCGCAGGCCGAGCCGGCGCCTGAAGCTGCCTCCTCCCTTGCGGGGTCTTTGCAAATCGCGACAGACAGCTGTCAAAACCGGCGGTTACGCTGCCGGGCATGGGCAATGTCATTCCGTGGTCACAGATCCATCCAAGCATCAAGAGCGAAGAGCCCTTCGTCGCCGTCGTCATCGTCGACCCGCACCGTCAGATCTGCGTCAGCGAGATGGTCGAGTTCGAGCCAGAAACGCTGACGGACGCCGATCAGTCCGTGCCAGAGCTGATCGCCGCTGCTCAGGCCGCGGCTACCCGGGTTGCCAGCGGCTATCGCACCCGCCGGCGCCGCGGGCAAGCCCCTTGCGCGCCGCCGGAGCGTGGAGGCTTGCGCCTGCTACAGGGCGGAATGGCTGATCGCGGTTAGGCGCTCGGGACCTCTTCCTCGACCTCGTCGCGTTCCGAGCCGTTAGGGACCGCGGTCTCGACTGCCGCACCGAGCTCGGGCCCGGGAAGCCGAATGATGGTCCAGTCCTCGGCTTTCTCGGCCCGCTCGGCGAGAGCCTCGTCTTTAGAAAACAGGATGATCTGGTGGTCCTGGCCCAGGCGGCCGAGCTCATCCATGGCGGCGCGCATGCGGCGGCGGTCGGCGTGGACCAGGGCCTCGTCGAGGAGGAGAGGCGGTGGCTCGGCGTTGCCGCCGATGATGCGGGCGAGCGCCACCCGCTCCAGCAAATAGATCAGCGATCGGGTGCCCAGGCTCAGGTTATCGACATCTTTGAAGGCTCGATCCTGGGTCTTCACCTGCAGGGCGAGGTCTTCGCCAATCCGAACGTCGCGGTAGCGGCCATTCGTGATCGGCGCCAGCTGGCCCTGGAGCTGGGATTTCAGTCGAGGGATCACCGCGCGGCGTACGGACTTGGCCGCAGCCTCGAGGGTTTCAATGGCCAGGTCGTAGGCGTGCGCTTCGGCCTCCAGGTCCTGCAACTGCTCACGGACGGTCACGATGTCTTCCTCCAGCGCGGCGACGTCACCGATCTGCGCCAGACGGTCGTTGAGCAGCTCTTCCGCCCGAGCCCTCTCCTCCTGGGCGCGCTCCTTGGCCGCCCGGTGCTGGTCGCGTTGTCGCTCGAGCTCGGCCAGTGGAAGCGTCGCGAATTCGGCAATGCGGGCCGGCTCGACATTCCGGCTGAGCTCGTTGAGTTGCTTGCTGAGATCGTCAACCAGCTGGCGAAGGGACGAGGTTTCGTCGGCCTGGGCTCCGCCACGCTGGACTTCCAGCTCGGCCAGTCGGGTGCTACTGGCTCGATAGGCTTCCGCCTCCAGGACTGCAGCGTCCCACGCCGCAGCCGCGCGCTCCATGTCTGTCTCCGTGATCCCCGCGGTGGCGTAGATCGCCGTCAGCTGGCGGGCCAGATCGTCAAGCTTGGCGGTCTCGCCGGCGCTGCGCTCGCCCGACGAGCGAAGTTGCGAGAGCTGGGCATCGAGCTGCTCGATTCGAGTCCGGATTTGTTGGGCGCTACGTGCGGCCTCGCAGCTGGCGATGAAGTCGCGCCCAGCTCCGAGCGCCTCGCGCCGATCGAAGCCCAGACGATCCAGCAGGCTATGCAGCTGCTGTCGAAGCGATTCCCGCCGCTGGTCGAGTTCCGCTTCGGTGCGCGACAGCTCGGCTGACCGCTGGCTCGCCGCGTTCCAGGCGAGGGTGTCCTGAGCCAGGGCCTCGACTTGTTTTGCGCTGTCATCGATGGCTTCCTCGGTGGGGGCAGGCTGGGCCAAGCCCCACGAGCCAACCAGTTCGCGCAGGTTGCGTCCCGCCGCTTGCGCCCGCTCCTCCAGTTCCGTCGCTTGCCGGTCGAGCTCCAAGCGGGTTGCGTCGTAGCGAACTTTCTGCAAATGCTCGACCAGTGCTTGCTGCAGCTCACCCGAGCTGCGCACGCCCCAGGGTTGCAGGATTTCGCGCCGCTTGATGCGCGCTTCGTCCTTTGCGCGCAGGCGGCGGTCGACCTCCCGAACGGCGGCGCCCCGTACCCAGATGCCGATGCCGGTCGAAAGAACGCCCATCCCGAGCAGGAAGAAGGCGATCCCGGCCAGCACGAGACTCGCCGCGCTCGTTTGGAAGGCGAGAAAAGCCACCAGGATGGCCAGCGCCGTGAGCAGCAGTCCCCCGAGCATGGCGCCGAGAAAGGTGCGCTGCCGGTTGCGGGCGCGTTCGGCCATCGCCTCTTCCCGGCGCATGGCCTCCTCCGCCTGCTGTCCCGCCTTGATCACGTCAGGGACTTCCTTATAGCGAGCGATGTCGTGCTTGAGCTGCTCGAGCCGCGGGGGGAGCTCCGCGCCGGCTCGGCGTCGTGCCTCCAGAGCCACGTTGTGACGCTCGTGCCACTCCGAATACACGCGCTGGAATTCCATCTGGCGCGCTGTCCAGTCCAGGCCCTGGCCGATCAGTCCCGGATGGCGTTCGGCGATGCGTCGCGCATCCTCGGCGGCCGTCTGCGCGCGCAGGTGGATCTCGGGCGCCTGTGCGTCGGCGACGTTCAAGGCCGACAAGAGGTCGCGAACCGCCGGCTCCTGGGCCAGCGCGGCGGCGTCGATCCCTCGCGCCCGAGTCTCGAAGCTGCCGGCCTCCGCATCGAGGCGCTGGCGCTCGGCCTCGAGTTGCTGCACCTGAGGGGCGACATCGTTTGCGCGCTGGTCGAATTCGGCGTGTGCCTCCTGCGCGGCCCGCAGGTGGCTGCGTAGCTCCTGAACCTCGGCCCGCCGATCGAGCGGGAACATGCCGAAGCGCTCGTGCTGCTGCTGACGGCCGCGCTCTTCAGCAATGGCCTGCTCGATGGCCTGCGCCCGATCGAGCCGATGCCGGCCGTCGTCGAGGCGAGCCTTCAGCAGGGCGGCATCCAGAGTCTGCACGATCGATAGCTCGGCCTCGGTCAGTGCCGCAACCGTTTCCCGTTTCTGGGCAAGTTCTTCGACGGCGGCTCGCGCCTGGCGGGCGGCGTTCAACTGGCGTTCGAGGTCGGCGAGCCGCGTCTCGAGGTCGCGCAATGGCCCGGTTCGAGCGCGCGGCTTGCCGATCCGCTGGGCCCGCTCCTGGCGCAGCCGATCGAGCACCCGCTGGGCGGTCCGGTCGGGATGCGCGGAATCCGCCAGGGCAACGATCGCCTCTTTGATGCTGCCGGCATCCTCGAGCCGCATGACCTCACTCCGCGAGATGCACGCCGTATTCGTGTAGATATCGCGGCTGATGCCGAGCAGCTGACGCCCGAGCCGCAGCTCTCCGGAGCCGTTGCGCTCGAACCGGTCGCTGAGATCCCTACCAGCGTCGAGGTCGACGACGCGCGTGACGTCGGCGTCGAGATCGCGTTCCACGCGAAGGTGGGTTCCGTCTTCGAGTTCCAGCTCGAGCGCGAGGCCAAATGCGCCACCCGCCCAGGGCCGCCACCGTTCCGCCCGCTCGCCCGGCGTGCCCCGGCTGCGATCGCCCGCGAGGAGGCCATACAGGCCAGTGACAATCGCTTCCTGCAGCGTCGACTTGCCGGCCTCGTTTGGACCAACCACCAGGTTCATCGACGGTCCGAACCGCAGGTCCATGTCGTGCAGGCTGCCGAAGCCACCGATCTCGATCCGAGTTAGCCGCATTGTGTCCCGCGCAGTGTACGGCTCATTCGTCGAATGCGTCCAGCGCAAGCTGGAGGGCCCGGCCGGCGACCTGGTCCTCTTGACCCGACTCGCCCTTGTGCTCGACCAGCTTTCGAACCATCTCGCCGCGGCTGGTAAATTCCTGGGCCGCCGCATCGACATCGTGGGCGACTTGCGACCGGTCGCGGAACTCGAGGTAGGCCAAACCATCGCTGCATTCGTGCGCTAAGGCATCGGCGTCCAGCGTCAGCGAGCGAGCGCGGACGCCCACGAGGGTCGCCCGAAGTACGCCACCCTCCAGCTGCTTGCTCTCGCGCAGCCCAGCGACGGCCTCCCGCACCTGCTCCGGGGTTGTCATCCCGGTGATATCGATCGTTTGCTCGGCGAACCGCCGCGCGTTGACATCCTGCAAGTCCACCTGGACACCGCCATCGTCATTGATGGTGACCAGCGCGGTGCAATGCCGTCCCGCCTCCTTCCAGCCCAGCGGCTCGGGACTTCCCGGGTAGGTGATCGACGGGCTGGTCCGCGCGTCGTGATAGTGACCGAGGAGCGCGTGTCGGAAGCCGGCCTCCTCCACCTGACTCGGCACGATCGGCTTGTAGGGCGTCGTCCCCTCCTGAACCTGGCTCATGTCCGATGCGTGGAGGAGCAGGAGATTCAACCCCGATTCCTGTCGCGCGAAATCTCGAAGGGGGGCATCGGGGACATCGGGTCGCATAAATCCGGCGGCCCACACGTGAACGTCGCCGAAGCGATACGGGCGCAGGTCCTCATGAGCGGTCACCACCACGTTGGCGGGCCAGCGCAGATACCGATAGGGAGAGCTGGGCACGGCCGGATCCGCGTGACCCGGGGCGATCAGCACCGGGATCTGTGCCGAGCCGAGCGTCTGGATCACGTAGTTGGCGGTGTCCCGGGTTACATGATCGTGCTCGAAGAGATCGCCACCGCAGGTGATCAGCTCGACGTCTTCCTGCCGGGCACGCTCGACGATCCGTTGCAGGGCGGCTCGCAGATC
>CAZRMD010000086.1:0-11914 GCA_964601135.1 uncultured Actinomycetes bacterium | reverse complement strand
AGATGCATCGCACCGCCGAGTGGGGCGTGGCCGCCCACTGGACCTACAAAGAGGGGGGCGGCAAGGACGAACGCAAGCTGGACCAGCGCTTTGCCTGGCTGCGCCAGCTGATGGACTGGCAAAAGGAAGTGCTCGATGCCGAGAAGTTCGTCGACGCCGTCAAGGTCGATGTCTTCCGCGATGAGGTCTTCGTCTTCACGCCCAAGGGTGATGTCCTGGCGTTGCCAACCGGCGCCACCGCCGTCGACTTCGCCTACCGCATCCACACTGAGGTCGGCCATCGATGCATCGGCGCGAAATCGAATGGCCGGATGGTGCCCCTCGACTATCAGCTGCAGAACGGGGACATCGTCGAGGTCCTGACGTCGAAAGGCCCGCACGGTCCCAGCCGCGATTGGCTCAGCTTCGTCAAGACCGCAGGTGCCGCCCAGAAGATCCGGGCCTGGTTCAAGAAAGAGCGGCGGGAGGAAAACGTCACCAAGGGAAAGGAGCTGCTGGACAAGGAGTTCCGTCGCATGCAGCAGCGCGCCCTGGCGTCGGTTGGCGAAGATCGGGTCCTGGAACTGGCTCGAGAATTCCGTTTCACCGATCTGAACGACTTCTACGCCGCCATCGGCTATGGCGATGTCAGCCCGCATTCGGTGTTGCTGAAGTACATGGCGGTCTCCCAGCCCGATGGCGATGGCGAGTTCCCACTGATCCCGCTGGTTCCCCAGTTCAAGCCCACCGGGGAAATCCGGGTCAAGGGCGAGCGCGGTGTCCTGACCCAGATTGCGCAGTGCTGTAAGCCCGTGCCCGGCGATCCGATCATGGGCTACATCACCAGGGGAAAGGGCATCACCGTCCACCGCACGACCTGCAAGAACGTCATCAACGTCACCAACCAGGACCGCCTCGTCGAGGTCGACTGGGATACCGGTGGCCGTCAGCTCTATCCAGTGGGGATCAAGATCGAGGCCTGGGACCGGACCGGCTTGCTGCGCGACATCGCGACGGTGATCGCGGAAAGCAAGATCAATCTCACCGGGGCCGAGGTCCAGGTTTATGACGACAAGACCGCAGTGATCTCGACGACGGTCGAAATCAGCAGCCTCACCCAGCTGAGCCGGCTGATGGAACGGCTGGAAACCGTCAAAGACGTTCACACGGTGGCTCGCGAGGGTAACCTCGCCGCCAGCTGAGAGAAATCGTTACAGGCTCGTCACCGCGGCGGGTGATGGGCGAAGCGGGGAAAGGGTCGTCGTAACTTCGCGTCCATAGCATCGATGTGCGATGGGTGCCCATTCGAGTGGTCGGCGCGCGCTCGCCGGCTTTTTCGCACTGGCGTTCGGCGTCGTCCTGCTTTTCGGGCTGGTGGCTCTCGTGGCCCTGCAGCCGAGCGACGGGTTCGCCTGGGTGCAAACTCCCGATCTCACGGCGGATCTCCGCCTGGACGCGGCGCTGCACACCAAGCCGCTGAAGAACACCGTGATTGCCGCGGCGTTGAGCGACCAGCCTCTCGAGGGCAGTACGTCGGGGTCACTTGCGCTAGCACCAGCGCTGGCGGTTGTCGCGTCTCCAACTGCGGTTGCGGTCAACATGCCGCCCGCCACCCGACCGGTGGCCACGCCCGAACCGATCCTGGCGCCGACTGGTTCGCCGCAGTCGACCACGGCCCCAACGCCCACGCCCGCGCCATCCCCGCTCCCGTCGCCGACGGCAACCGCCACGGCGACGCCGATGCCGACCCCAACCCCGACACCCACACCGCAGCCGACCCCGACACCCACACCCCAGCCTGCCCCGACACCGACACCCACACCCCAGCCTGCCCCGACACCGACGCCCACTCCGAGCTTTGCCATCACCTCGGCCACCGAATCCGTAACGCGGACGAACAACAACGGGAACGGGAATGGCAATGGCAATAACCGTTGCTCCTCGAGCACGGTGACCGCCAGCGGAAGCTTCACCACCAACGGCGCTGGCGGAACCGTGTACTACGGCTGGCTGCGGGTGGACAGTCAGGGCAACCGCCAATTCATTCCCGAAACGCCCATCCGCATTGCCGCGGGCGACGCCTCGTTGCATTCCGTGGTGAGTGACGTCTTCACCCCGGCACACAGCGGGTCCGATCAGCTTGTCTTCATTTCTCCGCTCTACAACGTCGCGGCAAAGAGCTGGACCTGCCTTGGCTAAACGGCTGACGCTGCCGACACTAAAGATCCGGACCCAGATCATCCTGCCCTTTTTGCTGCTGATGGTGATCCTGGGCGTGATCGGCACCTATCTCACCACCAGCCTCGTCGCCACGTCACTCGACAACCGCATCGCTGACCAGCTCGTTCATGCAAACGACGCCGCGCTCGATGCGGCGGTCAAGCTGCAAGGCCAGCAGGTTGCCGCCATCCGTCTGATCGCCAACACGGAGGGGGTTGACCAGGCCGCGGCAGCCGGCGACGCCGCCACCCTTCGACAGCTGATCGTGCCGCTCGAGGTCAATAACCGGCTTGGCACGGTGATGATCTTCAATGCCCGCGGGCAAACCATCCTGGAAGTCAGCCAGCCCGATGCCAGCAATCCGAACGGCCTGGTTTTCAAGAGCGGCACAGATCTGTCGGCTGAACCGGTGGTGCAGCCGGTGCTGCACGGTCAGTACGACGCCCTCGGAGATAAGTACATCGGCTATCGCGGCTCACCGCCGACTTCGCTTGCGGCCGCCGGACCGGTCACATTCGGAGATCGGGTCGTGGGTGGCGTCCTCGTGGAGACGCCGCTCAACGTCGTCCTCGCGGAGATGCAGAGTAAGTCCCAAGCCCAGGTGGTCCTGCTCGACGGGAACGGCCGCATGCTCGGCAGCACGATGCACGGGCTGCACACCGATCTGATGGACGAACACCTGCGCTCGTACCTGGCCCTGGCATCACCCGGTCGGGCGGCGACGCGCAGCATGACGGTCGGCGGCCAGGATTTCGAATTTCAGTTCACCAACTTCTATCTTCGCCAGGATCCGGCCGGTTATCTGGCGGTCGCTCTGTCGCGCAAGAGCGTGGTCGATGCCGGTCTGCACTCAGCCTTTCAGATGACCGTGCTCTTCACAGGGGTGGTTCTGGTTCTGCTGTTGATTGGCTATTTGCTGGCACTGCGTCTGACGCGACCCATCGAGGACCTCGTCGCCGGAACGCAGGCGGTGGCCCGGGGTGATCTCGCCAAGCGACTCAATGTCAGACGCCGCGATGAACTCGGCGAGCTCGCCGTCGCCTTCAACACCATGACGCAGGATCTCCAGGAGCGCACTCGGTCGCTGAATGAACAGATGCGCCGACTGGCCGCCCTTTCGCAGTCCAGCCAGGGTCTGGGGAAGCAGGCGGAGCCTGGTGCCATGGCGGAAGCGATCCTCGCTGTAAGCCTGAAGGCGCTCGGATTGGAGAAGGCGCTGCTGCTGGCGCGGAACGACCTGAACGGATTGGAAATCCGCGCCGCGGTGGGTCTTTCCCAGCGCGATGCGGCCCAGCTCGGCCGGCTGAGTCCGGCCAAGCTTGCCGAGGGCTTTGCGACGGAATCCTCAGTGTCGGTTGAAACCGTAGCCAAGCTTGCCAGCGATCAACGCCGCCCCCTCCGGATGTTTGCCGAGCTTGCTGAGGTCGACCAGGCGCTCGTGGTGCCCCTGGTCCGCGCCGAGCGGAACGCGGGATACCTCATCGCGGGTGTCGCCGCAGGGTACACCCTGCCCCAGCAGGACGTGGAGCTGCTGCAAACGATTGCCACCGAGATTGCCCTGATGATCGAAAACGCCGAGCTGCGCAAGAAGACTGAGCTGCAAGCCCACCGGCTCGATCAGGCCATCATCGCCCTGGAAAAGATCTCGGAGGCGTTGACCGCCGTAACGGTGGGTACCGATAACCTGTTGCGGGCGGTCGCGCATGCAACCGCCGAGATCCTGGATGTCCCCTTTGCGTCCTTGCATTTGCGCAAGCCGGCCTGGCGCCAGCAATTCAATGACGTCATCGTTGGATCGACCAACCGGCGCGAGCTGGCAGCGGTGCGTCGCAGTGGCGAGCTGGCGGCGGAGCGCGTGGAGCGACCCGAACAGGTGGTGGAGTTCGACCTCGTCGGCGAGCATGGCGAGTCGCTGCCGGCAGCCCGGCGCTCCGGGCTCAAGCGAGCAGTGGCCGTTCCCATGTGCCTGGCGGGCGAAATCGTTGGCGTCCTCGTCATCCACATGCGAACGCCGCGGGCCCTCGAGCGCAGCGAGGTTCGGGTTCTCCAGACACTCGCCAACCAGGCCGTCATCGCCATCGAGAACGCGGCGGCATATGAGCGGACCAAGCAGCTGGCGACCACCGACTCGCTGACCGGCGTGGCCAACCATCGCGAACTCGATGCCTATCTCGATCGTGAGCTCCAGCGAGCGAAGAAGGCGCAGGAGCCGTTCGCGCTCTTGATCTGCGACCTGGACCATTTCAAAGACATCAACGACAGCGTCGGCCATCCCGCGGGTGACGCCGTGCTGCGTCATCTGTCGAGGCAGATCCTGGTGCCGGCGGTTCGGCCGAAGGACCTGGTGGCGCGCTACGGCGGGGACGAGTTCGTCCTTGTCCTTCGGGGCGCCGACAGCCGAGCGGCGCTGATGGTGGCCGAACGGATCCGCCGGACGGTCGCCAGCCAGGCCGTGCTGCTCGACGGCAAGGTGGTCTCGGATCTCTCGATCAGCATTGGCATCGCCGTGTTCCCCAAGGATGGTGATACGCGCGACACGCTGGTGCAAGCCGCGGACCAGGCGCTCTACGTCGCCAAGCGCTCGGGTCGTAACCGCGTCATTCGCAGCGACGCGGGAAATGCTGACGGCCGGTTGGTCGCATAGCGGCGCAGTCGACCGCGCGCCGGCCATTGGTTAATCTGTCCAAACCATGGCCCCCATCGCACAGCGGCCGCGTGGCACACAGGACCTGCTGCCCGCCGATCAGCCCTACTGGCATGCGATGACTACGGCGGCGATCGATCTCGCCGAACGTTTTGGTTACCTGCGGATTGAAACACCGAGCTTCGAGGCGACCGAGCTCTTCGTTCGCGCCGTCGGCGAAGCAACTGACATCGTGAGCAAAGAGATGTTTACCTTCAAGGACCGTGGCGATCGGTCGTTGACGCTCCGGCCCGAAGGAACGGCACCGATCGTGCGCGCCTATTTCGACGCCGGGATGCAGGTGGAACCCCAGCCCGTGCGGCTGTACTACATGGGCCCCTATTTCCGATCCGAACGGCCGCAGCGCGGTCGATTCCACGAGTTTCGTCAGTTCGGGATCGAGGCGATCGGTGATGCCAGCCCGCTACTCGATGTCGAGGCCATCGTGCTGGGCTGGCGCTGGTTCGCCGCGGTCGAACTTGGCGGTATCAGTGTGCAGCTGAACAGCATTGGTGATGAAGTCTGTCGGCCGGCATACCGCGAACTGCTGCGCGATTACTACCGGCCCCACTTGAGCGAGCTCAGCCGGGAGAGCCGGCTGCGATTCGAGAAAAACCCCCTACGGCTTTTCGACTCGAAGGACCCGCAAGAGGAAGCACTGAAGCGCAATGCCCCGCGAATCGTCGACCACCTGTGCGAAGCCTGCAATGCGGCCTTCTCGACGGTAAAAGAGGCGCTGACGGCGGAGCAGATTCCGTTCAGCCTCAACCCGGAGCTGGTCCGGGGCCTTGACTACTACACGCGAACGGTCTTCGAGTATCAGCACGAGAGTCTCGGTGGGGCCCAGAATGCGCTGGGTGGCGGCGGCCGCTATGACGGTCTCGCCGCCGCGCTCGGATATCGCCCCACCCCCGGCATCGGCTTCGCCCTGGGGATGGACCGCACGGCGATGGTGTTACGAGAAGGTAAGGCGCTCGAGCCGACTGGTCCGGACGTCTATGCGCTGGCCGTGGAGCCTGATGACGAGCTGTACGTCTTTCACCTGGCGGCAACGTTGCGTGACCAGGGCCTGAGGGTCATCGTCGATCCGACGACGGCCCGTCTCGATACCAAACTGCGCAAGGCGGCAAAACGCGGGGCACGGGTAGCTCTGCTCGTCGGACCGGAGGAGCGCGAAAAGGGTGAGGCGGTCGTTCGGGATATGCGCTCGAAGACGCAGGTCAGCGTGGCCGAGCGCGAGGTGGTACCCACAGTCACCCAGGCCCTCGGCGCGGGGTGAGCCTGACACCTCGCACCGCGTGCGGCTCGGTTCGAATTGAACACGCAGGACAGCGCGCGGAACTTTACGGCTGGGTGCACCGACGGCGTGATCTTGGCGGCTTGATCTTCATCGATCTCCGCGATCGGAGTGGAATCGTCCAGGTGAAATTTGATCCGGTGCATGCAGAAGCGCATGCCACGGCCGGTGAGCTACGACTCGAGTCCGTGATTCACGTTCAGGGTCCGGTGGAACGCCGTCCACCCGGAACGGAAAACAAGGAACTTGCAACCGGCGCCGTGGAAATCGACGCCGATCGAGTCGTCATCCTCAACCGCGCCCAACCCCCACCGTTTGCTGTCAACGAGGAGGGCGTCGTCGACGAGCAGCTGCGATTGCGCTATCGCTACCTCGATTTACGTCGCCAGCGACTAGCCCATAATCTGGAGCTCCGGCATCGGATCGCCAAGGCGATCCGAGATTTTCTCGATGACGAGGGCTTTGTCGAGATCGAGACGCCGGTGCTGATCCGCAGCACGCCGGAAGGCGCGCGCGATTACCTGGTGCCGAGCCGGCTGAAACCGGGTTACGTGTACGCGCTGGCGCAATCGCCGCAGCTCTACAAGCAGCTGCTGATGGTGGCGGGTATGGACCGGTATTTCCAGATCGTCCGCTGCTACCGTGACGAAGACCAGCGCGCCGATCGCCAGCCGGAGTTCACCCAGCTCGACCTCGAGATGTCATTCGTCAGCGAGGACGATGTCCTCGACGTCATCGAGCGCTGCTTTGCGCACGTCTGGCAGCGCGTGCTGGGCGTTGAGATCGCGACGCCGATCCGGCGCATCACGCATGCTGAGGCGCTGCTCCGTTACGGCGTGGATAAGCCTGACCTGCGCTATGGGCTCGAGATCCACGACCTGTCATCGATCTTCAGCAAGACGGAATTCAAGATCTTCCGCCAGGCGCTCGATGGAGGAGGTGTCGTTCGTGGGATTCGCATCCCCGGGGCGATTGGGGGCAAGGAGATCGAGACGCTGACCGAGACCGCCCGAGCTGAAGGCGCCAAGGGCCTGGCCTTCTGGCATCGGGAGGCGACGGGCTGGCGATCGCCGATCGCAAAATTCTTCGGCGAACCGGAGCTGGCCGACCTGCAAGTCGCCAGCAAGTCGCAAGAGGGCGACGTCGTGGTCGCGGTCGCCGATCGCGCCGAGGTGGCCGCCGCCGCCCTCGGATCGGTGCGGAAGGCGGCTGCCCGCCTGCTGAACCTCGTAAAGAATGGGACCTTCGAGTTCGTCTGGGTGACCGACTTTCCCTTGTTCGAACGAAGCAAGGAGACCGGCGAGATCACGGCGGCTCATCACCCGTTCACCTCGCCACGACCGGAAGACCTGGCGCTGCTCGACCAGGAGCCGCTGCACGTTCGGGCCCGTGCGTACGACCTGGTTCTCAACGGCACCGAGCTGGGATCGGGCAGCATCCGGATTCACGATCCAGAGCTGCAACAGCGGGTGTTCGCCGGGCTCGGGATCTCGCGCGAGGACGCCGAGCGCCGCTTCGGATTCTTGCTGACGGCGTTTCGTTACGGCGCGCCCCCGCATGGTGGCTTTGCCTATGGACTGGACCGGGTCGTGATGTTAGCCGCCGGGGAGGAGACGATTCGCGAGGTCATCGCCTTCCCGAAGAACCAGCAGGCGGAAGAGCCGATGACCGATGCCCCGGCGCCCGTCGATCCCAAGCAATTGCGCGAACTCGGCCTCGAATTGCGCCGTCCACCGGCAAAATAGCGCTCGTTAGATTCGCGCGTTAAGCGTCACCGCACTCTCGCCCGCGCGTTACGGATTGCCAAACAACTGCGACGGCCTACGCAAGGTACGCAACTTAACGTAGGTGCCATGAACGCTGCGGGGATTCTTACGAGATCATCTCGAGCGCTCGTCCTCGCCTCCGGTCTCATTGCCGCGACGAGCATCATCGGCTTTGCCCAGGACATTACGGTCAACCTGGGCACGGCGGCCAACTACCCGATCACGAATCCCTACCTGAATCCTCCGGCCGGGAACGTGACGCTGGGCGGTCATCTGTTCGACCTGACGAGCGGAAACATGATTCTGCTGACGAACGGGCAGAGCGCGTCGATCAGCGGCAGTTATCCGAATACCACCACTGCCTACATCCTGATTAACAGCTTCGCCACTTACACGGCCGGCGTCCCGGTCGGCCAGATCGTGCTGACGTTCAGCGATGGCACGACGCAGACCATCACGCTGACCAGTGGCAGCAATATTCGCGAATGGCGTCCAGGTGCCAACACGGTGAATACGGCGACCGATCCGGCCCTGGCCAATGTCTGGACGGGCCAGGCCCAGGCGACCGCCGGTGGTGGCACGGCGATCATCGACATGCTCTCCGCCAATGTGGCGAACAAGACGGTGACGAACTTCACCATCAGCGTGAACAACTCGTACGGAATCGGCGTCATCATCCCGGCGATCACGGTCGATCCGCTTGTGAAGCCGATCTGCAGGCGTCCGGGTAACTCGATAAAAGCCTGCGACCACAGCCAGGCATGGAAGTGGCAACCCGCGCTGCCGGGAACGACCAATACGAACCCGCATCGCGAGAGCGACGAGAGCGCTGGCAGCAACGACTAAAGAGACTTGAACCAGGGTCCGGGCTTCGCCCGGACCTCTTTATTTTTGGCGTTTCCAGATGCCTGGAAGACCGTGATTCGGTTGTTTCGATTCCGTGACCAAGAGCCTGGTAGACGCCACTGAGCGTGTAAGGTGCGGAATCTACAGTAGGCACCATGAACGCCGCAGAAATCATCACCAAGCCGGCTCGCGCTCTCATACTCGCCTCCGGTCTCATGGCCGCGACGAGCATCATCGGCTTTGCCCAGGATGTCACCGTCAACCTTGGCACCGCAGCCAACTACCCGATCACGAACCCCTACCTGAATCCTCCGGCCGGGAACGTGACGCTTGGCGGCCACCTGTTCGACCTGACGAGCGGAAACATGATTCTGCTGACCAGCGGGCAGAGCGTGTCGATCAGCGGCAGCTACCCGAATACCACCACTGCCTACTTCCTGATCAACAGCTTTGCCACCTACACGGCTGGTGTGCCGGTGGGCCAGATTATGCTGACCTACGGCGATGGCACAACGCAGACCATCACGCTGACGAGCGGCAGCAATGTCCGCGAGTGGCGTCCGGGAACCGGTACGGTCAACACGGCGACCGATCCGGCCCTGGCCAACGTCTGGACTGGTCAGGCGCAGGCGGCGGCTGGTGGTGGCACGGCGATCATCGACATGCTCACCATCCAGATTGCGAACAAGACCCTGACGAACATCACGATCAGCGCGAACAACCCGTACGGCATCGGCATCATCGTCCCCGCCATCACGCTCGACCCGGTTGCGGTTCCGACCTGCATCCGGCCAGGCAACTCGATCAACTCGATCAACGCCTGCGACCACAGCCAGGCGGCCAGCAACTCACAGTCGGCGAACTTCTCGACGACCGGACCGACCGCCCCGGGACAGCTCGCGAAGATCGACGGAACGCCGGCAAACACCAATACCAAAAGCGATCACCAGCCCCACGGTCACAGGAGCCAGTAGCTAGCCGCCAGGAGAGGTCCGGCATGATGCCGGACCTCTCTCGTTTTCTCCGGTGCGAATCGGCTACACTGCCCGGCGTTGCCAGTCGCCATCCCGCCAGTCTTTGCCCTCGCGTTGCTTCTTATCCTGCTCGGCACCCAGGTAGCCTATGTGGCAGCTCCACGAGCGCCGCACTACCTGATCCGCCTGGGCCTCAGCGGGCTGGCCGTGCTGGTCGGTGAGGCCCTTGCCCTGGTGGGGATC
Source organism: uncultured Actinomycetes bacterium (assembly GCA_964601135.1). Lineage (GTDB taxonomy): Bacteria > Chloroflexota > Dormibacteria > CF-121 > CF-121 > CF-13. Next base: position 1,906 of record CAZRMD010000086.1, on the reverse strand, counting down.
GGAGGCCGCCTGGCACTCGGCGAGCTGCATCCGGTGACCGATATTGCGGTCCTGGCCCTGCTCCAGTGGGCTGGAAGCCGCTGGCTGAGACGGCAGCCGGTTTAATTCAGTGTTCGGCACGGTAGAACATCGGCAAGCCCTGGGAACGGGTCTGGAGCTCTAGAAAAAGGAGCCATCATGGTGTGGCAGGTCGGAGTGCTGCTGGTCGGAATCGGTTTTTTGATCCTCAGCCTCTTTGCCTCGTTCATCCTGCTCAACATGACCCGCAGCCTTCGCACCGTCGAGGCCATCCTGAGCCTGACCCTGGACGAAGCTCGACTGGCCCTCCCGGAGCTGCGCCACAGTCTGCAGCAGATCGATGACATGGTCACCGGCGTCAATGACAAGTTCGCCACCGCCGACCGGGCCATGAACGCCACCGGCGCCGCCATCACCGGGTGGCGGGATCGGGTCCGCGACGCGCTTGGCGGATTGGGCCGCCGCCGACCACCTACTGCCAGGCACGGGGAGGAGACATGAAGGAGAGCCGAGTTCGCCAACAGTCCAGCGCCGGCCAGACCGCCACAGCCACACGCGTCACGGAACTGAAATTGCCGGCGGTCGACGATTACATCGTGGTGGCCAAGCGTTCGGCGGCGGCACTCGGACTGGTTGTCGGTTTCTCACTTCAGGAAATCGATGACCTCAATATCGCCATCTCCCAAGCGTGCGAAAGCGCCTGCGCCGCGGCGGCTGAAAAATGGGGCAAGGGCAACGGCCAGCTCAAATTGATCTTCAAGAGCCAGCCGCGACGGCTCGAGGTCGAGGTGCGCAGCGTGCCGCCCCATGCCGTCGAGCAGCAAGCGATCCGTCGGGTGCGGCGCGAAGCGGACCTGGATTATGAAACGATTGGGCTGAACATGATCCGGCTGTTTGTGGATGAGCTCCGCTATCAGGTGGACAACCACACGGGCAGCATGCGGATGAGGATGGTCAAATACCTGATCGAGTAGAGCGGCCAGCCTCCTCGCAGGCGACAGTCCGGCCGAACCGCGAGCTCACCCGCCGACTCTTCCTCAAATATCAGAAAACGAAAGACCCCCAGGTAAGGCAGCAGCTTGTCGAGTTGTTCAACAACCTGGTGGTTTTCCTCGCCAAGAAATTTGCCAACCGTGGTGAGCCGCTCGAGGACATCGTCCAGGTCGGATACATCGGCCTGCTCCAGGCCATCGAGCGTTTCGAGCCACAGCGTGGCCTCGAGTTCTCGACGTTTGCCACCCCAACGATCGTGGGTGAAATCAAGCGCTACTTCCGGGACAAAAGCTGGGCAGTGAAAGTGCCGCGCCGCCTGCAGGAGACGATGCAGCGGGCCGACCTTGCCCAGCAGCGACTGCAGGGTCGGCTCGGACGGCAGCCGTCCGTACAGGAGATCGCCAAAGAGCTGGAGCTGGAGCCGGAAGAAGTTCTGGCGGCGATGGAAGCGAGCCCAGCACAGCGGACGGTTCCCTTCGAGTCAACTGGACCGGCCCAGGATGAGGACGGACTCCAATTGACCGAACGGCTGGGCCTGGATGATCAGAATCTCGACAAGGTAGAGCTGCAGGACCTGCTCGATCAGGCGATGCGCCATCTGACCCCGCGTGAGCGGCGCATCATGTACCTCCGGTTCGTGGACGAGCTCCCCCAGGCGGAGGTCGCCAAGCGCCTCGGGATCTCGCAGATGCACGTCTCGCGACTGCAGCGAGCGGCGGTCGAGCGCCTCAAACGGGAGATGCCGGTCCCGAGCTAACCGGCGACCCGAAGCGATCCCGATACAATTCACTGCGCGCAAGGACCAAGAGTGAACAGCGCGGAGATCCGCCAGCGTTTTCTCAACTTCTTCAAAGAGCGGGACCACAAGGTGTTACCAAGCTCGTCGCTGATCCCG
>CAZRMD010000085.1:0-11953 GCA_964601135.1 uncultured Actinomycetes bacterium | reverse complement strand
AACGAGCTGCTGATGGCGGTGCCGCTCAACTACACGAACATCCACAACCAGGCGATCAACAACCTGGTCAAGAATCTCTCGGGTACCAGCCTGTCAGGGACGGTGTGTAGCCCCGCATGTCCGAATCAGGCGACCATCGGCGCACCAGGTGGGAATGGCGTCGGAACGATCAGCCTGGGGTCGGGCTACTACGCCGAGCTTTCTGCGACGACCGCCTACAACTATCAGGTCATCGTCTGGCACGTTCACCCGGTGGCGCTAGGTCCGGTCCATGGGTTCCAATCGACGATTACGCTTTCCGCCCGAGCCACGGCCCAAAATGAGGTTTTCCCCTACGCAATCGTGCTGCTGCAAAGCGGCGCCTCACCCACCTACTCGGACCTGCAGATGAGCGGTACGGGTACGGCGCTGAATCTAAGCGGGCCGGGCGGATCGAATTCCGCCGACCGCGGTGGGGTTTTTTCCAACGCGAGCATCGACCCGGGAACGGGCGATATCTATTTCGGTCCCTGCACGTCGGGTCCACCGGTCAACACCACCGGGCCGGGGACGTCGGGCGATCTCTGGGCCGTCTCGGAAACGGGCACCGATGCGGGACGGGTAAGCACCGAGGCATTCTGTGGTCAAACCGCACCGGGAAGCTATAAAACGCCGGCGGGCATCCTTCCCGACCCGAATTACCCGGAGCCAGCCGCACCGAACATCACCAACCCGGGCGCGAACGTGATCAATGGCAATACCGTGGTCTGTCCTGGACACTATTCAAACGGGCTGACCGTCAACGGCACGGAGGTTCTCTATCCCGGCGTCTATCACATCGACGCCGGTGGTGTCACCATCAGCGGAACGTTGCGCACGTTCCAGAATACCGACACCTATCCGGTCACCAACCCCTGCGGTACGGGCACCACGCTGCAGTCGTGGGGCAGCTTCGATCCGGGCGTCATCATCGAAGTGGTGCCTGCCAACGCGTCGCTAAGCACGCAGTGCGCCAAGCACTTATTTACCACGACGGGCAGCTCGTCGTCCGTGACCCTATCGCCGTCGCCCAAATACTTCAACATCAGCCTTTACATCGAGGAGATGCCTGGCTGGCAGACGACCTGCACCGCCAATGCCAAAGGCACCAACGTGGTCCGGCTCACAGGTAGCGGCTACTACAACATCCAGGGCCTGATCTATGGGCCGGCTGACAACATGCAAATCGGCGGCGGTGCGAGCGGCTCAGGGGTGGGACAGATCGTCGCCTGGACCCTCATGTTGAACGGCGGCGGCACGATCAACGAGAACTACAATCCGAACCAGCTGCCGTACCTCAAGGGGCTGATCCAGTAGGTCGTCACGGTTTCGTCATTGTTAGCGCGATTCCGTAACGATCTGGCCCGCGGGTGGCCCCGACTGACCTCGTAAGAGTCGGCGTAGGAACGCGTCAATAAGGTATGGCTGTGCCAAAGAGGGAACGAGCACGCTCGCCTCTGCAGAGCGCTCAGTCGCTCGTTGAGTTCGCCCTGCTTCTCCCCCTGATCGCCCTCCTGTTCCTGGGCGCGGTCGACTTGACGCGCGCCTTTTACTACTACATCGTCCTTCAGAACGCCAGCCGGGAAGCCGCCCGGGTGGTGATCGACTATCCAGAGGAATACACCGATTCGGACGCCTGCGCGGCGGCAGCGCGAGAGGCGGGGGGCTATGTCACGCTGTCATGCAGCGGTGCCACGCCCAGCGTGACGATCTCGCCGGCGGCCAACAGCGCAGCCAATCCGCCGTCGCGGCAGCCGGGCCGGCATCCGGTCACGGTGACCGCGACCGCCAGCTTCAAGCCAATCACCTTTCTCATTCAGAGCTTTGGGAGTGGTGGCGTCATCACGCTGAAAGCGCAAACCACCATGTTGACCTGGTACTGAAATGCTGAGAACGCTCCGTTCCCGACGACGGCGTTATGGTCAAGCACTCGTTGAGTTTGCCCTGCTGGCGCCCCTGTTCGTCTTGCTCATGGTGGGCATCCTGGATTTTGGCCGGGTGGGGTTCTATTTTGTCGCGGGTTCCGGCCTGGCGAGAAACGGTGCCCGGTATGCAGCCGTCTACAACCAGGGAACGGGACTGACGGACAGCCAGGTCCTTTCGAATCTGAGCACTCAGGCCCAGGCGGCGACCATCCCGCTCTCCCAGCCTGCTGGGTGCGGTACCTCGACACCTCCCCAGCCGCCGGCGGCCCTGAGCGCCTGTCAGCAGCCGCCTCTGGGCCAGGCCTATCTATTTATTGACCGGTCGAATGCCACCTTCGGGGCCGCCGTTCCCTACGTGAGGGTATCCGTCGTCTACGCCTTCCGGCCCACCACGCCGATGCTTAGTGACTTGACGGGCACGATCTACGTGGTTGCGACGTCGGCGATGGATACGGAGTGGACCCCATGATGATCGCCATCCGCAGGCGGGCGGAACGTGGCCAGGTGCTGCTGATGTTTGCCCTCGCCTCGGTGGCTCTGTTTGGCATTGCCGCCCTGGCGATCGATGGCGGACGCATCCTGATCGACCAGCGCACGCTGCAGAACGCCGCCGATGGAGCGGCGCTGACGGGAGCGGCGGATATCGGCCCCACCGTCCCGAAGAGCGCTTCAGAGACGGCGATCGATGACGCCGTCTACGCCATCGAGCAATCCCTTGGAATCGACTTTTCGAACAACTACACCTGCCCCGGACCGGCGTGGTGCAACGGCGGCCAGACGGGCGTTGTGGCCCACGTCCTGCAGGGTGGAGCATGCCGGCCGACGGCCTGCGATGGAGCCACCACGCCGGGCGGTCCTTACAACAAGAGCGACAATGCCGCGGCCCCCGCCGCGACCGCACCCTGCTGCGTCAACTGGGTCGATACGACTGGAAACTACACCCTCAACATCACGACCCCGTACGCCTACCCAGGGGCCGAGGACTCAGCCTTCATCCATGTCGACCTGGTCCACAAGCTTCCCCTTCTGGTCGGCGGCGCATTGGTTCCCACCGTCAACGTGCACGTGCAGGCGACGGGACGGAACTACGCGCTCAACTACTCGATCTTCGCCTTCAAACACGACGACTCCAGCGCCATCAACCACAACGGCAGCGGCGGGCTGTCGACCAACAAGAGTGTCGGCAGCAACGGCGGCGTTGCCGGGGTGGGTTCGGGCACGCTCACGTTCACCTGTGTCGGATCACCCAGCCAGTTCGGCGGTGACGTCGATACCTGGATCCCGGCCACCATCTCATTTAGCGGCGTGGGCAGCAACAAATGTCCCGGTCCGACGCCGGCATCGGTCAACAACTCGCTGGCCAACTACAAACTCGTGCCAAACGTGCACCTGCCCGATGATCCGTGCTTGGCAGTCCCGGCGCCCGCGAGCCCGAACTGCGGCGCGCTTGCCGGGCCGATCACCGTCTCCGGCACTCAGATGTTGCAACCCACCCGCAGCTCGGTCAGCGGCCAGCCAATCGGTCCTCGCTACAGCCTCGTTACAGTTCCCGCCGGCGCGACGCTGTACCTGCAGCCCGGTGTCTACTACTTTGAAGGTACCGGTGCCACCAGCGACGCCATGGGCTTGCAGATCGGCGGCAGCGTGGTAACCGGCGACTGCTACGGGCAGGCGCCACCAAGCTGCAATGCGGCCTATCAGTACAACAACGCGGCAGGCATCTGCCAGCCGGCCACCCAGCTGGCGCTCGCGATCAGCGGCGTCTTGCAGCGCTTCAACTGCACGCCTCAGGGTGACTTCGGTGTGCTGTTCGTCTTCTGGTCGGCTGGGCCCGCGTCGGATCCAGCCTGCACCGGTGGGACGTCAACTCGAGGGGCGACCACGTATAAGTACTGCACCGATACGACCAGTGGTACGGCTCACAGCGGCGATGCAAACCGGCTGCACATCCAGGGTGGCGCCACCTTCTACGCCCCCGGGTCGCCCATGTATCACAGCGTCGTCGTCTACGACGACCCGAAGCACGCCACCTCGTCATGGAACTTCACCGACACGGCGACCTTGAGTAGTGCGACCGGATGCACGACAACGAAATGCGCGAGCCAGATTGGCAATGGCTCGTCGATCTGGATCGTGCAGGGTGGCGCGAATGTCAGCATCCTGGGAGCCACGCTGGCACCCGAGGGTTGGGTCTTCATCGGTGGCGCCAGCTCTGGTGCCGGATTTGGCCAGCTCCTTGCCTATGGCATTCACTGGCAGGGCAGCGGTTCGATCACCGAGAACTTCAACCCACTGGCGCTCGCATACTCGCCGGTGCTCGTCCAGTAGCCTTGCATCGGATTGCTCCATAGAATGACCGGGTGCGTGCGCCGGTCGCGAATCACAACGCGATGGGCGTTGCGCTCATCATCGGCTCAGCTTGTTGCTTCGGCACCCTGGCGGTCTTTGGGAAGTTCGCCTATCGTCTCGGCCTGACCACGCCGCAGCTTCTGAGCTATCGCTTCATGCTCGCGGCGTTGCTGCTCTGGGCAGCGGTAGCGCTGATGCACGGCGGTCTTCCGACGCGACGCAGCCTGGTTGGACTCGCGATCATGGGCGGTGCCGGCTATTTCGGCCAGTCGGCGGCGTATTTCAACGCCCTGCATTTCATTCCCGCTTCGACCACCGCGCTGCTGCTTTACACCTATCCCGTCGTCGTCACGTTACTGGCAAAGCTGCTCTTCGATGAGCCCCTCGGATGGATGAAACTGGCTGCCGTAGGTCTGGCATTCCTGGGCACCGTTTTCGTCGTTCAGGCGCAGGTCCTGCACGCGGCGCCGCCCATCGGCATCATCCTGGGGCTGACCTCCGCCGCGATTTATTCCGGTTACATCCTCTATGGGAGCCGGCTGTTGCCCGGCCTCCCGCCGGTGTCGGCGACGGCGATGATCATGAGCTCGGCCGCGATCGTGTGGTCGGCGTCCGCCGGGTTCACGGGTCAGCTGCTGGTGAAGTGGACCACGCCGCGGCTCCTTCTGATTGCAGGCTTTGCCATTCTCGGGACGACCATCCCGGTGCTCGCCTTCATTCTGGGATTGCGGCTGGTAGGGGCGTCCCGGGCGGCGATCCTCAGCACATTCGAGCCGGCCAGCACCGTCTTGCTCGCGGTCATCATCCTGGGTGAAACGGCGAGCCCGCTGCAATACCTCGGCGGTGCCTGCATCCTGGCTTCGGTCGTCGCGCTCGAAGCTCCGGGCTGGCGCGCCTCCCGGCTGCTGGCCCATGCCGCGCACGAATAGCCGGGGACGCATCCTTATAATCCGCGACGCCGCCCCCTTAGCTCAGTGGACTAGAGCGGGTGCCTTCTAAGCACTAGGTCGCAGGTTCGAATCCTGCAGGGGGCGCTTCGCATGTATTGATCCGGCTGAAGTGTCCCATTGGAGCTTCGGCTGATGTGTCGCACACCTTCGGGTGATGTGTCGCACCTACTTCGGTTGATGTGTCTCATTGGCGCCTTCGCTTCGGCGTCACGCGGCCGCGACCAGGTTTTCATCAAAGCCGTGACGCTCTTTCAGTTTTTTGTCAGCTTCGAGCCGTACGGTGGAAGGCGGGAGGGACGTTGTCATGCGAACCCGTCGCGGCCAGGCGCTGGTTGAAGCGGCCGTCGTTATCCCCGTCTTCATGCTCTTCGTGCTCGGTGCCGTGGACTTCGGCCGGGCATTTGCAGCAACCTTGACCGTCACAAACGCCGCTCGGCAGGCAGCCGCCTATGCGGCGCAACATCAAGCCGACGGCTCGAGTGCAGGTGGGTCATGTCAACGGGCCTGGGGCCAATCGGTGGATGTCGCCATCGCCTCCGCGTCGTCGCTGGGCATCGGCTGCCCAAACGTATCGGTGACCAACAGCCCGGCTGATCCATATGGGCGCACACCGATCACGGTCAGCATCACCGCGACCTTCGCGCCCTTCACGCCGATCGTCAGTCAGGTTTTGAATCTGCATCAGGTCGGCTCCAGCGCGACGGCACGAGGAGAGACCTGGTGAAACCTTCGCGGAGTCGGCGTGGGCAGAGTGCGGTGGAGTTTGCGCTGCTGGCGCCGCTCGTGCTCCTGATGTTCTTCGCCCTCTTCGACCTGGGCGGTGCCGTCTACACCTACAACACGCTCGCCCATGGCACGGAGACGGCCGCCTCGTATGCCAGCCTGCATTGCGGCTACAACGGCTCCGGCTACACCGCCGCGCAGCTAAGTCAGCAGGTGCTGGCGTCAGGGCAGCTGCTCCGACCCGGCCAGCTGAGCGTCAGTGCAAATCCGACAACGGGAGGCGCCTGCACCATGCCAGGCAAACCGATCACTGTGACCTCAACCTATCGCTATCAACCGATGACTCCGATGCTGCAGGCGTTCTTTCCGCAGAACGGTCTCAGCCTGCAAGCCAGCGTGGAGGTGCTTGCCCAGTGAAACGGATCACACGTCGGCACGCGGACCGGCGCCGCGGTCAAGTGGCCATCCTGTTTGCCGTCGGCGCCCTGACCATCGGCGCCATGCTCGGTCTTGTCATCGATGGCGGAATGGCGTACCGCCAGCAACGGATTCAGGCCAACGCGGCATCGATCGCAGCCCGGGCAGCCACGGTCTATCTCGCGGAGAACAAGTCGACCGCGTCCGACGCGCAGGTCGAATGCGTGGTCGCGCTCTATGCCAGTCTTCCGCAATATCAGGCGTTGGTCAGCGCCAACCGTTGCCTCTCCTCCTCGGCGGTCAGCGATAACCAGGGCAGCGTCGATTTCAGCCAACCGGTCAAGGGGAGTAAGGGAGCCTGGTACGTTGACTTCAACGGCAACGAGCTGATCGCCGTCGGCGCGGTCAACTCCTCGCTGCCGGTTGTCGCCTATCTGCAGTCGGCCTATGGCTATCGGGTGTCCGGAATCCGTGTCTACTCAGCGGTCGACGCTGGAACCTATTTCATCCGGTTGGTTGGCATCAGTCAAGTCCATATCGCCGCGGCGGCAGCCTATCGCACGGGCGCCGTTGACACATTTGATTCGACCACCCCGCTCAACACCAGCCTGCCGAGCCCCGGCGGTGGCACGCAAACGGGTCTGTCGGTGTTCCCCGCCGCCTTCAGCGTGCAGTCCTACCAGGCGGCCGGATTGCAAAACCCGGCGAACAACCCCACGCCCCAGAATTTTTCGGTCAACGACGGCGCCGCGGGCTTCTACTGGAGCAGCCTGCAGTGCCAGAGCAACAGCAACGCCGATACCAAGTCATGGCTTCAGGGTCAGGATCCATGCCCGGCAGCCGGCAGCTCGATCGCCTCGACCGGCACCGCGAATGCCCAGTGCGCCAATATTGGGCCTGGCCCGGCCAGCTGCATCAGCACCCAGCCGGGCATCCGGGCCGTCGACTACCGCCTGGCGGATGCCTTCATCGGCAAGATCGTGATCATCCCGATCGTCCAGGACGCCACCAACGAAACGCAGAACCCCATTACGCAGTTCGCCTACTTCTACGTGACTGGCGAGAACGCGCGCGGTGCGAATGGCTATCTTTCCGGTTACTTCATCGACCCGGCGCTCTTGCCGGTCATTCCGGGGCCAATCGGTACGGGCGCAGGACCTGGGGGCGTGGGCGGCATCTGAACCAGGTCTCGCTCAAACGAACATTCGTGTGCCAATCAGTGACGGTGGATTATCCACAGGCCATGGGTGCAGCACAAGTGGAAATCTTTGCACGCTATGCGAAAACAATCTTGACAAATTGCAGCCTCCATGTAGTGTGGCGGAGTACCCGGAGCGAAGGGCGCAGGGCGTAGTTAGTAGCAGGACAACAGAGGGCAGGCGCAGGCGCCGCGGCTGAATAACGCGTGCGCACCTGAACCAACTGGACTTGAGGGGAGGCCAGGGTGAGGGACGGTTCGACGGCCGTGGTATCGGCGAAGGTGCTGATACCGCAGGTTCACTCCCTTGCCCGCGAACGCGTCGACGCCCTCCTCAATCGCATCTGGCAGCATCGTGTCGGTCTGGTGGTGGCGCCGGCTGGATCGGGGAAGAGCACATTGCTCGCCGGTTTTGCCGCATCGCTTAAGGTGCCGGTGGCGTGGTACCGGGCGGAGAGCTGGGATGCGAAAACGTCGACCCTGCTCAGCCATCTGGAGTCGGCCTTTCGTTCGGCGCTGGGTCCGCTTCGCGGCGAATGGGATTCGGTCGAGAGCGCCGCGCGCGCGCTCGAAACCTGGCCCGGCCAACGCGCCTTGCTCGTCATCGATGATCTGCACGCGCTGGAGGACAGCCCTGCCGAGCAGAGCCTGGAACGATTGATCGACTACGCGCCCTCGAGCATCACCGTCCTGATTGGATCGCGGTCGCTTCCCAACTTCAACCTGTCACGGCTGCGGGTATCGGGAGCCCTGCTCGAGATCGGCAGCGAGGATCTGCGGTTTCGATCCTGGGAAGTCGAGCGATTGTTCCGCGATTTCTATCGCGAGCCGCTCCCTCCTGAAGAGCTCGCTGAGCTGGCGCGGCGCACCGAGGGGTGGGCCGCCGGGCTGCAGCTCTTTCATCTCGCCACCCAGGGAAAGTCGCCGCAGGAGCGTCGCCGTATCCTCGGCGCGCTGGGCACCCGATCCCGCCTGACTCGCGAGTACCTCACACGCAACGTCCTCAACCAGTTACCAACGGACCTGCGCTGGTTTCTGGTCCGCACCTGCGTGCTGGCGCGGCTCAGCGGACCGATCTGCGATGAGTTCCTGGAGCGTGGCAGCAGCCAGCAAGTGCTCGAAGAGCTCGAGCGCCGCCAGATCTTCACCACGGCCACCGACGATCGCGGTGGCTATCGCTACCACGAAGTGCTGCGCTCGCATCTCGAGCAGGTGCTCGTCGAGGAGCTCGGCGAGATCAAGGCCCGCGCCGCCTACCGGCGGGCCGGTGTACTTCTCGAACAGCATGGTTCCTTCGCCGAGGCGGTGCAAGCCTTCTCCCGCGGCGAGGATTGGGAAGCGGTCGACCGGCTGATCCGGCATCAGGGCGGGGAACTGCTGCACGGGCCCGATACCTGGATCGATGCCCTGCCACCGGCGCTGTTACGGCAGGATCCCTGGTTGATGCTGGGCAGCGCCCGGCGGCATCGCGCCGAAGGCCGCTGGCGCGAGGCCATCGACGCCTACCTTCGCGCCGAGCGCGTCTTTGGATCGAGTGAAGCCGGACTCATCTGCTCGTCCGAGCGCAAGGCGCTGGCTGGCTGGCTCGAACCGGCGCCCATGCCAGGCAACGACTGGGCGGGTCTGCTGCGCAAGGCGGTGGCCCATGATCCGCTGGCCGCCAAGCCGTACGCGAGCCAGCTCCCCGAAGCAACCGGCACACTCACCATCGGCCTGCTGTGCTTGCTGGCCGGTCAGCTCGAGCAGGCGCGCCGCCTTTTGACCGCCGCCGCCGACAGCCGCGACGCCAGCGGCGCCCTGACGACGGCCGGTCGTTTATCGGCCGGAATCGCCGCGCTGCTGAGCGGCGACCTGCAGGGGGTGTTCGACGTCGAGGACGCCGCTGAATCGGCAGAGAATCTTGGGCTCGGCTGGCTGGCGCGACTGGCGCGCGCGGCACTGGTGCTTGGCCAGCGATCGGGCAGCGAGCGCGAGGCGGCCGCGTTGCTGGATGCCTGCAAGCGCGAAGGCGATCGATGGGGGAGCGCGCTGGTCGGGCTGATGATCGGTTGGGCCGCTGTATACCGCGGCGAGAATGCGGCGGTCGCGCTGGAGCAGACCACCGATGCCTTTCATCGATTGGGTGCCGGCGTGCTCGAGGCCTGGTCGCGCGGGCTGCTGTCGCTCAGCCTGGCGCGCGCCGGCTCGCCCGAGACCCGCGATGCGGCGCTGCAAGCCGAGAGCCTGGCGCGCTACAGCGGAACGCCGGGAGCCCGCTTTTTCCCATACCTCGCCCTGGCCGAACTCGAACCAGAGCGGGCGGCCGAGTACCAGGGATTGGCGCTGGCGGTCCAGGACGAATGTGGTCTCGCGCCGCTGACAACGAAGGCGCCGCCGGCTCCGGCGAACGTCATCTCCATCGGTGCCGTCCGAGCCGCCCCGTCGCTGAGTCTCCGATGTTTCGGTGGGTTCAGCATCGCGATCAAAGGCCGTCCCGTCGACCTCATCGCCGTGAAGCCACGTGCCCGCGCTGTCCTGCGCCTGCTGGCCGTGCATAGTGGCAATCCCGTGCATCGCGAGGTGCTGCAGGCGGCGTTCTGGCCGGACGCCGATGCGGAGACCGGCGCCCGGAATCTGCACGTCGCGGTCTCGTCGTTACGCTCCTGGCTGGAACCAGGCGTGGGGCGCGGCGGGTCGTCCTTCCTGCTGCGCGAGGGCGATGCCTACCGGATCGCGCTGCCACCGGACGCCGAGGTCGACCTGATGGTGTTCTCCAAAGCGCTGGCCGCTGCCCGCGTGGCTCGGCTCCGCGGCGAGACGGACGCGGCGATCACCGCCTACCGGCAAGCCCTCGATGTCTACGCCGGCGAGCTCCTCCCCGAGGATGGCCCAGCCGAATGGGCGATCGAGTTGCGCGAGCGTTTCCGGGCCGGTGCGCTGGAGGCCGCGCAAGGACTTGCGGAGCTGCTGTTGAAGCGCAATGAGGCGGAAGCCGCCGCAAGCGCCTGCGCGACCGGTCTGTGGGTGGACCGATTCCACGACCCACTGTGGAAGCTGCTCATTCAGGCGCGCGAACGGGCGGGCGACACGATCGCCGCGAGTCGGGCTCGGCGTGACTACGCGCAGGTGCTCGACGAGCTTGGCCTGAGCGCCACCGCCCGGTTGTAGACCCCCTCCGCGACCTGACCCTCCCCACAAGGGGAGGGAGGTCTTCGGGTTAGTCCTTGATCCGGAATTCCACCTCGTCGATGGCGACGGACGACGGCGCTGCCCCGGCCGTTGCATAGACGCTGACAATGTGGATCTCGACCGAGGTCACCTGCTTGGCGTTGATCGGGAAGAACTGGGCGCTGTCTTTGTCGGCCAGGGTCAGATCCTGCGATGTCCCATTGGAAAACACCAGGTGGACCAGGTGCGGCCTTGGCTGGGCCAGAAACTGATCGGCCGGAGCCGGGCCCGATGCGCCGGATGTGAAGCCGATGTCGGCGAGATCCTGCGGCGTGTCAAATCGGAACACCAGCGTTGGAGTGCGGTCGGTCGGCAACGCCGCCCAGTAGGTGCCCTTGACCTTGTCGTCGGTGAGTCCGGGTAGGTGACCCGCGATCGATGTGGAGGCGGAGGCCCCGGTTGGATAGACCGGGTCGTAGTTGGGATGCACGAGCATGCGCCCGGCGGTCACGGCCTTGGTGACGCGGTCCACGACCAGGCTGCGGAAGGGGGGAAGCAGCGCGAACGCCAGCACCCCGACGGCGATCAGCGCGACGATGGCAAGCCGGACCATCCTGAAGACGAAACCCATGACGTTGGGCGCGCCCACCCGACGCGGCCGCCAGCCGGCCTCGCGGGTCCGCTTCCCGAACACACGGTTCAAGAATCGCCGGTACCAGGGAAGGCTGACGGCGACCGCTTCGTCCAGCGAGTTGCCGCATCGGCGGCAGAAATGCCTGGTCGGGTCGTTGCCCTCGCCGCAGTCGCCGCAGATCAGGTCGCCGGGACGCCGGCGGGTCGGCGCTTCCACAGTGCGAGGCGCGGGCCGCGGGCGCGAGATCGTGGGCGCGACCGACGTCGGGCGGCGCGAGATGGGCTCATCAGCCGCCGGTGCGACGGGGGCGGCCGGCGCGACTGGGGCGGTCGGGGCCCCAACGCCTGCAAGGACCGGTTCTGGTGCTGATACCGGGGCCGCTGCCACGAAGGGCCGAGAGGCCGGAGAGGGCGGCGCGGCCGGAGCGGGCGGGGCAGAGGACGTCACGGGTACCGGGCGATACACGGGCGCCGGAGCGGCTGGTGGTGGTGGTGGCGTTGCCGGACCCGACGGAGGCGCCGGTGCCGCAGCCACCGGCGGGCCCGCCGGCCCACGCGAGCCGCGCGGATCGTGCGATGCGAGCGTTTGAGGC
>CAZRMD010000084.1:0-11979 GCA_964601135.1 uncultured Actinomycetes bacterium | reverse complement strand
CCAACTTGGAATCGACTCTGATGAGGGCATCGGCCTGCGGTCGGGTGATCACTAGGTACTGTGCGTCGCGGAAGGAGTCCTATCCCAACTGACGCGCAATCCGCCAAGCCGTGCCACGCGAGACTCGGTCGCCGAGTAGCCGCATCTCCAGCTTCCTTATTCGCTCGTGCAGTTCCAGAGCCCATCGTCTGTTCGCGCACCGGGACGGATGTCGCGCAACAAAGACTGCAAGACATCCGAACTAATCGAGTTCCGAGCTACGAGCTGATGGCTCATGTCGATTCGGGAATCACTATCCACGAGATGAAGCAGTGTGACGGCGTTCGTGGAACGCAATTGGTAGCCGGTAGCGGATTCGAACCGCTGATCTCCGCCTTGAGAGGGCGGCGTCCTGGGCCTCTAGACGAACCGGCCCCGCAGCGCGGCCCCTATTATAGGTAGCGCAAATTCCCGCACCCGGAGGATTGATCTTTGATCTACGATCCGACCGGCGTCAACTACGTGATGAACACGCTGCAGGCCGCGAGTTACCTGGGCGTGCCATCCGATGTGATCGATGACATGGTTACCAAGCGCGCCATTCCCTTCACCAACGTCGGGGAACGCGTCGTCTTCTCGAAGGCCGCGCTTGACTACTGGGTCTATGCCAAGTCGATGGAGAACCTGCGCGACGACCTCCCCAGCCTCGGATTCCACGGACAGAAGGCCGGCTGATCATGCGGCCTGGTCGACTCCTGCGAGCCGCGATCCTCTTCTTGACTCTGGCCGCGGTCGCCCAGGAGTTGAACAAGCCCGAGAGCGAACGCCGCTGGCACGGCCGCATCGCCGGCGTACCCTACGACTTTCGCTTTCCCACCATCGAACGGTTTCGCGACGCCTACTGGAATCCTGATGATCCCCGCGTGTTTACCGACAAGGTCGTGGGTATCGGTTGGGCCGTCAACTTCGCTCAGCTCATTCCTCGGCTTCAGGAGCGTTACCAGCGGCTCGCCGAGCGGAGTTGAGGCATCGGTCGTGACGGTCCGGTAACGTCCGGCCCGACCGAGTGACAGCCTTTTCGCCACTCACCGTTCTATTAACGTGCCTGCGGCCAGCCAGCGCTATTGCCCTGTCTTCCATGGCCGCCCGGTTCGGCGGGGGATCTCCGCATGAGCGGTCTCGAGAATTTCCTGGCTCCCTTCAGCCATCTCCTGTTCGCGAACCGAAATCTCGTGATTTTCTTTCTGTGTCTAGGTCTCTTTCTGGCGGCCCTCGATGCCCTGATCCATCGTTGGAAGAGCCAGCGCCTCGATCGTGATCTCTCGGCCGCCAAGTCAGGCGCCAGCTCCGCCACATCCGGTCGGCGTTACGCGGCGTCCACCGTGGCCGAGGAAGCGCCCAGGGAACAAGGAGGCGCACTGCCACCCATCAAGGGAGGCAGGACCTATGCGCGCAACTTGGGGTCCGCACTCCAGAAAGCCGGTGTCCCGAGCTCGCCGATCTATTCGCCGCCATCGCCTCCTGGATGGGCGACGAACACGACTCCTGGCCAACCAGGTCAGCCGACCCCGCAATACCCTGCTCCCCCGACGCCGTGGGGCGCACCAGCTGCACCGCAGACTCCCTGGGCTTTTCAGGGCGGCCCCGGGCGGCCGGCACAGGGCCCAGCCGCGACCCCCGCTCCCTTATATCAGCCCCAGCCCGGCGTTCCACCAACCATGCCGCAGCCTTCCATGCCATCCATGCCGGGGCCGGGAGTCTTTTCGCCTCCGTCGCAAGCCCCTGGCGCCTTCGCCCCACCGCCTCCACCCTTCGGACAGCCGACGTTCCCGATCCCGGCGACAGGCTCATCCGCCGCCGCGCAGCCGTTTGCGCCGCCCGGTCCATCTACCCCGCCGATGATGCCGGCCTTCCCGGCGCCGCCTGCGCCAGAGCCCTCGGCTCCAGATGCTGGCAGAAGGGGTAAGCCGAAGCGACGACGCTTCAACTTCAACGTCCTCGAAAATCTGGAGAAAATCGTTCAGCCAAGGCCGGCCGAGCCTCTGCCGACCTCAGGCTGGACGCCCCCAGCGGCGCCACCCGCTGCCGCTGTTGCTCCACCCGCGGCTTCCGCCCCGACCACACCGACTGTTGAACCGCCCATCGGTGCGAAGCCGGCGGGCCCACAGCCTGCCGCATTCCAGCTGCCATCCACGCCGCTGGCAGAGGCCACGACATCGGGCGGCCCGGAGCAGCCGGCGATGGATGTCACGGCGCCGCCAAGCCAGGAAGAAGACGAGAAGGCCGCTTCTTCGACCCAGGAGCCAGCGGCGTCGCTGAGCGAGCCCGAGATGACCCCGGAACCGGAAGCGAAGACCGATCCCCGGCGGTCGATGCGATCGATGATGTTTGGGGAAGAGGTCGCTGCGCCCGAAACCGAGGCCGCGGCACCGGCGGAGCCCGAGGTGGCGTCCGAGCAGAAGCCGTCGCCGAACGCCGACGTTGAGGCGTCCGCCCCGGCCGTAGAGCCCAGCTGGCCCTCGTATTCCTGGAGCCGGCAAGACGAAGCGAGCTCATCAAGGGAAGAGGCGGCCGTCCCGGAAACTTCTTCGATCGCGCCGGCCACAGAGGAGGCGCATGAAGCGGAGCCGGTCGAAGCTTCCAGCACCTCGTCCGATTCATTCGATCCCTGGACACCGAGCTACACGGCAGAGGTGGAGACGACCAGCGATCCCGAGTCCACGGCCGAGACCGCGGCACCGGGTACCGAAGGCGGCGAAGCAGAGCGCGCGCAGGCACCCGATCAACCGGTCGCGCCGGCTGACAGCAACGCGACTGCCGGGACGCTCGTGATCATCGAGGACGATGCGACGGCGGCGAGCTATTACGCCACCCTCTTCAGGGGCAATGGCTATCGGGTGGAGGTCGCCAACGATGGCGTGTCAGGCGTCGATCTGGCAACCCGGTTGCAACCGCAGGTGATTCTGCTCGACGTGATGATGCCTCGCCAGAACGGCATCCTGGTGCTGCAGACGTTGCGCGCCTCCGATGAGACCAAGAACACGCCGGTCGTCGTCATGTCGAACTTCAGTGAGCCGACGTTGATCAAGCGAGCTCTACAGCTGGGCGCGCTCGAATATGTCATTAAGACCCAGGTGGAAGGTCCGGCGCTCCTTACCGCGCTGCCCCGCTGGATGAACCGCGAGAAAGCGTTCGCGGCGGCCTAGCGACTGACCCGCAGGGTCGCAATCTGCCAGTCACGCATCGAGACATTGACCACGCCGGCGGAGCCTGTCAGATACTGGCGGATGTGCCCGCCGAGGGTGAGCAGGACCACGCCTGCCGGGTTCGGAGCCAGCCGCACGGTTGCCTGCTGTGGGTTGTCTGACGCATTGAGAATTCGCAACTCATAACCATCGGGTCTAGGAACGCAAGCCGTCATCTGTATGCAGTCCGGGTGCAGCTCGATGACGGGGGGCGCCGTGGCCAGGGTCGGTCCGTGGCCAACTAACAGCGGGACGAGCGTAGCCTCGGCCTCCCGCCAGACGGTCGCCTGCTCCCAGTTGCCCGCGTGGAAGAACACGCTATAGCGGTACCGATGTCGCCCAGGCACCTGGGCGCCGGGCGTCTCGACGCCTGGACCGGCGTGACCGGTGCGGGTCGTCAGGTCATCGCGCGACAGCCAACCAACTGCACGTAGCAACGTCAAGGCAAGCTCGGGCTGGTCACCCGGGAGAACTTCGTACTCGTGCAGGCCGTCAGCGATCAGCGTCATCCCTGCGAGGCCGTCACTCAGATCGACAAACGATCGCATCGGGTAGGTCGGCAGCTCGAGTTCTTGCGATCCGGGGTCGCGCCGCGGCGCCGTTACCGGACGTCGGGTGACATGAAATGGGGTGTCGGCCGCCGACTCAACGACCAGATAGGGAAGGGGAAAATGCGCCCGGAGCCGATGGTCGGTGGCATTGTTCTCGAGTTCCAGCTCGATGTCGAGCCGCCTCGAATCGGCGTCAAGAGCGACGACGAGCCGAACCGGGAGCGGGATTCGCTCTGCGGTCCGGCGCCGCCGATCCGGCTGGAGCCCTTTAGGAATCGATCCGCTGAATCGAATTTCCACGCGACCCCGGAGTGGCCCGGCCTCCAGCACATTGAAGATCGGGCTACCGATGGCTACGACGGAAGCCCCATCCCCTTCAGGAACGGGGGAGAAGTTGTATTCATCTCCAGCGTCGCCTTCATCGACGAGCCGGTTGAGTCCCACGAATCGGACACCGTTCTCTTTGTTGACGACGCTCACAGTTGCATCGGCGTCGAAGTCCACGGCCAGGTAGGCATTCTCGAGGCGCTGTCGATCCGCATGGACCGGTGCCGTTGGCGTGACGGCCTGAAGCGCGCCACGTGAGCACCCGGAAATGACCGGGGTGAGCTGGGCACGTCCATCGACGTCGATTACGGCCTGTCGAGGAAAGGCACTCGGGTTCCAGACGGCGCCGGCGCCCGCTAGCGATGGCAGGCAATCGGGGAGAATGTCCTCGGCGATCCGCAGGGCAGCCTCGCTGCGCTGCCGGGCCGTTTGCGCGACTGCATCGATGCCGGAACCGCAGGCCGTGTCGTGCGCGGCGTTCTGCAGGATCAGGGTCCAGGCTGGCTCGAGTCGGGCCCCCATGTCCAGGCCGCTCAACGCCGCAGCGGGCTCCGCCAGTCGCTCGAGGCTTCGGGTGGCTTTTGCGTAGTGCTGCTTGTCGCCGACTCGAACCGAGAGCGTTCCCATCAACACGTTGGCCCGGGCAGAAGAGCGCAGTTCGCCACGCCAGCGCGGCCAACCATCGCGCGGGAGCCGACCGAGAACGTCGTCGAGACGCGCCAGGCGGATGCGGGTGCCGTCGAGGCGGCCGCTCGCTTCCCGGGCCGCGATGCTCAAGGCGCGTTGCGGAAGGACGTGGTCGTTTCCATTCATCAGCAGGATGTCGCTCCCGGGATGGAAGGGTTCGATCGCCTCCAGCGCGATGGCGATGCGCCGGCTCAGCGCTTCCGGCTCGGTGGGCAAATCGACGCCGTGGGAGTAGGAGTTTCCCATGTAGGCGGTCAGGATTTCGCTCCCATCCGGCGCTTCCCAGATGAACGCCACCCGATCGATCGCGAGCGGTACACCGCGCCACACGGCCGCGTGCTCGAAGCCGAGCTGGCGATAGATCTGCGGCATCTGCGCCGCGTGGCCGAAGGAGTCAGGGAGATAGCCCACCCGCATCGACCCGCCGTGCGAGTCGGCATCGGCGATCCCACGCTGCAGGTCGCGGACCAGCGTCTCCCCGCTGACCAGGAATTCATCGGGTAGCGTGTACCAGGGACCGACCTGGATCTGGCCACGACGCACGGCTGCCTCAAGACGAGCGCTGGCGTGCGGACGGATTTCGAGATAGTCGTCGATGACGACGCTCTGCCCGTCCATCAGGAAGTAAAACTCGGGGTCTGCCTCGGTCAGCGCCAGCAGTTCATCCCACAGCGTGACCAGCTGCGCGCGGAACGTCTCGTACGTTTCGTACCACTCGCGGTCCCAGTGCGTGTGCGGGACGATGTAGACGGTCTTTTGCGGATCAGTCACTCGCTGATTGTGCCGGACAGCCGCCCCTCGGGCGGCCGCCCTTTCGGGCGAATGAGGGCAGGCGATGGACGCGGCCTGTGCCGCGCCCACGAGGCTACTGGAATTTCAGCCGAGTCGCGCGATGGGATGCGTCCATCGCACCTGCCCGGTTTAATTTTTGTGTTTTAGATCCCGCCGTGCCACTTCTCGGAGCCGATCACGTGCACCCAGGTCAGGCCATTGTCGAGCTCGATCGGGTTTCCGTTGGCATCGAGATAGACCGCCGGCACGTTCGGATCCGGGTGATGCCAGGTGCCGTGAATCACGATGCCGTCCACATAGATGTCGGCCTTTCCATCGCCGGTGAGCTCATAAGCCTCCGTGTGGTAGCCGTGGAAGGTGTTGGCGGGATTAGTGTCGAGGTAGGACGTCACGTACTCGACGATCACGGTCTTCGCGTGGACGCGGCCGGTGTCGACGTTCATGAATGAGGCGCCGTCTTGTGACTTGTAGTACTGCTTGGCGTTGCCATCGTAGGTCCAGCTGGCGCCGTGGTCGGGGACGGTGAAGACCGGAGCCGGGTCGCCCTGGAACGTCCCGTCGGGATGTTTTCCGGCGATCTCGTAGGTCGGCGCCGCGATGTGTTGCTGCGCGGTCCAGTTCGTGGTGTTTCCGCCGTTCATCATCACGTTGTGCGGTGCGTAGCGCGTGTCGTTATCGCGGAAGAAGACTCCACCGGCACCCCGGCTGTAGTCGTTCACCAGGTTCGGGTATCTCCACACCATGCCCAGGACATAGTCGTTGGCGCCGGAGCAGTAGATCATGCCTTTGTACATCAGCTCCAGCCGGATGGTGATCAGCCGGCAGCTGCGTACCGGACCCACCAAACCGGGCAGGGCGTGCCAGTAGACGGCGGTCAAGCGCGGAATCGATCCCTCGCTGATGTACTCGTAGACCATGTCGGCCTGCTGCATGCCCGCCTGCGGCCGGGCCTCCGGGCTGTTTTCGATCTGGATGAGCACCGGCGCCCCCGAGCCAATCCGATTCCCATCACCCTGCGACGGCACTTCGATGATGGTTTCAAATGAGAATTTCCAGTCCGCCGCGAAGGGATCCTGCTTGCGGTTTACCGCGCTCTGCGGAATGGACAGTTGGTACGGATGACTGCGGCCGAGCTTCAGATCGAGCGTCGCCGTCTTGCCGTCGCTTGACCAGCTCACCTTCTTGGCATCCAGAGGCTTGCCGTTGACTGAGATCGGCGTGTGGGGGCCATCCATCGGTTGGGAGAAGTCGATCTGGACGTTGCCGGTGGGCTTGAGTCCGACCTGCCCGTCGGTCAACTTCTTGCCGTCAACCTTTACCGCCGCAACCCCCGGCGCGGGTTCGGTCTTGAAGCTGAAGCCGCTGCTGACGGTGCGTCCGGAGGTGTTCTGGGCATCCTTGATGGCGACGTGATAGCCGGTGTTGGCCGACATTTTTGGCTTGAACTGGAATTCCCTGACGCTGACCGCCTTGAACGCGAGCGGCACGTTGGGCGTGATGCTGAAGGCATGCTGCACCGAGTCCGCCTTCATGTCCTGGTTGAAGCGCAGGTCGATGGTGGCCGTACGGGGCACGGAGCGATCACCATCGCTGACGTTGGCGCTGACCTCCAGTGGGGTGGTGATGATGCGGATGATGATTGCGGCGGCGACCACCAGGATCGCGATCGGGGCCAGCCACCAGCGCTCTCGAAGTGTTTGCGTCCAGGTCATTGATCACTCCCTATTACATGCACCCACGTCAGCCCGGTGTTCAGGTCAACCGGATTGCCGCTGGCATCGTAGTAAACAACCGGGAGATCCCGGTTGGGATGCTTCCACGTCGCGTGGATCATCCCGCCGTCGGTGTAAATATCGGCCGTGCCTTCGCCGGCCAGTTCGTAGTACTCCGTATTGTAATCGCGGTGGACGCCGACATTGGCCGGGTTCCTGTCGAGATACGAGGTGACGTGCTCGATGATGAGATTCTTGGCGTGCACCTGGCCCGTGCCGACATTGGTGAACGGCGCGCCGTCCTGCCATTTCAGATACTCGCGTGAATTCGGATCGTAGCGCCACACCGCGCCGTGCTGCGGAATCGTGACGCTGGTGGCCGGCGTTGCTCCCGGCAGCGGCACATCGGGATGCGCGGGTGCGATGTCGTAATTGAGCGCCGGAAGATTGTCCGCGGCGGTGTGGGCCGCGATCTGATCCGGCCGGGCGATGACGTTGTGGGGGGCGGCACGATCACCGGTGCGATACATGAACGGAAGCCAGTAGGCATAGTCGTAGACGACGTTGGGCCACTTCCATACCTGACCCAGGACATAGTCGTTCGCGCCCGAGCAATAGATCATGCCGCGATACATCTGCTCCAGCTGGACGGTGATCAGCCGGCAACTGCGGACGGGACCGATCAGGCTCGAGGGCTGGTGCCAGTACACCGCGGTCAAACGCGGAATGCCGAACTCGCTGATGTACTCGTAGATCATGTCGGCCTGCTGCATGCCGGTCTGCGGCCGCACCGTCGGTTGCGTGCTGTTCTCGATCTGGATGATGATCGGCGCACCCGAATTCCCGATGCGCGCCGTCGATCCCGCCGACGGGACCTGCACCATCGTCACAAAGCTCAGCTTCCAATCGGCGATCGCCAGGTCATGCCGCTGGTTGGTGGCCGTTTTGGGGACCAGCAGCGTGTGCGACCGGCTGTGGCTGAGAGTGAGCGGGACAGTCGCGGTCTGCCCGGCCTTATCCCAGGTGATCGTTTTGCTGTCGAGGCGTGTCCCGTCGAGCAGGAGCGGCGTCTGGGCCGCATCCATCGGTTGGGAGAAGCTGATCTTCAGGCTGCCGCGCAATGCCACGGCCTGCTGGCCGTCGGTCAGCGGCGCGTCATTGAAGCTGACGGCGCTGACCTTGGGCGCCGGCTCGGTGTGGAAGCTAACGGTGTAGCTCTCGCTGCCGAAGCCCACGGCCTTTCGGGCGTCCGAGATGCTGATGCGATAGCTGGTGTCGGGCTGCAGCCATGGCTTGAGCTGGAAGCGGCGCGGGCTGCCGACGATGACGTCGTAGGGCGTCAGCGGGGTGATGCGGATCCCTTTCAACACCGAGTTGACGTCCATATCCTGATTGAAGGTCAGTTCCACGGTCGAGGTGCGGACCACGGCGTGGTCGCCGTCGTTGACGCTGGCGTTGACGGCGAGCGGTGCCGTCATCGCGCGCAACACCAATCCAGCGGCGACCAGCAAGAGGACGATTGGCAACACCCACCAGCGACGCCGCAGCGTCGTGCCCAGGCCTCCGCCACGAGCCACCGTCTGTCGCATCAAAGGGATCTCAACAACCTAATTCCGACCGGCCGCATAGAGTATTTGAGGCACAGTCAGGTTTCAATTGCAACGGCTACCCAGCTTATTGAGCGTGACGGTCGTACGTTTTCTCGACCGTCGATCGGGCGAGTGGCTCGCTAGGCCACCATCATCCTCGGCAGCAAGAGCTGCTGAACGTCGAACAGGACGTCGAGGACGCGCACCGGTTCGCGGGTCACATTCCGGTTCAGGGCCCGAAGCAATTTGCGGCTGATCGGCCGGACGAAGCGCGTGATCTCGTCCATCAGCGGGGCCGGCACCGACCCCCGACGGTTCTCGATGATGTCTTCGATGGCGAGCAGGAAATCGTCGGCTCGTCGCACGTCGGCCCGTCGCCGAAGCTCCTGGTCACGCTTATCTGCCGCCGCCTGAAACTCGCGATGGATCTCGTCGATTGCGTCGCTCAACATGTTTCCGCTCCCTTCACCAATTCGCCCACTGGCGCTACATGAAACCTGATATGCACACTGTTACATAGTCCGCACGGCCTGTCAAGCGTTTGTGCGCAGAGTGGCGAAATCAGGCGGAGAGGCCGTTCCGCGACACTTCTTGTAGCGGATCGAGATCGCGGAGCTGGGTGAGGTCGAGACCCTGGTCCGTCAGCGATTGGAGCAAGCGCAGCACGTACTTGACCCCGGCCAGGTTGACGCCTTTCTGCCGTGTCAGGAACTGGATAACGCGAACCCGGCGGATATCGTCCTCCGAGTAGCGCCGGCGGTTGGTTGCCGTGCGCTGCGGCTTGATGAGGTTTTCGCTCTCGTAGATCATCAGGGTGCGCGGGTGCAGGTTCAGGATCTCGCTGGCGATGCTGGGCGTGAACACGGCGCGCCCGGGCGCAATGGCCGGCGTTCGTTTTCGCTTTCCCACACCGTCACCCCCTTAAGGCCCGAAACCACGCGACGCGCATACGCGTAAGTTTACAGCCACAATATCACTTATTTAGGCTGGCGCGCAAGAGCCGCAGCGCAAATTCGGCCGGCCGAGCATGGCCGCGTAGAGTTAGACGGGAATCATGCTGGCTATCGAGCAATACACCCGTCGGCTGCTCAAGGACTTCCATCCCATCATCGCCGCCAATCGTCCACCGGTCGACCTCGCCCCCGATGCAGGTGACAGCGAGCGGTTCGTCCGAGGTGGGGGCGGGTTGGTGACCGGACTGTCGGCGCTGGCCCAGGCCACGGACGCCGTCTGGGTGGCCTCCGTCCGGGATGGCTTCGAGGGCGAGCTGGAACTTGGAGACGGTGGCGAGCCGATGATGGTCGAGACCACCGATGGCTCACGCTTCCAGGTCAGCTGGGTGAATCCGCCGCGGCTGGCCTACGACCTCTACTACAACACGATTTCCAATCCGCTGTTCTGGTTCGTCCAGCATTACCTCTGGAACCTGGCCGAAGCGCCCATCCTCGATGACAGCACGCATCGGGCCTGGGTCGAGGGGTATCGGCGGGTCAATCAGCTCTTTGCCCAGCAGGTGGTGCGGGAGGCGCGACGCGGGCGCAAGCGGCCGCTGGTCCTGTCCCATGACTACCACCTGTACCTGATGCCCCGGCTGGTGCGACGCGAGCTGGCCGACGTCGTCCTGCAGCACTACGTCCATATCCCCTGGCCGACACCCCAGTACTGGAAGGTGCTGCCCAGCTACATGCGCGAGGAGGTCATGGACGGGTTACTGGCCGCGGACATCATCGGCTTACAGACCCATTCCGACGTTCGGAATTTTCTCCTGACCTGCGAGGAGAACATGGGGCTGCCAGTTGACTTCCGGCAGCAAACGGCGTTCTATCGGGGCCGGACGATCTGGGTCCGTCGCTATCCCATCTCCATCGACGTCCGGGAGTTCGAACGCGTCGCCGCCAGCCCGGCCGTCGAGCGCGCCGAGCGCGAGATCCTCCGCTGGCGGCCGGAGCAGCTCCTGTTTCGGGTCGACCGCATGGATCTATCCAAGAACATCCTCCGCGGATTCATCGCCTATGAGCGGCTGCTGGTTGCCCACCCCGAGTGGCGACGACGCGTGATCTTCTGGGCCATGCTGCAGCGGACGCGACAAAACGTTCCGGAGTATCGGGAATACGCCCGCCAGGTCGTTCAGCTGGCCCGCGCGATCAACAGCCGGTTCGGCGTCGATGATTGGCAGCCCATCCGCCTGGAGCTGCGTGAGGACATCAATCGCGCCGTCGCCGGGTACAAGCAGTTCGACGTCCTGCTCGTCAATCCCATCTACGACGGCATGAACCTGGTCGCCAAAGAGGGCGTCACCGTCAACCGGCGCGGCGGGGCGCTGGTGCTCTCAGAAAACGCCGGCACCCACGAAGAGCTGGGGGAGTGGGCGATCACGATCAACCCCTTCGACGTCGACGCCACCGCCGAGGCGCTGCATCAGGCCTTGCTGATGGATCCCGTCGAGCGGCACGACCGCGCGGAAAAGATGCGGGCGGTGGTTCAACAGAACGACGTGGCGCGCTGGATCTCGGCGCAGTTGCAGGATATCCGGGACCTGATCGAGCCGCTATCCGCGAGGCAGCCCGAAGTCGTGCACGAGGGATCCTTCTAAGCCGTTACGCCCAGAGATGCCGGGCGCCGGCCAGCTCCGGGAAGTCGCTCTCCGGGATATGCAGGCGGTTCTGTACGGCCGCCTCCATCAGGGAGAAGATCACCTTGACCCCGGCGAGGTTGATGCCGTGCACCGTGGTCAGCTCACGGATCAGACGGATGCGCTCGATGTCGCGCCGCGAATACCGACGCCGCTGCGTGGGCGTCCGCTCGGGCGCGATGAGGTTCTCGCTCTCGTAAACGAACAGCGTGCGTGGCTCGATGTCGAACATGTCCGAGACTTCACTGGACTTATGCGGCATTGCCAAGTGGGGCCCTCCATGAACGATGGCTGTAAATAAGTATAGCTGTCATATCAGGATTTGTGATAGATCGTGAATGGCGGCCGCGTTTGCATGTCCTGTGGCCCCCTCAGCGCTCAGCGTGACGAAACCAAGAAGATCACCCATTCGCTATACGGGGCCGTATCACCTTAGCCGTGCTGAGGCGCGCTTGAACGAGCCTC
>CAZRMD010000083.1:10330-12014 GCA_964601135.1 uncultured Actinomycetes bacterium | reverse complement strand
CAGCGGGCCAGGCTCGCTGGATCGACATCCTTTAAGACATAGCCGGAAGCGCCGGCGGCGACCATCTCGACGATGTCTTCCTCGGCTTCCGAAACGGTCAGCGCCAGCACGACCCGCTCCGGGTCCTCTTCCTTGATGGTTCGAGTGGCCGCGATCCCACCCATCTCGGGCATATTCAGATCCATCAGGATCACATCGGGCTTCAGCCGGCGGGTGCGCTCCACCGCCTGGCGGCCGGTCACGGCCTCACCCACGATGTCGATCTCCGGAAAGTCGCGAAGCATTCCCTGGACGCCGGCCCGGAAAATTGGCCGGTCGTCGGCGATCAAGACCCGCACCCGATGGTTCATTCGGACGAGTCGGGCGGGCCGATCAAGGTGACGATGGTGCCATCGACGGACTGACTGACGATTTCGAGATTGCCGCCGATCAACTCGGCGCGCTCCCGCATCCCGACCAGCCCGTAGGAACCAATCTTTTTCGGATCCTCGGCCACGCGCCGGACATCGAAGCCGCGACCGTCATCCCGGACCGTCAGCACCCACGGTCTCGAGGAGAGATCCAGAACCACCGACAGGTTGCGGGCCTGGGAATGTTTGCGAACGTTGGAAAGACTCTCGCGCAACACCTGAAAGATGACTTCTTTTTGCTCCTCGGGGACGGCGTCTTCCTCGCCACGAATGTTGACGTTGGTCTCGACCAGGTTCACCCGCCCGAACTGATCGACCAGTTTCAACACCGATGCCAGCAGCCCCTCGGATTGGATGGTCTTGGGCCGCAGCGACTGCAGGATATCTCGTGCCCCGGCGAGGATCTCTTCGGTCATCGAGCTGAGTTGCGTGAGCAGCTGACCCGCATCGTCCGGGTCGCGCTGCCGGCGCTGCTCGTAGTACTTGAAGAGGGCTACCACCGCGGCGAGATCAGAGGCCAGGCCGTCATGGATTTCGCGCGCCAGGTTCAGCCGCTCCTGAAGTACCGCGACCTCGGCAATCTTGATGGCAAGACTGTTGGCGCGAAGCGCGGAAACCACCTCGGCCGCGAGATCCTCGAGCCGAACGGCGTCGCGCCGGTCCAGCCGCCAGGGGGTACGCCGGAAGAGTGCAACGACGCCGACTGGCCGCTCGAGTGGCGGCGCCAGGGCAATGGCTGAAAACCCCTGATAGCCCGCATCCGTCCAGGCACCCTCGTCGCTCGTCAACTCTTCGGACGTCAGATCCTCGATCGTGTAGACCTCGTTGATGTCCAGCGCACGGCGAAGTAGGCGGCTGTTGATCGCCGGCGCCCCTTCGGGCGCCGCGAGCGATTCCGTGGGGACGCCGGCGCGAAGGACAAACCGCCGGTGCTCATCGAGCGTGTAGACCTGGCTGGCGTCGACCTGGAGGAGGTCGAGGGCTTGCTGGGCGGCTGCCAGCAGAATGGTTTGGAGGGGTCCGGCCGTTTGCTCGGGAACTAGCCGCGCGGCCTGCGGCTCGGCGGCCGGAGGCTGCTCAGGGAACTCGATCGCAGGCTCGGCTGCAGCCTCAGCCGTCGGTTCTATGGCCGGAGCAGACGCCGGCTCGACTGGTTCGACGGGGGCCGGTAGCTCCTCTGGTGCCGGGGCTACGAGCGTTTCCTGTGCCGCCGGCGCCTCCGGAACAAAAGCTTGTGGCTCGGCCCGGGGCGCAACTTCGGGCTCGACCGCTGG
>CAZRMD010000083.1:0-10230 GCA_964601135.1 uncultured Actinomycetes bacterium | reverse complement strand
CTTCGGGCTCGACCGCTGGTGGCGGGGCGGGTGGCTCAACAACCCCGACTTCCCGCATGGTCGCCGCTTGGGTGCGCTGCATCGACTGCGCGAACAGGTCAAAGAAACGGTCGAGGACCCGGCGCTCTTCCTGGCTGAGCTCGCCGTTGACGCCGGCGATCATTTCGCTGGTCGCGATGCGGGGCGCGTGCCCGGAGGACGGCGCCAGTTCGGCCTCCCGCCGCAGTCGGCGGATGAGCTCGCGGAGCCGCTCAGCCGCGGCGGCGCGTTCCTCCCTCCCGGGCTCGCGGCTGCGGGCTTGCGCCAGCTGCTCGGCGATTTCCGGGAAGTTGACCTCTAGGTAGTGAACCAGAACATCATGCATGGCGCTGTCGTAAGCCGACTCCGAATTATCGAAGTGGTGAAGCGAATCTTGTCAAGGGCAGTTCGGCGGATGTCGGATCGTCGGCGATACCTGTACAAAGATGTTACGGGAGCCACAGTTATAATGACCCAGTCGCGGCTTCCCCAGGAACTTGTGATCTTTATTGACTGCTGAAACCGCTACCGTCCGCCTCTCCTACATCATCAATCACGATGTGATGAAGGCGGCCTTGAACAATTTCTCTGCCCGCACTGGCATTTCGCTGGCGGCTGATTCTGTCGATGGGTATCAAATCCCACCGGGTCTGCCACAGAACGACTTCTGCCTGATCATGCAGAACTTCGGCCGCTGCGAAATGGTCCCCAACTCATCGGCTCCGCCCAGCGCGGATGAGCCACAGATCCGCTATGACGGCGCCCAGGTCAGCCACCTCGTGATACCGATCTGCGACGGTCGCCATCTCCTCGGACGACTGGTCAGCGAGCCGTTCAGCTTTGCCAAGCCGGATTTCGGCACTGTCTACGAGCTGGCCCGCGCGTTGCCGGTTCATCCGGACAACCTGATGCGGGCCGTGCAATCGATCCCGGTCGTCTCGCAAACCAACATCATGGAGGCGGCCAATCTCGTGCACACCCTGGTCCAGCATGTTGTGGCACAGAACTACAAACACCAGGACGAGTTGACGGTCCTGCGCGCCTTCGACAGCATCATGACGAACCTCAGTTACGAAGTGCTCAGCGACATGATCCTCAACCTGGGGAGCCGGTTGCTACGCGGCCAGGCATCGTTGCTGCTGCTTTCCGGCGAGCAGGCCCAGCGCGAGGAGGCCTATAGCGGCCCGGAGCCGAATGGGACGGGTGACTTGCGCCGCTTGCTCGTGGAGATGAGTGATTTCGTTTTGCAGTCGAAGCGACCGCTGTCTGTGCCAGACGCATCGCAGAGCCCGTGGACGCAATACCTGCTGAAGCGCCAGGACGTGAAGGGCTCGATCACCATCACGCCGCTCCTGCAGCAGGAGCGCGTGCGCGGCACGCTGGGGATTTATGCCGCCGACCCCAGCCGTGATCCCGAGTCCGATCTTCATCTGCTGTCGATGCTCGCGGCGCAGGCAGTGAACAGCCTGGTGATGCTGGAGCGGCTGGTGGCGAGTGAGGAGCAGGCCCTGACCGATAGTCTCACCGGCCTCTACAACTACCGCTTCTTCCAGGAGAGCCTGCAGCGCGAGCTGAGCCGCGCATCGCGGTCCAAGGCGCCGCTCTCCTTGATCGTGCTCGACCTGGATAACTTCAAACTCATCAACGACGGCTACACCCATGTCGTCGGCGACCGCGTTCTGCGTCATCTGGCTGACTTGATTCAGCGCCACAGCCGCAAGGCGAACGTCGTCGTGCGCTACGGCGGCGACGAGTTTTGCATCATCGTCCCGGAAGGCGATCTCGACACCGCGCGCGCCGTTGCGGAACGCGTGCTTGCCGAGATTCGCAACACCCCGTATATCGACGAGGCAAACGGCGTGCCGCCACAGTCGTTGACGGTCAGCGCCGGTGTGACGGCCTATCGGCCCGAGGAGGACAACGCGTTCTCTTTCTTCAAGCGCGCCGACGAGAACCTGCTGACCGCAAAGCGCACCGGCAAAGACCGGGTCGTCGCCGAGTAGGTGCCCGGGTCGTTAACGACGACCGCTTGTGGCCGTCCGCTGGAGAATCGGAATCGCGGCGAGCTTCTCTTCGTCCAGGTCTCGCCACACAATCCCTGATGGCCGTCGCGACCGCTTCGTGCGCACGACCGCCTCGGGTGTGACGATGATGTCGACTCGGAAGTCGTGACCCGTCTCCGGCAGTTGGTCCGCAACAAGCTGAAGCGGATGCACCGTTGTGGCCACCATCGTGTGCTGATCGATCAGGCCAGCCTCGACCAGCAAGGCGAACTCGAGGTCTGAGAAGCCGCCGCCCTTGCCAATCCTCACGCCTTTTCGATTGACCGCAACCGTGCCACACACGATGAGGTCAACGTGGTCCATTCCTTCAATCCCAACGGGCGTCCCAAACTCGTCCGCGCCTTTGATCGAGGCCGCCCGCCGCAACGGCGGGCGCAAGCGATGAGGGTCCAGAAGGATGAACGCCTTTTCCTTCCTAAGGCGTGGCACCGCCATGTACAGGCGTTTTGCGTCTAAGAGCGCACGCGCCCGCACTGGTAGCTGGGGAGCGTCCGGGTTCGCCTTGATGATGCGAGCGGCCTGCCATTCTGGGAGCGACGCCAGTCGATCCGCGGCCGCCTCGGCGCCGACAAAGTTCGGGATGCGACCCCTGGCGCCGGGGAACCGTGCGGCGCCCCTGCGCTCGAGAACCGTCCAGATGCGTTCGCGAACGGCTTGCTTCGCCGAAGCGAGATCAGCGGCGGCGATAGGGACGGCCAAACACTCGACGCAACATCCAGGGGATGGTCGCGGCAACCAAGGGCTGACGCAGGAAGATGCCGATCGTCTGGAGCTTTGGTGCCAAGTTGGTCATCGTGTGCTCCAGTTGGAAGCCGTGCTCATTGAGCTGGGCGGTGAGCCGCTCGATCTCGGTCGCCTGTTCATCCATGTACGTCGCTAGCTCCGCCGCGCGGCGCGACGTGCGCCGATAGCCGCGCCAGGCGCCGACGCCCGCAACGATCAAGAGAATCAAGCCGACGCCGGCGCAAACAATGGCGACGGCTGCGAGCGCTACTCTTCGGCCTCCTCCGTGCCGCCAACGCCGGCGATGGTGGCCACCGTGTCCCCCTCATCGAGGCGCATGATGATGACCCCTTGCGTCTGTCGTCCAGCGATCCGGATGTTCTCGACGGGCGTCCGGATGACCTGGCCCCCTTCAGAGATAACGATCAGCTGCTCCTCGTCGGGATTGACGACCACGCGCATTCCCACGAGCTTGCCTGTGCGCTCGGTGATGTCCATCGTGTAGACGCCCTGGCCGCCGCGAGAGTGGGCCGGATACTCGGCAACCGGCGTCAGCTTTCCGTAGCCGCGAGCTGAGACGACCAGCACGTAAGCGTCTTTGCGAACGATGTCGAATCCGGCGACCAGCGCATCGCCGCGAAGGGTGATTCCCCGAACGCCGGTCGTATCTCGCCCCATCGGTCGGACTTGCTTCTCCGAGAACCGGACCGCCTTGCCGTCGGTCGTGGCGATGATCAGTTCGTCGGATCCGGAGCTGAGCTTCACCCAGTCGAGCTCGTCACCCTCCTCCAGGTTGATGGCGATCAGGCCGTTGCGGCGCACCTGGCTGTACAGCCGAGCCGGGGTCTTCTTGATCGTGCCCCGCTTGGTGACCATCACCAGGTAGCGATCTTCGGCCCAGTCGGTGATCCCGATGACCGCCGTGATCTTGTCTTTGGGGTCGATGTCAATCAGGTTGGCGACCGGCAGGCCCTTTGCCTGGCGCTGCACATCGGGGATCTCGTGGACTCGCAGCCGGAAGACGGAACCGTGGTTGGTGAAGAAGAGCATATCCGAGTGCGTAGACGAGATCGCCAGGTGCTCGACGAAGTCGGATTCGACCCGCGCCGCGCCCAGCACGCCCTTGCCGCCACGTCGCTGCGGGCGGAACGTCGTTGCCGGAACGCGTTTCACATAACCGCGGTGGGTGAGCGTCACGACGACGTCTTCTTTGGGGACCAGGTCCTCTTCGTTGAGCTCGACGGAACCCTGGAAATCGAGCGTCGTCCGGCGAACGTCCCCGTATTTCTTCTTGAGCTCGGTGAGCTCTTCCTTGATCAGCAGCATGATCTTGGCTTCATGGGCCAGGAGGTCTTCGAGATAGGCGATCCGCTTGATGACCTCTTCGTATTCCTCCATGACCTTGTTGCGCTCCAGCCGAGTGAGGCGACCGAGCCGCATGTCGACGATTGCTTTCGACTGCCGCTCGGAGAGCTTGAAGCGTTCCTGCAGGCGGTCCTGGGCTGTCTTCTCATCCTGGGACTCGCGGATGGTCTTGATCACGGCATCAAGGTTGTCGAGCGCAATCTTGAGACCCTCGAGCAGGTGGGCGCGCTCGCGCGCCCGCTCGAGTTCGTACCTGGTCCGTCGGGTCAGGACCTGGCGGCGGTGATCGATGTGATGCTGAAGCAGAGCCTTCAGGTTCAGCACGACTGGGCGCCCGTCGACCAGCGCCAGCGAAATCACGCCAAAGGTCGTCTGCAGCGCGGTGTGCTTGTAGAGGTTGTTGAGGACGGTTAGCGCCCGGGCGTCCTTCTTCAACTCGATGACGATGCGCATGCCATGGCGGTCGGACTCATCGTTGAGGTCGGCGATGCCCTCGAGCTTTCGCTCGTTCGACAGTTCAGCGATGCGCTGCACGAGCGTCGCCTTGTTCACCATGTAAGGGATTTCGGTGATGATGATGCGCTCGCGGCCGTTCTTGGCCTCCTCGAAGGTGTGGCGGGCGCGGACGATCAAGCGTCCATGACCGGTGCCATAAGCGGCCGCGATGCCCTCGTTGCCGATGATGATGCCGCCGGTGGGGAAGTCCGGTCCCTTGACCAGCTTCATCAGATCTTCGGTCGTGGCGTCCGGATGGTCGATGAGATAGATCTCGCCGTCGCAGACCTCACCCAGGTTGTGCGGCGGGATGTTCGTCGTCATGCCGACCGCGATTCCGGATGAGCCGTTGACCATCAGGTTGGGCAGGCGAGAGGGCAGCACGACCGGCTCCGTCTTTGTCGCCGAGTAGTTGTCGGCGAAGTCGACGGTATTTTTTTCCAGGTCGACCAGCATCTCGGCGGCGATCCCGGCCAGCCGCGCCTCTGTGTATCGGTAGGCAGCCGCGGAGTCACCGTCAATCGAGCCGAAGTTGCCCTGGCCATCGACCAGCGGATAGCGCAGCGAGAAGTCCTGCGCCATGCGCACCAGGGTGTCGTAAACCGCCGCTTCACCGTGAGGGTGATAGCTCTTGATCACCTCGCCGACGATGGCGGCGCATTTCTGATAGCGAGCCCCCGGGGTCATCCCCTGCTCCTGCATGGCGAAGAGGATGCGGCGGTGGTCGGGCGTTTGCCCCGCCCCAGCCTCCCGCAGGGCGCCGCGGTCGATGACGCTCAAGGCGTAGTCCATGTAGCTCGAGCGCATCTCGCTTTCGAGCTGCAGTGGCAGGACGGTACCGATATTCAGTGGTTCCATATTGACCCCTAGACGGAAGAGTGGGACTTAGTTGTTGTCAAACTTTTTCAAGACGATGCAGGCATTCTGCCCGCCGAAACCAAAGGAATTCGACATCGCAATCTTGATGTCGTGGCGGCGCGATTCGTTAGGGACGTAGTCGAGGTCGCAATCCGGGTCGGGATGCTCGAGGTTGATGGTGGGATGGACGATCCCATGTTCCATGCACAGGATCGTGGCGATGGCCTCCACAGCGCCGGCGGCACCCAGGAGGTGGCCAATCATCGACTTGGTGCTCGAAATCGGGATCTGCTTGGCCCGCTCCCCCATGACGCGCTTGATGGCTGCCGTCTCGGACTTGTCGTTTAGCTGGGTCGACGTGCCGTGAGCGTTGATGTAATCGACGTCCTCTGGACTGATATGCGCGTCTTCCAGGGCCTTCGCCATCGCCCGCGCCGGTCCGTCACCATCTTCTTCGGGCATCACGATGTGAAATGCATCATCAGTCACGGCAAACCCAATGATCTCGGCAAAGGCGTCGGCGCCGCGGCTCTGTGCATGATCGAGCGTCTCGAGGACGAGCATGCCAGCCCCCTCGCCAGGAACGAATCCATCCCGCTGCGCGTCGAAGGGACGGCTGGCCTTGATCGGGTCTTCGGAATACGTCGAGAGCACTTTCATGGCGGCGAACGACGCGAGGCCGAATCGACACAGGTTGGCCTCCGCGCCACCGGCCAGCATCACCTCGGCATCGCCACGCTGCAACACGCGATAGGCGTTGCCCAGCGCCTGGGTCGATGCCGCACAGGCCGTCGTGTCGGTGTTATTCGGTCCTTCGAGGCCGAACTGGATTGCGATCTGGCAGGAGGCCATATTGGGAATCACGCGAGGCACGAAGAAGGGCGAGATCCGTTCCGGACCGCGCTCGCCGCGCAGCGCAAAGGCCTCGATCTCTTCCGAGATCTCCTTGAAGCCGCCGATCCCGGTGCCGAGCTCGCAGCCGATTCGCGTCCGGTCTTCCTTGTCGAGGTCCAGCCGTGATTGGTCGAGCGCCATCTTGGCCGCCGCCACGCCGACCTGGCTGAAGCGGGCCATCCGCTTGGCCTCTTTGAAATCCATATATTTGCGCGGATCGAAGTTCTTCAGCTCTGCCACGGTCTTCACCGGCAGATCGGAGACGTCGAAGCTCGTCGCGATCCCTAAGCCGGACCGGCCTTCGATCAGGCTGTCCCAGAATTCGGCCAAGTTGTTGCCATTGGGCGCCAGTACGCCCATTCCGGTCACCACGACGCGGTGCTCTGGGCGCTCCCCATTCCTTCCCATCTGGCTCATGTTACGGGTTGACCCTGCTGCCGGCTGGTGCCGCGGCGGTGAACGATGAGGTGAAGGTCGCGATCATCTGGCGGTCGACCGCGTCGCGGGCAACCCTTATTGCGCTGCGGATTGCGCGGGCATCGGAGCGGCCGTGGGCGATGACTGCGACGCCATTCACGCCCAGCAGCAGCCAGCCACCCAGCTCACGCCAATCAACCCGCTTGCGGAGCGCCTGGAGCTTGGGCCGAACCAACAGGCCGCCCACGGACGCGATCGGATCCCCCTTGATCGCATCCCGGATGCTACGGAAGAGCAGCTCGGCGGCGCCTTCGGCGGTCTTGACCAGGACGTTGCCGGTAAACCCGTCGCACACGACCACATCGGCCTTCCCTTTGAAGAGGTCGTTGCCCTCGACATTGCCGATGAAGTTGACGCCGGCTTCGGCGCGCAGGAGCGGCTCGGTGCCCTGGACCAGCTGGTTGCCCTTGCCTGGTTCCTCGCCGTTGCTCAGGAGGCCAATTTTCGGGTTGGCGACGTCCATCAATCGCTCGGCATAGATCGCGCCCATGCGGGCGAACTGCACCAGGTACTCGGGCCGGGCATCCGCGTTGGCGCCGGCGTCGAGCAAAAGGCAGCGGCCGGTGGCGGTTGGGATCACGGCGCCGATAGCCGGTCGCTCGATACCGGGGATGCGGCGCAGGCCGAAGAGCGCGGCGGCCATCACCGCCCCGCTGTTGCCGGCACTGACGAAACCACTGGCGCGGCCGTCCTCGACCATCTGGACGCCGCGCACGATCGACGATGCTTTCTTACTTCGTACCGCGTTCGCCGGATGCTCGTCCATGCTGATGACCTCGGGTGCATCCTCGATCACTGCCCACTTCCCGGCACCGGCTTTGGCCAGGGCCGGTTCGACCTGATCCTTCTTCCCAACGAAGATCACGTCGACCTTCAGCTCGCGGTGCGCTTCGACGCCGCCGGCCACGACTTGCTCGGGAGCGAAATCCCCACCCATGGCGTCGAGTGCGATCTTCATAGGGCCCTGCGAGGAAAGATGACGCTTAGATATCGAGGTTGCGCACGGTGCTCGCGTGCGTCTGGATGAAGCGCTTGCGCGGATCCACCTCGTTGCCCATCAGGACATCAAAGATCTTGTCAGCCTCGACCGCATCCTCGATCTCGACGCGAAGGAGCATGCGGTTCGCGGGATTCATCGTGGTCTCCCAGAGCTGCTCGGGATTCATCTCGCCAAGACCCTTGTAGCGCTGGACCTCGGGCTTACCGGTCATCTGGGCAAGCTTGCGATTCTTGTTCTCCTCGGTATACGCGTAGCTGACGTCCTTGCCGCGCGAGATCTTATAGAGAGGTGGTTGGGCGACATACAGGTACTTCTCAGTGATGACTTGTGGCATGTAGCGGAAGAAGAACGTAAGGAGCAACGTCCTGATGTGAGAGCCATCTACGTCAGCGTCCGTATTTTTTGCTGCCACTCCACCCACGCCACAGATGAAGTTCTCGTCTTCCTGAACGGAAAAGTCATAGACGTTTCGACCATCAGGCTCGACAACTTCGACACGCCGTACGGTAAGCCCGACTAGGTCGCGACCAGCAGCCGCCCACGCATTCGATTTGTGACCAGGGCGTTCCAGGTGAGCGAGCACAGGACCGGCTAATGGATGACGGCGCCAGATGGGAAGGGTCCGTCGTAGCTGATCCTTACCGCCAACCGTCAGCGTGAAGTAGGGCTGTCTTGTCTGGATTGGTAGGGCGGGATCAGTCGAGGGGTAACCATGTCCCAGCGTCGCCAGAATCCCAAGCTGGCCGAATACATAGAGAAGGCCATCTTTTAGCGCCGGCGAGTTCGTTACGACGGACCAGGTCGATTTACCGACTGTTCCGTCCCCCAGGAAATAGCCCTCGAGGAATGCCAGCTGGAGATCCTCAGGCAGGTTCAGGACGATATCGGGAAGGCGCTTTTCATGAGCCAAGGCACCCAGCCCCCAGGCCTTGAGAAGGCGGGTCGCCATAACACTGTGGAAGTAGAACTTGATGCTCTCGCTCTCGGGGTCGTAATACGAGCGGGGCTTCTCGCCGAAGACATCCCAGACAACCTGACGAAGCTCATCGAGGAAGGGCTCGTCCTTGAGCCCCAGACTCAGGCTGACCTGATGCTTACTCAGGCTTCCCTCGGCCGTGTACCAGCCGAGGAACCACATCAGTTCCGGCGTAATACCGAGGTACCGGTCGAAGACCTTGTTCTCATGAGCGCGCGGAACGATCTGGATGTCACGACCGATCCCGAGAAGATCTTCCTCGGTCAAGCCGTCCATCGGCTGGTACTCGCTTATGACTCGCCACTTCGCATTCTTGCTCGAATCGTCCCGATCGAATTCCTCTTCGATCTTTGACGGAAGCAACTGGTGGGCAATTGGCTGGTCCCATCTGATCGCTCCGAGGTACGACTCGAAATGCGGCAGAATCGGCCGCGAGCGACCGGTTTCCCATTCACAGATGGTGGCCGCTTGTTTTACGCCGATGGCATCGGCAACTATCTGCAGCGTTTGGCCGCCTACGGCGCGGTGCGCCGCTAACTGCTTTCTTGCGTCGGCTAGCAGCTCGACCCGAGGTTCGGTCCAGAGTTCTGGCCTCGCCAATTTCGCGAGCATCCGGCTTGCGGCGATCGCCCGGGCGCTTTCGCCTTTGAAGTAAAGGTTTGACGTCACGCCGGCCCGCACAAACGTCTTTAGAAGATCGATCGCCGGCGGTCGTCTTGCTATGGACGGAAGCGTCTTCGAGGCCACCAGCCGGTCCCCGACCTTGATGTCGGCGCCCCGACGTAAACGGATTTCGCCATCCTCAAGGACGTACACACTGTGCGAGCTGGTGACCGTGATTGATCGGCCGTACTGCGTGGTGATGCGATAGAGCGGTTCCTCAATCGGATGCCGGATAACGTTCTTCAATGGACGGAACCGCACCTCACCCCTCGACTTATCGAAGGACATGACTTTGTAATCTCGATGGTCCCTCGTGCCGGCGAGACACTCGTCAATAAAGGGACCCATCTTTACCAGGACCAGCCCATCCGGCCCCTGCACCACCGTCGGCTCCTGCCCATCGACGCTCATGACAATCACCCGGTGATACCTGAGCTTGTTGATGTCGAACTTCTCACCGACACCGGTGCCGAGAGCAGTGATCAGGTTGCGGATCTGCTCTGACGTCAGGATCTTGTCCTCGCGCGCCTTCTCGACGTTGAGGATCTTGCCGCGTAACGGCAGGATTGCCTGGAAACGACGGTCGCGGGCCATCTTTGCCGAACCGCCTGCCGAATCACCCTCCACCAGATAGATCTCTGCGAGACTCGGATCGCGTTCGGAACAGTCGGCGAGCTTGCCCGGCAGTGTCGATGACT
>CAZRMD010000082.1:0-12066 GCA_964601135.1 uncultured Actinomycetes bacterium | reverse complement strand
GAAATCGACCGGTACCCGCTGGTTTTCAGCCACGCTGCGCCAAATACAACGCGTATTCGCCCCCCTTCCAGCGAGGGGCCCGAGGCGCCACAATGACCCCTATGGCCACCGACCGGCCCCCCAACGGTCAGGTGACCGAGCCGCCACTTCGGGTCGAAAGCCGGGAGGAGCTCGTCTACCTGCTTGGCGAGGCTTGTGAGATCGAGCACGGCCTCCTCTGCGAGTACCTCTACGCCCAGTTCTCCCTGAAGCGCAGCGTCGATGAGGGGGTGACACCGGCGCAGCTCGCCCGGATCAGGGCCTGGGAGGCGACCATCATCGAGGTGACGAAGCAGGAGATGCTGCACCTCGCCCTGGCCACCAACATCCTCACGGCCGTCGGTGCGGCGCCGCATTTTGACCGCCCCAACTTCCCGATCCTCTCCCGCTGGTACCCGCCCGACGTCCAGATCGCGCTGCTCCCGTTTGGCGAGCGGGCTCTCCGCCACTTCATGTTCCTGGAGCGCCCGGAAGGGATGTCACTCGAGGACGCCGAGGGGTTCACCCCGCTCGGTCAGATGCCGCTGGTGACGCAGGACGACGACGAGCTGACGGCCGCAGCCGAGGAGTGGCACACCGTGGGTCATCTCTACCGAGGGATCGAGGCGGGCCTGGCCAACCTGGTCCGGCGTTTCGGCGAGGACGCCGTCTTCATCGGACCGCCCAAAGCACAGGCGACGACCGACATCTTCGAATGGACCGAACTCAGGGCGGTCACCGACCTCGCCTCTGCCAGCGCGGCCATCGAGGTGATCGTCGAGCAGGGCGAAGGTGCCCGCGGCGACTGGGTGAGATCCCACTTCGGCAAATTTGTCGGCATCCTCGAGGACTTTCTCTCGATGCGGGCGGCCGATCCGGAGTTCGAGCCGGCTCGACCGGTGACGCCTGTCTTCGTGCACCCACCGCCCGATGTCGATCACCCGACGCTGCTCGACGATCCACTGACCCGCCGGGTGGCCGAGCTGTTCAATGCCATGTATGAGGTCATCCTGCAGCTGCAGGCCCGGTACTTCGTGCACCACGGCGAGACGCCCGAGGAGCTGGACATCCTTGCCCGAACCGTTAAGCACGTGATGAACTGGACCATGCGCGGCCTCGGCCCGATCCTGACGGCCCTGCCCGTCGGAGCGCAATTTCCCGGTCGCACGGCGGGCCCGGCGTTCGAGATGGTGCGGCCGGCCTTCTTTGTCCTCCCCCACCGCGAGGCTGCCTGGAAGGTGTTGCGAGAGCGGCTCGAGACGTTAGCGGGCGTGGCCGACTCGCTCTCCGGCGAAGCGCGGCTGACGGCGCTCAGGGACATCGCCAAGAATCTGCACGGCTTTGCCAGCGATTTCGATCGCCAGCTGAAGGCCCGGGCACAGGCGGCCGGCGTTTCAGGCGGTCCTCGTCGCTCCTAACCCCTTCGGCACGAGGTTTGCCGGGGGCGAATAATGGAAACGAGATATTAAAGGATGGCAACCAGGAAGGCAACGGCGGCGGCGGTTGACCGGGAGGCCGTGCTTCAAGCCCTGATCGATCGGGGCGCCGACCAGGGCTGTCTCGATCTATCGGAGGTCGAGGAGGCCATCAAACAGGTGCGCCTGGACGATGACGAAGTCGAAGAGTTCATGGCCGAACTCCAGACGCAGGGCATCGACGTGCGCGATGACTGCGGGAACGGCAGCACCGTCGCGACGACCTATGAGAATGGCGATCTCGCACTCGCCACCGCCGACGCGG
Source organism: uncultured Actinomycetes bacterium (assembly GCA_964601135.1). GTDB lineage: Bacteria > Chloroflexota > Dormibacteria > CF-121 > CF-121 > CF-13. The sequence goes on along the minus strand of CAZRMD010000082.1, from coordinate 10,308 downwards.
TCGGGATCTTCCTCAACGAGCTCCGCCGGTTTCCGCTACTCACCGCCAGGGAAGAGGTGGAGCTGGCGAAGCGGATCGAGCGCGGCGACAGGGCGGCACGCGACCGCATGATCAACTCGAATCTGCGGCTGGTCGTGTCAGTCGCGCGCCGCTACCAGAATCGTGGCCTCAGCCTGATCGATCTCATCCAGGAAGGCGTGCTCGGCTTGATCCGGGCGGTCGATAAATTCGACTGGCGGCGCGGCTACAAATTCTCCACCTACGCCACCTGGTGGGTCCGGCAGGCGGTGCAGCGCGGCATCGAAACCCGGGGACGCGAGATCCGCATGCCCGCCAACGTCCTGGACATCGAGCGCAAGATGGCCCGCGCCGAGCCGGAGCTGGTCGAGCGCCTTCGGCGAGCGCCAACCGACAAAGAGCTTGCCGATGTCATCGGCGCGAAACCGCGTCAGGTTGCCGCGGTCCGCCATGCTGCCCGCGCCGTCACCAGCCTGGACCGGCCGGTGTCCAGCGAGGACGAGGGCACGACCCTCAGCCATTTCATCGCCGGCGAGGCCCCAAGTCCGGAGGAGCTTCTCACACTGTCGCTGACGCAGCAAAAACTGCGCGATGCCCTGCGCACGCTGCCGGCTGACGAGCGCGAGGTGGTGAGTCTCCGCTTTGGCCTGGATGGCGAGTCCCAGCCGCAGACGATCCAGGAGACCGCCCGCCGGCTGGGGCTGACGACGCGACGTGTTCAGACCCTCCAGGCGCAAGGCCTGGAACGGCTCTCGCTTAACCGCGAAATCCAGGCGCTCCGCGAAGCGGCTTAGCCTCCGGCGATCGCCCCCACCACCATGAACGGCTCACTGCCATTGCTCACCTGCGCAGGCAGCGGCGCATCGGGCGAATCATTCGACAGGTCTTGCTCGCAAGCAAAAAACCTGATGAACGGCCGGCGTTGCTGACTGACGTGATCCCGAATCGTGCCCCGCAGCATCGGATAACGGTTCTCCAGTGTGTCGAGTACCGACCGCTGCGTGACCTGGCCATCGAGCTCGAGACGAACTTCGCCGGACACCTGCGCCAGCCTGCGGAGGTGGGCTGGTAGCACCACGCGGATCACGGCAGTGTCTGAGCTTCGACCGAGAACACCGCGGGCAGGTCGCGAACGATCGGCTGCCAGCTGTCGCCGGCATCGGCCGACGCATACACCTGTCCGCCGGTGGTCCCAAAGTACACGCCGCACGGGTCGAGGGAATCGACCGATGAGGCATCGCGCAGCACGTTGACGTAGCAGTCGTTTTGCGGCAGGCCGTTGGTGAGCGCCTCCCACTCGTTCCCGCCGTTGCGGCTGCGGTAGACGCGCATCTTCCCGTCGGGTGGAAAGTGCTCGGAGTCGCTTTTGATCGGGACGACGTAGACCGTGTCCGGCTGCTGCGGATTGACCTCGATCACGAAGCCGAAGTCGCTCGGCAAATTTCCGCTGATCTCCTTCCATGACTCGGCGCAGTCGTCGCTGCGCATTACGTCCCAGTGCTTCTGCATGAAGAGCACTTCAGGACGCGATGGATGCATCGCGATGCGGTGCACGCAATGACCGATTTCGGCTGTCGGGTTCGGAATGTACTGGGAATAGAGGCCGCGGTTCGCCGGCTTCCAGTTAGCCCCACCGTCCTCCGTTTTCATGACTCCAGCCGACGAGATCGCGACATAGATGCGGTTCGCGTCCCTCGGATCGAAGAGGATCGTGTGCAGGCACAGCCCGCCGGCGCCCGGCGCCCAGTTGGGCGCAGTCTCGTGGCGGCGGAGGCCTGGCATCTCCGACCAGTTCTGGCCGCCGTCCGTTGAGCGGAAGAGCGCGGCGTCTTCCACACCGGCATAAATCGTGTCCGGGTCGGTCGGGGAGGGTTCGAGATGCCACACCCGTTTGAACTGCCACGGCTTGGGAGTGCCGTCATACCAGAGGTGCGTGCCGGTCTCGCCCTCATAGACGAACTTGTTGCCGACGGGTTCCCAGGTCTTGCCGCCGTCGTTCGAGCGCTGGATCAGCTGGCCGAACCAGCCGGTTGACTGCGCCGCATAGAGACGGTTGGGATCGGCAGGCGAGCCCTTGACGTGGTAGACCTCCCAGCCGCCGAAAAACGGACCGGCCACGTCCCATTCCTGGCGCTTGGCATCAGAGGTCAGGACAAAGGCGCCTTTATGCGTCCCGACCAGTACTCGAACTCCACTCATCCCGTCCTCCTTCCGCTCGTGCTGGCTCGTCAACGATGGTACCTGCCTCTTAGACCGAGAATCGTCAGAAAACTGATCGGTCCAATTCGCCCGCTAAATGACTCGTTCGCTCGCTAGACTGCGAAGAGGACGATGGCGTGGTCGTCCCAACCTGAGATGTCGGCTCGACTCTGGTTCGATCAAGAAGGAGGTAACCATGAGTGAGGCCAAACAGCTCACCGAACGCCTGCTCGAAGTTTGGAACAAGCACGACAAAAACGGATTTGCCGCGTTCACGGCGGAGGATGGCCGTGTCACCGGCGTTGGTGGTTTCTCGGGGAAGGGCAAGGCTGGAGCTGAGCAGTTCTTTGCGATGTGGCACGACTCGTTCCCGGACAACAAGGTGACCGCGAGACGCATCACCAGCGAAGGAAACGTGGCCATCCTGGAAGGAACGTTCAGCGGTACGCACACCGGAACCTTGCAGGCACCAGCCGGAGCGATCCCAGCGACTGGCAAGAAGGTCAGCCAGAACTTCGTGAACGCCATCACCTACTCGGGTGGAAAGATCAAGGAGTCGGACGTGATCTTTGATCAGATGGAGCTGCTGGCGCAATTGGGCGTCGTGCCCAGCCCAGCCGCAGCGGGGGCCCGCTAAAGCGAAAGGGGCGGACCCACGCCTCCGCCCCGTCCCTCACCGTTAGGCGGGTACCTTTCCACTTGGCGCCAATCGGCTAACGAGTGATCGTCAGCTTTCCGTTCTCGCAGCTGTACTGGTAGGAGCCACCCAGAAAACTCGTGCCGCCACCTCCCTCCGCACCGGTCGCCGGACACTTGATTGCCAGTTCGGTGACAGAAAAGCCGGCCAGAAGGACGATCGTCCCCAGGGCGGCGCCGCCGACGGCCATGCCAGCGCCCAGACGCCTTCCGGATTTTTCGCCACCCGCCTCGCGAGCGAGGGAACGACTCAGGCCATAGAGCGCCAGCAATCCGCCGACCATCAGCGGCAGCCCGATCGAGAACATTGCGAAGTAGCCCAGGAGTAGGAGTCCTCCTGCCGAGACCCCGAGAAGCAGAGGCCGCCATCGCGCCGACCATGACGGGATCGAAAGGGCGGCGCAAATCGCCATCAGGGCGACGAAGCTGGCCACAAATGGAACCCGCTGAAACTGCGGGTCATCGGCCCCTTGCATGCTGACATAGCGGAGGTACAGGGGATCGACGGTGCCGGCGGTGACCACGACCGCGATTGCCGGCCACCGCATGTCAGTACGACGAGCGCCGCTGCCTGAGGCTTGCTGCAACGAAGGAGAGCCGTTCAGGCCGGCACTTTTCGTTCGCGCTGCTGACGGAAGAGCTCGGCAATCTCTTTGACGGTGGTCGCGTCTTCGGGCCGCTTGTCCGCACCACGAAAAGACACGATTCTCGGAAAGCGCAGCGCAAATCCGGTCTTCCCGTCCCCCATCCCGGCTGTGTGTCGCGGGCTCGGGGTGATCTCGTCCGCGACCACCTCGACGACGACTTCAGGCTCGAGCCAGACGTCCGGCACCAGGATCGAATCGACGCGGGCTGGCTTGTGATCGACCTGAAGCTTGTCGGCGCGGGTATGGATCTCACGCCACTCGGCATCGGATAGGCCCGTGCCGAGATTGGTGATCGTCGCAAAGCGGTCCTTGTCGGCGTCATAGACGCCGGCCAGCAAGGCGCCCACGCCGAACTCGGCACGTTTGCCTCGGCCGTAGTAGTAGCCGAGCAGGACCAGGTCGACGGTGTCGTTCAGCTCGCCGCTGGTGTGGCGCTTCAGCTTGACCCAATTGAAGTTGCGGGCGCCGGCTTGATAGGGCGAATCGGGCCGCTTGACGACGACGCCCTCCAGCCCACGGCTGATGTTGTCCAGCAACGTCTTGGTGAGCACCTCGACCGAGTCGGTCTTGATGATCGGCGCCGGCAGGAGCACCGTCGACCCGCGGATGACCTCGTCGGCGAGGGCGAGTCGCTGCTCATAAGGGAGCTCGGTGAGGTCGCGGCCGTTGCGATAGAGGATGTCGAAGATGAAGGCGATGAGTGGCAGGTCCGCGGCAGCCTGCTCGATGCCATGGACACGCCGGCGGCTCGCCGTCAGCTGGAACGGCAGGTATTCTTCGGCTTCCTTGCTGTAGGCGATCGCCTCGCCGTCCAGGATCAGTGTTTCGTCTTTCAACGCTTTCGCGGCGGTGGTCAGCTCGGAGAACATCAGGGTGAAGTCCTCGAGATTGCGGGAGAAAATACGGACCTCCGAGTCCTTCTTGTGGATCTGGACTCGAATGCCGTCGTACTTGGGTTGCACGGCGACGAGCCCAAGCCGCTTGATCACCGCCTCGGGGTTCGGCAGACGTTCCGCGAGCTGGCTTCGGATTGGCCGGCCCACGGTGACCTTGAGGGCATTCACGGCGGCCTCGCCACCCGACCAGAAGATCTTCGCCAGCAGGCCGAGGTCGGACGTTCGGTTATAGGCGGCCTCGAGCACCGGCCGCAATTTCCGGTCGCCCTGTTTGGCAAAGGACAGGGCGTCGAGGACGGTCGGGTCGCCGATGCCGAGCCGCAAACGACCAAGCGCCATACGCACTAGGTGCTTCGCCGACGCGGGATCAACATCTTTGAGCAGGGCAGCGAACAGCGACCGCTTCTTTTCCACGGAGCCGGCGCCTGCGGCGTGCGCGATTTCCATCAGCCTCGCGTGCACCTCGATGAGTGGCGGGGCAGCGCCCGGCGGCGTTTCGGCCAGGCCCGACGCCACCACGCCAAGGTCGCCAACCCGGCCGAAGAGCTTGTTCACCTCGTCGACAGGCTTGCCGTAGGCCTGCGCAATCGCCGCCATGACCAGCTTCTCCCCGAGCCCGATCTCCACCGGTTCGAAGAATGGGACGAGCCGGCCCTGGATCAGATACGTCAGCGGCTGGATTTCATCCGGCGAGCTTTTGGTGTAGAGCTCGGACAGGATCTTGACCAGCTCATTTCTGCTGCTGGTCGATTCCATCCGGTCGAGGTAGGTACTGAGCTCGGAAAAGGTCACAGCATGGTCTCCAGCCGATCGACGAACTCGCGCTGGGCAGGAAGCAGCTTGCGCCGCGCCGTTGCCAGGTCGAACCATCCCGCTCGATCCACTTCAGGAAACTTTCGCATCTTTCCCGAATGCGGCGGCCACTCGATCTCGAAGGTATTGCTCGTGATCTGGGAGACATCCACGTCACCTGCCACCGCCCAGGCATGCACGACCTTGCCACCGGCCTGGCGAACCTCAGCGAGAGCTGAGAGGGCGCCCTCCGGCGGAGCGATGCCGAGCTCCTCCTGAAATTCCCGCCGGGCCACGTCCACGCCGACTTCATTCTCGGCAACCTCACCCTTCGGAATCGACCAGGCGCCATCGTCGCGTTTCTGCCAGAAGGGTCCGCCGGGATGGACGAGGAGGACCTCGACTGTTCCATCCCTTACCCGATAGACGAGGAGTCCGGCGCTTTCCCTCCGCACAGGCGTCATTTTTTCAGCGTCGGCGGTGCTCTATGCTGGGACCGCCATGTTCGAGCTCACCTACATCCGCCACGAGCTCACACGACGGCTGGCTCGCACCATCCTGACCGTTTTTGGGCTCGCGATCGGCATCGGCCTGGTGATCGCCATCACGGCGCTCACCACCGGACTCAACCGCGCGCAAGCACGAGTCCTCGATCCGCTGGGCAGCGTCGGAACCGACCTGCTCATCACCCGGCCGGTGAATCTGCAGCAGCTCGGGCAGGGTCCGTCCGGCGGGCAACAGTCGAACCGGCCTGCCCCCACGCTCCAGGATGTCCAGGCCCTCCAGAACGAGGCGCAGTCGGCGGCCCAGGCGGCCATCACGGATCTTTCGAAGCTCGGGAAGCCGGGCGACCATTTCGTGCATGACTTCTTCCTGCCGGCAACTCAACTCACGTTCCCTGCCTCGGAAGCACAGACCGTTGCACACCTTCCAGGCGTTGCGGCGGTGTCGAATGGATTGACCCTGGTTGCCAATCACCAGGAGGGGACGATTCCCGAGATCGTGGCAGAGTTCAAGACGCCGCAGCAGACCGTGGAATTCTCGCCACCCACGCCAGCCGAACAAGCCCAGATCCAGGGCTGCGTCCAGAAGCTGCAACCAAGCACGCCGCCGACTCCGCCGCTACCAGGCACACGACCAGAGTTCAAGCTGCCGCCCGGCTTCATCAATTGTTTGCCGGACCGGTTCCGTCGTTTTGTGATCCAGCAGCAGGTCTATCAGCAGGTACTTGCGCCGCCCAAGACTGACATCAACACCTCGACCTATACGGTCGCCGGCGTCGATCCGGCCACGCCGGACATCGGCCTGGTGACGCGGGCGCAGGTGACGAAAGGCCGCTTTCTTGCATCGCAGCCGGATGCGAAGGAAGTTGTGCTGGCGGAGGCCTACGCCCAGCAGAAAAATTTGACCGTCGGTGGAACGCTGAACATCAATGGCGTGAGCTATGCGGTGGTCGGGCTGGCCCGACCGCCCCTCGGTGGACAGCCGGCTGACGTTTACGTCTCCCTCTCGAACCTCCAGGCCCTCAGCAGTCGCCAGGATCGGGCGAATGTGCTGCTGGTTCGCGCCACGAAGGCTTCCCAGGTCGATCAGGTCGAGAAAGAAATCGTCGATGCGTTCCCAGGAGCCCAGGTGACGAGCTCGAAAGACGTGGCCAAAGCGGTGAGCGGTTCGCTGGTCGACGCCGCGAACCTGGCGAGCCGCCTCGGCTTCGTGCTGGCGCTCGTGGTCCTCGGGGCCGCGTTTTTGATGGCCGGCCTGCTGACGCTCGCGTCGGTGGGCAAGCGGGTTCGCGAGCTCGGCACGTTGCGAGCGATCGGCTGGCGCAAGGCTCGAGTCGTGCGCCAGATCCTGGGTGAATCGCTGGCCCAGGGCCTGCTTGGGGCGGCGGTCGGCGTTGGCCTTGGCTTGCTCGCGGCGGCGATCATCGTGGCGGTCGCACCCCCACTCAAAGCAACAGCTGCACCCTTACCGGGACCATCGTCAGGCCTGGCCGCCTTTGGCCTTGGTAGGGCGGCAAGCAGTCCAACAACTGTGGACGTCCCGCTGCAGGCGCCAGTCGACGTGGCCCTCTTGCTGGTCGCGGTCGGCCTGGCATTGCTCGGCGGTGTGCTGGCCGGAATGGTCGGCGCCATGCGAGCCGCTCGGCTCCGTCCGGCGAGTGCGCTGCGGGATCTGGGCTAATCCCATGTATGAGCTCAAGGATGTCAGCCGCCTTTACCGCCAGGGAAGCGCAACCATCCGCGCGGTTGACGGCGTCAATCTCCAGATCGGTGCGGGAGATTTTCTCGTGATCGAAGGCCGCAGCGGTTCGGGCAAGAGTACGCTGCTCCAGCTGTTGGGCGGTCTCGACGTCCCGACGTCGGGACACATTCTCTTCGAGACCCGTGACATGGCTCGCATGTCCGACGGCGAACTGACCGACCTGCGGTCGAAGAGCATTGGCTTTGTGTTTCAACAGTTCAATTTGATTCCGACCCTGAGCGCCCAGGAAAACGTGGAGGCGGCCCTTGCGCCGAGAAAGGAGAAGGCCGCCGACCGCGCCGCCCGCGCCCGAAGCCTGCTCGAGGAAGTCGGATTAGCTGATCGAGGCCGGCACCTGCCCTCCCAGCTCTCGGGTGGCGAGCAACAGCGCGTCGCCATTGCGCGGGCCCTGGCGAATGAGCCTCGCGTGATCCTCGCCGATGAGCCGACCGGCAATCTCGACTCCCGAACTGGCGACGAGATCATTTCGCTGCTCGCCGAGCTTTCGCGGATGCACCGGACGACGGTCGTGTTGGTAACCCACGACACGCGAGTTGCGACGCTGGCGCCGCGCGTCTTGCACATGAATGACGGGCGCCTGGCCGAGAACGGAGCGGCGCCCGCCGCTTAACAACCCACGCTCAATCCGTCACCGAGCCGTAATCGAGGCTCCCGACGGGCCGGTCGATACTGCGACTAAGCAACATGCGCGGCTGGGCTGGCGTGACGGCGTTTTTCACGATGCCCTACGGGATCGCGTTTCTGGTGCATGAGCGGCCGCCAACGAGCGGCCATGCGATTGCCGGCCTGGTCATTCTGGGCTTCGGAATCTGTCTCCTTGCCTGCATTGCGACACTCGCCGTGCAGAAGTCGCGGGCAAATGCGCTGTGGTTGCTCGCCTTTCAGATCCTGACCACCGCCGCAGCCGTGGGGGCGCTCCTCATGCAACGTATCCCGTTCACGGTGGCAACGCTACTCGCGATCGTGACCCTTGCGATCCCGGTGATCGGATCAGCCAGACGTTTCAACCCGGCTGCGTGGACGCCCAAGCGTCAAACGATGGTCGGCTTGATCATGGACATCTTCGCGGAGGTCTCATCGTCGGCGGCCTCCTGGCATTGATGATCTGGACGGGTCGCTATCCGATCGGGTTCTTGTCATCCATCCTGAGCTACTCCCTGATTATTTGCATCTCCATTTGGGAACTGCGCGTGAGGTTGTCCATGGAGCGTATTCACAGCGAGTTGCCGGGGGAGTCGCCACCCACCACCAATCGCGAGGCGTCGCTCGCCGGTTAGGCCGGACGACCGCGTCAGATGGCGGCTTCGCGCTTGCGCAGCTTGATCCGCTCGCTGGCGTCCAGGATCCGCTTCCGCATCCGGATGTTCTTCGGCGTCACTTCGACGAGCTCGTCATCCTCGATGAAGTCGAGGCACTCTTCCAGGGACATCAGCCGAGGCGGCACGAGCTTCACTGTCGCGTCCTCCGTCGACGCCCGCATGTTCGTCTTCTGCTTCTGCTTGGTTGGGTTCACATCGATATCGCCCGTGCGCCGATTGAGACCGATGATCATCCCTTCATAGACCGGCGTGCCCGGTCCGATGAACGGCTGGCCCCTCTCCTGCAGGCCAGACAGCCCGTAGGCGACGGCCGTTCCGCTCTGACTTGATGTGAGAACCCCGTTGCGCGTCCGCGGAGGCAATTGCCGCCAGCGCTCCCAGCCGACAACGCGGGTCGCCATCACCCCCGTTCCCCGGGTTAGCGTCAGGATCAGGCTACGAAGGCCGATCAATGCTCGGGTGGGAGCGACGTAGGTCAGTCGAGCCCCACTCCCAGCATCTGTCCGCATCATCTGCAGCTGAGCGCCGCGGGATCCAAGCGCCTCCGTGATGGCGCCGACCGCGGCCGTATCGCAGTCGATGATGCATTCTTCGATCGGCTCTTGCCGCTCGCCGTCGATGTCGCGGGTGATGACGGCGGGGCGCGACACCTCGAATTCGAACCCTTCGCGTCGCATCGTCTCGATCAGGATCGCCAGATGGAGCTCGCCACGGCCGCTCACCTCGAAGATGTCGGCGGTTGGTCCGTCCATCACACGAAGCGCCACGTTGGTCTGGAGCTCTCGATCAAGACGGGCGCGAAGCTGACGCGACGTGCTGCTCACGGTGGCGTCCTGGCCGGCGAACGGTGACTGGTTGACCGAGAACTGCATCCGGAGCGTCGGCTCGCCAACTTCGAGTCGAGGAAGCGCCTCAGGATTGGTGGCGTCGGCGATGGTGTCGCCGACCGCGATGTCTGGCAGCCCGCTCAGGTAGACGATCTCGCCCGCGGCCGCTTCAGAAACGGGCAACCGTTGCAGCGCCTCCACCGTGAGTAGGGTCGCAACCTTTTGCGGTGGGCCAACGCCGGCCTCGGAGCAGCGAACAACCTGTTGACCCGGCTTGATCACGCCGCGCGCGATCCGGCCCAAAGCCAGCCGGCCGTTGTAGTTGTCGTAGTCGAGGTTGCTGACGAGCATTTGCATTGGTCCGTCAATATCGGCGACCGGCGCTGGAATGCTGGACAGCAGCGTTTCGAGCAGTGGCTCGAGGCTCGTCCCCGGATAGCGGAGGTCCGCGGTAGCCGTGCCGGTCCGTGCGTTCGTGTAGAGCACGGGCGCGCTCAGCTGGTCTGCGCTCTGGGCAAGCTCCAGGAGAAGGTCATGGGTCGCCTCGACCGTTTCGGCGGGTCGGGCATTGGGACGGTCGATCTTATTGATCACGATGATGGGAGCCAGGCCCAGCATCAGGGCTTGCCGCAGCACCACCCGGGTCTGC
>CAZRMD010000081.1:0-12238 GCA_964601135.1 uncultured Actinomycetes bacterium | reverse complement strand
TGCGCAAGCCCTTTCTCGGATTCACCACCGTCATCGTCGAATGGGGCGACCAGCAGCGCGCCTCGTTTCCGGCGCACATCAACGCGGCGCGTATCAGGGCGGATATCAATGCCGCCATCGCCGCCGTGCCGCGCCCGAAACTGACCGTCGTTCCTGCAGAGCCGCCTGCGAGTGATCGCATCGAGCGCTTGCGCCGGCTCGGTGAGCTCAAAGCGTCGGGCGTGCTGTCAGACACCGAGTTCGAGGCGGAAAAGGCACGGATCCTCAAGGAGCCGTAGCGTCATCGGCGACCATGCCATTGCGGCCGCTTGGCCGGACCGGTCTGACGGTGACACCCATCGGCTTTGGCCTCGCCGCGGTTGGTCGGCCGGGCTATATCACGGTTGGCCGTGATCGCGACCTGGGAACCGATCGCAGCGTCGGAGCGCTCGAGCGGCGATCCCATGAGGTGTTGAGCGCAGCGTACGCGGCCGGCATTCGCTATTTCGACGCGGCCCGATCGTACGGATACGCAGAACGCTTTCTCGCATCCTGGCTGAAGGCTGCTGGATTGCCGACTGGAGCCGTCACGATCGGATCCAAGTGGGGCTACACCTACGTCGGCAACTGGCACATCGATGCGCCGGTCCACGAAGTCAAGGATCATTCGCTCGCCGCGTTGAGGCGGCAGATTGACGAGAGCCGCGAGCTGCTCGGCAGCTACCTCAACCTCTATCAGGTCCACTCAGCCACCCTCGAAAGCGGCATCCTCGACGATCGCGCCGTACTGTCCGCGCTCGGCGAGCTCCGCGCCAGCGGCCTGCGCATGGGACTCACGGTGAGCGGTCCGCGCCAGGCCGAGGTCATCGGGCGAGCAATGTCGGTCGAGGTGGACGGCGTCAATCCGTTTCAATGCGTGCAGGCAACCTGGAATATCCTCGAGCCGTCGAGTGGACCGGCGCTGGCGGAAGCGCACGCGGCTGGGTGGGGCGTCATCATTAAGGAAGCCCTCGCAAACGGCCGGCTGGCGGCGCGGGACCAGGTTGCGATTGCCGCGGTGCTCTCGAATCCCTGGGTCGATGTCGTCCTCTCTGGTGCCGTCACCAGCGATCAAATTCTCAGCAACGCACGCGCACTCGACCTGCGGCTAACCGGGCATGATCTCGCCGAGCTCCGCTCGCTCGCGGAGCCGGCGGATCAGTACTGGCAGGAACGGAGCCAGCGGCCCTGGAGCTAAACGCTAGCTCGCCTTATCGCCCGACCAGTGTGCGGAAGAAGTCGCGATAGCGCTGCATCGCCAACCGCAGGTCTTCGGTTTCGACCTTTCCGCCCTTCGACCATTGCGACTCGAGCTTCGCACGCTCCTCGCGGAACATCTTCGACAGGTGGTCGATGACCTCGGCGACCAGCCGATCAGCCTGCTCGACCGTTCGGCGCGGGTCGTCGACGAAGCCGGACTGGATCTCGTCCCAACGACCGGCGAAGTATCCCCAGCGCTGGTCCTGGGGCGCGCCCGAGCCATCGGTGCCTGCTGCTTGCCCTCGCCCTGGCTCCTGTTTGTCTGCGTTGCTGCGCGCCATCGGCTCGGTCTTGGTGGTGGTGGCCCGCTCGTCGACCGCATCCACCGACCTGTCCTCTGTTTCGTAACTCGGCTCTGGGTTGCGCTCGCGCTCGCGGGCTGGCGCTGACGGTGCCGCGCTCGGCGCGGCCTGGGCTTGCCCGGTCGATTCGGTCGGCTCTTTGACTTCACGCTCCTGTTCGTTCATCGCTGCTCGCCTCGCATCGCCGCCCGTTCTTCTTGCGGCTGGCGGCGCATTGGTTCACCATCTGGGTTCCCGGGCTCACTCCGCTGGGGTTGGCCAACTTGCTGCACCGGTCTTTCCTGCTGCTGCTGTCCGTCCCGCGTCATGCCCAACAGCTCATCGAAGAGCGCGCGGTAGTGAAGCATCGCCGTGCGGAGCTCTTCGGTACTCGCCGACTTTTGCCTCGTCGCCACCGCGTGGGCGCTCCGATAGTTTCCAACGAGGTTCGGGTAATCGACCGACAGGTACTCGGCGTGCTCATCGAAGTTCTCGGTTGGATAACCGCGCTCGCGCATGACGGTCGTCACCAGCCGGTCCGCCTCGGCGACGGCTTCGTAAGGCTGATCGACAAATCGCGCTTGCACCTGCTGCCACTCGTTTGCGTAGCGCTCGCGCGCCTGGGGCTCGAGCGGCCGGATATCGAGCTTCTGCCGGCGCTGCTGCCGGGCGGCCAATTCCGAGTCGGCTCGCCACTTGCTTCCGCTCTCGGCGGCCACCTGCTGATACTCGGGACCAAATTGCGACTGGAGCCGGCGCCGCCGAAGTCCGATCCATCCGATCACGACGACGATGATGGCGACGACGACGATCGCCGCCACGATGATCCATACCCTGGAATCCACCTGATACCTCCTTTAGCGCTTTTTCTTAGTGCCAAAATATCATGTTGGCGCCATGGCGTGGCAAGCTCCCCATTTATGCGAGGGCCGTTGCGCACCCGCTCGCAACGTTGACGGTGGGGTTGTCAGAAGCTATCTTGTTCTCGCCTAAATCACGTGGGAAGGGGAGTTGCCTGTGATAGGACCACTTGCCAGCGCCAATCAAGAGATCCGTGAGGCGGAACGTCAATCGCTGGAGCAACAGCATGCGCGACTGACCGAGCCAAAACGCCTGACCGACCGACTGCTCGACCAACTCGAGGAATTGAATCTGGACGGCGTGCAGCACGTCCCAGAGAGTTATGAGCCGGTGCTCACGGGTCTTCGCCATCAGTTGGACGGCCGACCCGATCTGGATCAGCGGGTGATCGATCGCCTCCAACCTGGAACGCCAACCGCCGAGGTCATCGAGGCCATCTTCAGTATCCAGGAGGTCATCACGCCACCGACCCTGCCCGCGGATTCGTTCCCGTTCGAGTCCCCTGAATCGACCGACGGCGACGACCGATCAACCGCCTGAGGGAAGCCGAGCCGCGAGATAGAAAATCGCCAGCGTCAAGAGAAGGATGACTGGCGAGAGAACGCGCGATGTTCGCACGGCAGCGGGAGACGAGCGCCCTCCTGCGACCGTGTGGGCAACGGTCGCGAGGATGACCAGGACGAAGAGGACCGACTTGAGGCTGAGGGTGCGGCCGTAGGCCGTGTCCAGCAGCGCCCCCGTTGAGCGCAGCCGGGTCGTCGCCATGGCAATCCCGCTCAGGGCGAGCAGCACCCACGCGATCAGCGATCCGACCAGGAATGCCCGGCCGACCCGGCGAATCAGTTCCCTGAAGGTTGGCCGGTCGACGATGGCGAGGGCGCTCATGGTCACGATCGCGAGCATGATCAGGCCGCCGAGCCAAAAGCCTGCCGCGACCAGGTGCAGCCAGCGCCAAAAGATCCCCATCTACGTCCGCCGGAAAAGGTAAACCTCGGTGCGGTACCGAAGCCTGTCCACGTCCACGGCTTGCTCGCGCCTCCACACCTCACGAGCCTAGCGGTCTCGTCCTTGACAGGCATAAGGCGGGATGCTAGCTTCGCGTTGCGACGCAGCGTGATATTGGAAGGAGGGAGCGCATGCCACTGTTCATGGATACCCACGAGAAGGTTGACGGGCTCACTGCCGAGGCGGTCGCAGGAGCTCACCAGAGGGACCTGGAAGTCCAGGGGAAGCACGGGGTGAACTACCTGAAGTACTGGTTCAATGAGCCGGATGGCCGCGTCTACTGCCTGGTCGATGCGCCCACCAAGGACGCCGCGATCGCGGTCCATCGCGAGGCCCACGGCCTGGTTCCCGACGAGATCGTCGAGGTCAAAGAAGGAGCGTAGCCGCCTCCCCTCAATGCCGGGGGAGATGATTTGCGTACCATGGCGTCGTGCACGCACGCGCCTGGCTGGCGCTCCCTGCGGCGGCCGTCGTCCTGGCGGCCTGTGGAAACGCCAGCGTCCAGCCGCCGAAGCCCCCCACAGCGGCAGACATTCTGGCCAAGCCCGAGCACGCGAACGTCAAGGATGCCCACTTCACCCTGACCGCTCACGTGGCCAGCGGAGGCGTGACCTTTGATGCCACGGGAGACGGCGTCATCGTGATCAAGCCCGAGCAGGCGTCGAAATTCACGATGCAGACGACCGTATCCGGTCAGACGTTGAAATTCGAAGAGATCATCGTGGGCGGCAAAGAGTACGATCTTTCGCCAGATAACCCACGCTGGACTGTGAAGCCGAGTACGACATCGAACCCCAGCTCTTTTAAGGGCACAAATCCGGTTTATCTCGGGGAGGAAACGTTGAAGGATGGCAAGGCGTGGCACGTCAAGGCGATCGACGACAGCGGCAACCCGTTCGAAGCCTGGATCCGCGAGAGCGACGGTTATCCGTTGAAGTACAGCAGCACCTCCCAGGGCACGACCTTCAGGGCGCTCTTCGACCGGTTCAACACCGGCGAGACGGTCACGGCTCCGCCGCCTTCGGATGTCCAGCAATGAAACGGCTGGGTTTGGCGATCGCGCTATCCGCCGTGCTCGTTGCCTGCGGGCCCGGGACGCCCGCCGGTCCCCCGAGCCCGAAAGACATCCTGGCCAAACCCAACCACGCCGGTCTCAAAGACGCGCACTTCCTGGTGACGGGCAAATTTACGAACCAGGGCGCAACGGTCAATGTCAACGGCGACGGCAACCTCGTCTATACGTCGCCAGGCGCCGGACGCTTCAAGTTTCAAACGGCCGTGGCCGGCCAGCAGATCACGTTCGAGGACATCTCGATCAACGGCAACGAGTACACCTTCAGCACACCCGGCAACGGCAAGTGGTCATCGCATCCGAGCACCTCGCCTTTAGGGCCGACCAGCTTCGTCGGCGCATCGGACTGGAAGTACGTGGGTGAAGAAAACCTCTCGCAGGGCAAGAGCTGGCATGCCTCGGCGAAAGACAAAGACGGCAATCCCTTCGATGGTTGGATTCGGGAAAGCGACGGCTACCCGGTGAAGTACACGCTGACCCAACAGGGGAACGCGCTGACGTTGACGTTCGACAAGTACAACAGCGGCGTGACGATCTCGCCGCCGCCATCATCCGAGGTCGTGCAGGGCTAACGACCACCCATCGCTTCGTCCTGGCAGTCCTGGCCGGCACGCTGCTGATTGGTTGCGGCATCCCGACGCCCGCCGCTCCGCCCAGTGCAAAGGAGGTGCTGGCCAAGCCACAGCAGTCGAATTTGAAAGACGCGCATTTCAACGTCACCGGAAAACTCGATGAAAACGGAGTCACGCTCTCGATCGCCGGTGACGGGGCCTTGATCTACAAACCGAAGCTTGCCGGCCGATTCAAGTTCCAGACGGCCGTGGGCGGACAAACGGTGACCATCGAGGAGATTTCCGTTGACGGCACGAACTACGGAATGGGCCCGGGCGCGACAAAATGGACGGAGGCCAAGAGCGCCTCGGGCATCGATCCCTCGGCCTTCGCCGGTGTCAGCGCTCAGAAATACATCGGTGAAGAGAATCTGCCCCAGGGTAAGGCCTGGCATGCCTCGGCAAAAGACAAAGACGGCAACGACTTCGATGCCTACATCCGGGAGAGCGACGGCTATCCCATCAAGTACGTCGAAACCCAGAGTGGCGGCCAGAACATCACGCTGACCTTCGACCGCTACAACACCGGCGAGACGATCACGTCCCCGCCGGCGGACCAGATCCAGCAGGGATAAAATCCCCCTCCCATAAGCTATCGCCCATGGAGGAATGGGCCCGCACGGCTGAGGCCATTCGCGCCACCGCCAGCAAGCTGGAAAAGACGCGGCTGCTGGGCGAATACTTCTCGACGCTGGACGATGAGACGTTGCCGCTGGCGGCCGTCTATTTCACTGCCCGCCCCTTCGCGGACCGCGACCAACGGAAGCTCAATCTTGGTTACGCGGTCATCCGCAGCGCCGTCTGCGAGCTGGCGCAGGTCGATGATGAGGTGCTCGGTGAATCCTACATGCGACACAGCGACGTCGGCGATGTCATCGAAGAGGTCTTAGCAGAACACACCCACCCTCGGCCCACGTCCCTGAAGGACGTGCACGCGACCTTCGTCCAGATCTACGAGCAGCGCACGGCGAAGAAGAAGGCAGACGCGCTCCGCGCGCTGCTCGACCGGCTGACACC
This sequence comes from uncultured Actinomycetes bacterium, assembly GCA_964601135.1. Taxonomy (GTDB): domain Bacteria; phylum Chloroflexota; class Dormibacteria; order CF-121; family CF-121; genus CF-13. Next base: position 6,113 of record CAZRMD010000081.1, on the reverse strand, counting down.
GCGGGCGGCGAAATACATCGGCAAGATCCTGACCGGCGATCTTCGTATCGGCTTGCGTGGCGGCCTCGTCGAGGAGGGCATCGCCAGGGCGTTCAGCGCACCCTATGCCGATGTTTCGTGGGCCGGGATGCTGACCGGCGACATCGGCGAAGTGGCCCTGCTGGCGCGGCGGGGCGCGCTGCGAACGGCGCAGTTACGGCTGATGCATCCACTGCAATTCATGCTGGCGTCGCCGGAGGAAGATGCCGAGGCGATCATGCGCCGGGTCGGCGGTGAAGCCTGGGTCGAGGACAAATACGACGGCATCCGTGGCCAGCTGCACAAGGAACGCGATCGCGTCCTTCTCTATTCGCGCGACCTCAACGATGTCACCGCCGCGTTTCCTGAGGTCGTGGCCGCTGCCTGCCAGCTGCCGCACGATGTCCTCCTGGACGGCGAGCTGCTCGCCTTCAAGGACGGCGTGGTACGTCCCTTCTTCGAGCTTCAGCACCGGCTGGGACGAAAGGTCGTCAGCGCGCAGCTGCTGGCTGAAGTCCCGGTCACGTTCGTCGCCTTCGACATCCTCTACCTCGACGGCCGCAACCTCTTGACCGAACCGCTGCGCGAGCGCCGGCGTCTGCTCGAAGAGCTCAACCTCCCTCCCCCTTTCATGCTCGCCTACCTGATTCGAGCCCTCGATGCTGCGGAGCTCGATCGGATTTTCGATGCCGCTCGGGCGCGCAACAACGAGGGCCTGATGGTGAAGGATCCGGAGAGCCGCTACTCACCGGGCCGGCGAGGGTTGGGCTGGCTGAAGCTAAAGAAGGCGCTCGCCACGCTCGACGTCGTGGTGACCGGGGTCGAGTGGGGCCATGGCAAACGCAAGGGCGTGCTCTCCGACTACACCTTCGCGGTTTACGACGAGTCGTCCGACCGGCTGGTCAATATCGGCAAGGCTTATTCGGGGCTGACCGATGCCGAGATCACGCAGATGACCGAGTACTTCAAGTCCATCACCCTCAAGGACTACGGGCGCTTTCGCCTGGTTCAGCCGGAGATCATCCTGGAGGTCGCTTTCGACGCCATCACCGAGTCTGGCCGCCATAACTCGGGTTATGCCTTACGGTTTCCGCGGATCGTGCAGATCCGGCGAGACAAAACCATCCGCGACATCGACACCCTCGAGAACGTGGCGCGGATGTACCGCGCGTTTACCGCCGAGAAGGTCCAGCTCGTCGAGCCGGCGCAGATCTCCTAATCCAGGGGTCCCAGTCGCCGTGCATAGCGCGGAACCAGCGGACCTCGACGAGCCATTAAAAACCCCTCGATGGTCCGGCGGATCAGTTCCCGCTCACTCATGCCGGCTTCTTTAGCCAGCTCGGAGAGTTTGCGCATCTCGGCCTCATCGAGCGGCACGGCGATCTCGATCATGGCTAACCTCCTGCCCTCGCTGGGGCTGGTGATTGCGCAGCGCGGTTGCGAGCGATGACGATCAGCGCGACGGACGCCAGGATGATGCCGCCGGCGGCAAACACGCGAAGATTGATGGCTTCGCCGAGAAATATCGCACCAAGGATGACCGCGATCACCGGGTTGACGTATGCATAGGTCGAGACCAGCGACAGCGGTGCGGCGCGCAGCAACCAGATGTATGCGCTGAAGCCCACCAGGCTGCCGAAGACGATCAGATAGATGAGGGCCACGACCGAGGTTTTCGAGATGCCATTGACGTGCAGGCGTCCAAGCTCACCCGTCAGCACACTGCCGATGGCAAACAACCCGCCCGCCCAGAGCATTTCCATCGCTGAAGAAATCAGCGGCCGGGAGGGAAGACGAACGTGCCGGCTGAAGACGGAGCCGGCCGCCCAGGATATCGGTGCGAACAGGGCGAGCGCCGCCCCAATCAGTGTGATACGCCCGGCGCCCGGTGCGCCGATCAGAAACGCGACGCCGGCAAAGCCGACAACCAGCCCGACGATGACGAGCGGCTCCAGCCGCCGGCCGAAGACCACGCGATCGATGACTGCCATCCACAGCGGCGAGGTGGCGACCAGGAGCGCGACGACTCCCGTCGGGACGTACTGCTCCGCCAGGATGACGCCACCGTTTCCTCCCAGCAGCAGCGCCGCCCCGACGAACAGCGTCGCGCGCCACTGGGGCCAGCCCAGGCGGTCACCCGCTGCGTCACCGCTTCTGATGGCAAGCAGGTAGAGAACGCCTCCCGCGACCAGGAAGCGGAGCGACCCCATCAGAAAGGGTGGGATCGTCTGGATCGCGAACTTGATCCCGAGGTAGGTCGACCCCCAGAGGAGGTAGACCGTGCCGAGAGCGATCCAGATTCGCGCGGCCGGCGTCCCCGCCCGCGCCCGGGCCGAGCGACCGAGATTCTGTGCCATCTCAGCCGCGCTGAGCCGGCGAACAACAGCCATTAGGCGGCTGCTTTGTCAGGGCTCGACGGGAACACGTCGTCGCGCCGGCGGCGAATCGGCCAGGGAAGCCGCAGGTTGAAATGCCGCGACTGGCGAAGGAGCCGGTGGTTGGCAGCGCGCTGATGAGCTTCAGCCTGCCGGTCCATCGCCCACGTGTACAACGACTGGTAGTTCTGCATTGGTCTTGTCACCTCGCTGTAACCGTTTCTTGCCTTCAGACTAGTTACAACAGCATTTTACCGGGTTAGGATTAACCCGTCAAGTGGTATAAAGGGGTTACACGTGAACGAGTCGGTAACAGATTCGGCGCCGCTTATGCCCGTCGTTGCCGGCCATCTGGCCAAGCTCCAAACCGGGCTCGACTTCGTTAACACGCTGGACCTCTGGCCTGTTCCACACGATCACCTCGATTCGCCCGAGACCGCCCTCGACTGGCTGGTCGAACACGACCTCCTGCACCGTGAGGCACGCGCCCACTTGCTGGCGACCTTCGGGGCATCGCCGGCGGCCGGTGCCGAGATCCTGGCCAAGCTGCGGCGCGTCCGGCAGGCGATGCGAGGTGTGCTCGAAGCGGCTTCGATTCACCGCGCCCCGGAGGCCGCTGACCTGGAGGAGATGAACCGGGCGCTGCGGACTCACTACATCTACGAGCTGGTGCCCGCGCGGGACGGGGTCTCGCTCGACCATCGCCACCAGGGCGATCCGGTCGACGGTGCCATGGCGCGACTTGCCGAGTCGATCGCCCGAGAGTTGATCCAGGGCGATACGTCGCGACTACGCGTCTGCGAGAACCCCCAGTGCCGCTGGGTCTTCAAGGACACCTCCCGCACCGGCAAGCGGAAGTGGTGCAGCATGCGCAGCTGCGGCAACCGGGCGAAGGTGGCACGGCACCGCGCCCGCCGCAAAGCCTCGGCGGTCTAGCTACAATTCAGACCCCGGAGGGGTGTCCGAGCGGTTTAAGGTGCGGCTCTCGAAAAGCCGTGTGGCGGTAACGCCACCGCGAGTTCGAATCTCGCCCCCTCCGCCAGCACTCAGGCGGGCTGCAGCTGCAGCCGGCGGTACGCATGACGGGCCGGCGGTAGAAAGCGGACGACGGGCGGGGTAACCCTCAGGATGCGCGGCAGCACCTTCTCGCAAACCGTGAACACGGCGCGCTGCGGTTTCCCCCACTCGAGGCCATATTGTTCGCGGAGGCGCACCGGTAAGAGGCCGGCCGTGATGGTGCGGAGCGGCGTAAACGCGAACCGGGGAACACCTGGAAAGCGCGGCTGGAGCACGACCGATGCCAGGTGGCGCGCGTCGTCGCTGACGGCGACCTCGCCTCGAGCCATCATCTCCTGCATGTAGGCCAGGAACTGTTCGAGTGTCGCCGGATACATCTCTTTCGGCACGCCGAGCAGGACGCCGATTCCCTTCGTGTCCTGAAAGTATTGATCCGCCTCGGTCTCGGTTAGCGGCCCAACGAAGGCTCGGTAGGCGCGGATCGCCGAATAGACCAGGGTCGCCTGTACCCACATCAGCAGCGCTGGGTCCTTTGCCGAATATCCGAGACCCTGCACGGCATCATGACGGCGGTTGACGATTCGCGCCGCCTCGATGGCCTGGGCTCGGCTGCCGAAAACCCACGCCAGCGTGAGGTCGAACGTCCTGCGTAGCCGGCCGGCGGGATCGTCCTTAAAGCGGCTGTGATCTCGTACCCCAGCCGCTACCTTGGGATGGGCGAACTGCATCAGGATGGCGCAGGTGCCGGCGAGGGCCACGGCCGCTTCGCGATTGACCCGCCAGATCATCGACTCCGGACCAAAGAGCCCTGCGTCCGCGTCGTCTACGATTCGTTCCGCCATGGATGCGAGTTTAATGAGCGCCGGCCGCGACGATGCCCACTACATGGAACGCGCGCTGGCCCAGGCTCGGCAGGCGGCAGCCGTCGGCGAGGTACCAGTCGGCGCGGTGCTGGTTCGCGCTGGTTCGGTCCTGGCTGAGGCGCACAACCTGATCGAAAGCACCCCTGATGCGATGGCGCATGCCGAGATGCTGGTGTTGAGGGAAGCCGCCCGCCAGCTCCAATCGTGGCGGCTCGAGGGGGTCACCCTTTATGTCACCCTCGAACCGTGCCCGATGTGTGCCGGGGCGATGGTGCTGGCGCGAATCGAGCGACTGGTCTACGCCGCGCCCGACCCAAAGAAAGGCGCGGTCGATTCGGTTTACGACGTCCTGCGGCACCCCGCGAACAACCATCGCGTCGAGGTCAGCTCGGGTCTCCTGTCGGACCCGGCCGGTCAGTTGCTTCGAGACTTCTTTGCGGCTCGGCGCGGTAAGCCGGTCAGCGAGCTCTAGTGATCGCCGCTCGCCGGCTTGGCCGGGTGCGATGTCTGCGGACCAGGGCTCTCGGATTGGTGTGCCTGCAAGTCCCGCTTGCTGCCCTTGAACGCCTGGTCCACATGGGCCTGGGTGCGCGCGACGATCGCGGCCTCCTCGGCATCACCCTGCGCGTTGAGTGAGCCGGCCAGTGCGTTCAGCCTGGCGTCCTGCTGCTGCTGGCGGTCCTCGACCAGACGGCTCAGTTCGGTCAGAGCCCTGGTATCCAGCGCCGTGCCCGCGACGGACTGGTTGAACTGGGCGACCGCCGCGTCGTATTGATTCACGAGCCGGACGGCTTCTTGATTGCGCCCGAGGGAAAAGAGCCGCTGCGCTTCGTCGAGGCGGACGTCGGCGAAATGCAGCTGCAGCCGGGCACGGCTGGCTGATTCGAACGTCAGGGCCAGCTGTACCCGCTCGATGCCGAGCTTGACGCCATAGAGCGGATCACCGGGCAGACTCTGGTCCGAAGCCGCCGCCGCAGTCAGACCGCCGACCGCAAGCGCCACGGCGAACGCGCCCGCGAACGCAAGCCGAACGACCGGCCGGCGAACCATCGAGAACGGACCCCGGTTGCGTTCCTGCCGGCGCTGCGCCGCCACCGCCAGCATCCGGTTTCGCGCTCGAAGCCGAAACGCGGGATCCGCTGCCGGCGCCCCAAAGCCGTTCAGGTCCAGAGACAGCCGCAGCATCCCGATCAACTCGTCGCGGTCGGCCGGATAGCGCCGCAGGATCTCTTGCAAATTGCGCTTTTCCTCAATGGCCTTGAGGCAATCGGCCAGCGGCCGGCTCAAATCACGCACGGCGGGCCTCCACCTCATCGTGCTCGGCCAGAAAGCGGTACAGGCTGGCGAGCGCCCGATGCTGCATCGAGTGGATCGCGCCCGGGCGACGGTGCGTCAGCCGGGCGACCTCCTCGACGTCGAGATTGTCGATGAAGCGCAAGGTGATGATCTGCTGCTGCTCGGGCGTCAAGCGCTGCATCGCCTCCAGCAGCCGCCGGCGATCTTCGGAGTTCTGGGCCATGACCGCCGGATCGGTATGCGGCCGGTTGTCGGGCAGCTGAGACGAGAGCTCGATGGCATCTCGGCCGGCCCGCCGGTAGCGGTCAACCAGCAGGTTGTGGGCGATCCGGTAAAGCCAGGAGGAAAAGGCCACGCCGCGTGGCCGGTAGCGCGGGATGGCATCGACCATCTTCAGAAAGACCTGCTCGGTGAGGTCTTCGGCATCGGCCTCGTGCCGGACACGCGTGTACAGATATCGGTAAATCCCATCGAAATGCCTGTCATAGAGTTCGGCCAGGGCTCCCGGGTCGAGATCCTGAGCGCGGCGGATGAGGGCGTCGTC
>CAZRMD010000080.1:0-12442 GCA_964601135.1 uncultured Actinomycetes bacterium | reverse complement strand
GTCAGGCGGCCCGGCTGGTGGGGCACGAGCCGCAGGCGGATCACGGCCAGGCCGGTCGGCGGAGTAGACGCTGAAGCCGCTGCGCGCCCGCTTGGCCGCGTACATCGCAACATCGGCACGGCGCATGAGCGCCTCGGCGTCCTCGGCGTGCTCCGGGAAGACCGCGATCCCGATGCTGGCGGTGATCGTGACCGGCTGGTCGTCAATGGCAAAACGCTTGTCCATCGCATGGAGGATCTTCTCGGCGATGAGCACCGCGCGGGACACATCGGTCGCACCCCAGGGCACGATGGCAAACTCGTCGCCGCCATAGCGCGCGACCGTATCGGCCTTGCGCAGAACACTACGAACCCGCTGGCCGACCTGTTGCAGCACCCGGTCGCCCGCCGGGTGCCCGAGGCTGTCGTTGACGCTCTTGAACCCGTCGAGATCGAGCAAAAGCACCGTGCAGGGTTTCATCTCGCGCTCACCGGCCCGGATGGTCTCCTCGAGGCGTTCGCGCAGGAAGGTCCGATTCGGCAGCCCGGTCAGCGGATCGTGCAGCGCCCGGTATTGCAGTGCCTCCGTCTCCGCCTTGCGCTCAGAAACATCGCGAAGGCTTCCGATGACCAGTCGCTGCAGGCCGAGGCGGCCGACGTTGAACTCCAGCGGGAAGGTCGTGCCGTCTTTCCGAACGCCCGAGGTCTCGTGACTGCCCACCTCCACCTCGCGTTTGTTTGGGCGCAGGTAGGCGCGAAGCTGGGGCTTGATTTCCGCCCGGTGCTCCTCAGCAATCAGTCGCAGAAATTCCTTGCCGATGACCTCATCGGCGACGTATCCGAACAGCCGCTCCGCCGCCGGGTTGTATGAGCGGATGATGAGGCGCTCGTCGACGGTGATGATGCCGTCGGCCACGTTGTCCAGGATCGCGCGGATGCGTTCGCCACTCTGACGCAGTTCCTCCTCAGCCCGGCGGCGCTCGATGAATTGACCGATCTGGCTGCCGATGTCGGCCATGACCCGCAGGGTGGCGCGGTCTACCGACCGGCGCTCGGGGCTGAAGAGCGCGATGACCCCCGTGACCTTGCGGCCGTTCGTGACGGCGAAGGCGAACTTGCCATGCAACGCCGCCTTGGCGGCGAGCACCGCGCGTGGCGAGTCTTCGCCAGCGACATCTTCCAGGGATCCGGGCCGGCCGGTGGCCCAAACGCGGCCGAGAAGGCCGATACCTTTGGCGAACGTGAGCTCGCGACTCGCCGCCTCAAAGGTGGCGAGATGCTTCAGCGGACGATGCCAGCCGGATTCCCATCGGAGGACGCCTGCATCCCTGTCAACAGCCCAGAACTCGCCCACCGCCCAGCCCAGCGCCTCGCAGATTCCCTGCAGCACCTGGGGCGCGGCTTCGGTCCAGCTGGTCGCGGTCGCCAGCGGACGCGTCACGACGAACTGGACATTGCGCAGCCGCTCGGTCATCTTGCGCTGACTGATGTCATTGATGAAGGCCACGAACGACATGCGCGACCCGGATCGGTTGGCCGCTGAGATCGAAACCTCCACCGGAAACTCGTGCCCATCCCGATGGAGGGCGGTCAACTCGACCGTCCTTCCGACGAGCCGACTCTCCCCTGTGGTGACGTAGCGATTCAGGCCGTGCAGGTGAGAATCCCAATACCTGCGCGGGATGATCGTTCCAGTCAGCGTCCGTCCCACCGCCTCGTCATGCGACCAACCGAACATCGCTTCGGCTTTGCGGTTCCAGCCAGCAATCAACCCGCGCTCATCGGCGGTGATGACGGCGCTAGGCGAGGTGTCGATGATGACTTGCAACCGCTGCTGCGACTCCTTGAAGCGCTCCATCACCCGCAATTGAACCTCCGCTTCACGACGCGCCTCCGCAAAGAGACCGAGTGTGCCGGCCAGTAGCGCGACGCAGGGCAAGACCATCAGGGCGTGGCCGAGATACCAGTAGCCGTCGTAGCGGATCTGCATCGCCATGAAGGGAAGGGCCTCGATGCTCACCAGCACCAGCGCGGTGATAACGGCTGTCTCGATACGGCGCTCGGGATAGCGCCCCTTGCGGTAGACGAGTGCGGCGAAGCCGACCAGGAGGATGGGTCCCGCTTGCAGGACCGTGTTCAGCTCCGTGAACCGGCCGCCGCCAATCAGCGGCGGCATCAGCGCGGCAAGTACCCCAACCGCCGCGATCATGAGCGTCGTCACGCCGACGGTCAGGGCGAGAACACGAAGCAGGGTCCGACGTGGATGGGCCAATGGACCCGTCGGCTGGAGCAAGATCCAGAGCAGGAGACCAGGTGTTGCGATGTGCCCGAGGTGATGCAGGTACACCGGCGTCTGCGTCGAGACCAGCGGCAAGCCGCTCGGGACGACGCCGGGGAAGGCCAGCATGTGGCTTGCCCGAACCAGCGCAAGCGCCAGGCTGGCGACACCCACGGTGAGCAGCCGGCTGTGACGGCGCAGGGCGACATCAATCGAGGCCAGGACGAGAACCACCGCCAGCGTCACGACCATCGTGCTGTCGACCGCCGGCACAAACCAGCTCAGCGGGAAGTTCCCGCTCGGCAGGACCGCGCCAAGCCCGCCGACCAGCACGAGCATGGTCAGGGCCGACGCCACCGACAGTCCGCGGCGGCCGATCCGGCGAAGACCCGTCCTCAAGCGCCTGTCTGGCAAGGCGGGCAGCGATGAAATGAACACGACCGCAATATGCGTGCCCGGCCGGGAAAGAGAAGTTAAGGACGTGTCGCCGATTCGTTACAGGTTCTGATAACGGTCACTCCGCGTTATCTGGGCGGCGGTAGGCCTCACAAGGCCCTCCTCCGCACTCCCTACAAAGGGGTGGGTGCTACTGCCGAATCAACTTCAGAAAGGCGGCTTCGTCGAGGATCGGCACCTTCAGCTTCTGCGCCTTCTCGAGCTTCGAACCGGGATCGGCGCCGACGACCAGGTAGTCGGTCTTCTTCGAGACGCTCGACCCGATGGAGCCGCCCAGCGCCTTGATTCGGTCTTCCGCCTGGCCACGCGTCAGCGACGATAGAGACCCGGTGAGAACGAAGGTCTTGCCGGTCAGCGGCCCTTCGTGGCGCTCGGGCACGGTGATGGTCACGCCGGCCGCAAGCAACCGCTCGATCAGCTCCCGCGATTGGGGTCGCGCGAAATACTCGTGGACGTCTTCGGCGACGATCGGACCCACGCCGCCCGCGCTGCGCAGCTCGTCAACACTCGCGTCTCGAACCCGAGCCAACGACTCGAAATGTTCGGCGAGGATCGTTGCCATCGTCCAGCCGACGTGCGGAATGCCGAGCGCGACGAGAAAACGCATCAGCGTCGTCGTCTTGCCGGCCTGAAGGCGATCGAGCAGATTCTGTGCCGACTTGTCGGCAAATCCCTCGAGCGTCAACAGCTGCTCTTTCGTGAGATGGAAAAGATCCGACGGGTCGCGGACCATCTTTCGTTCGATCAGCTGATTCAGGGTGGCGTAGCCAAAGCCTTCGATATCAAAGGCCGCGACGAAATGCCGCAGGTGCTCCAGCACCTGTGCCGGGCAGGCCGGGTTGATGCAGCGCGTGACGGCTTCGCCTGGCTCACGGACGAGGTCCGTTCCGCACTCGGGGCAGGCTTTTGGCATGTGCCACGGACGGCTCGAGGACGGCCGCTTGTCGATCAAGACGCGCACGACGTCCGGAATGACGTCGCCGGCGCGCTGGATGATCACGTGGTCCTGCGGCCGTACGTCTTTGCGCGCGACTTCATCCTCGTTGTGCAGGGTCGCCCGGCCGACGGTCACGCCGCCGATCTGCACCGGGGTGAGCCAGGCAACCGGCGTGACCGCCCCAGTTCGCCCGACGTAGACCTTGATCTCCTCGACGACCGTCTCCGCTTGCTCGGGTGGGAACTTGAATGCCAGCGCCCAGCGCGGGCTCCGTGAGACAAAGCCAAGCTCTGCCTGCTGGCCCAGGTCGTTGACCTTGATCACGATCCCGTCGATCTCGTAGTCGAGCCCATGTCGCTTGTCCTGCCACTCATCGAGGAAGCCGATGACCGCATCGATATCCGGATGCCTTCGCCGATTTTCGTTGACGCGAAAGCCCATCTGAGCGAGCCGTTCGAGGATTTGCTCCTGGCTCCTGGTGCCACCGGCTGGATCGAGCGCATAAATAAAGGTGTCGAGACGGCGACGTGCGGTCACCCGCGGGTCCAGCTGGCGGACGGCTCCGGCGGCGGCATTGCGTGGATTCGCGAACAGCGGCTTGCCTTCTTTCGCGAGTTCCGCATTCAGGCGCTGAAAGCTGCGCTTGGGCATGTAGACCTCGCCGCGCACCTCGAAGGTCCGTGGAAACTCCGGAGGAATGGTCACCGACAGGGGAACGCTGGGAATCGTCTTGACGTTTGGCGTGACGTCCTCGCCGACGTAGCCATCCCCACGCGTGGCGCCGGTCTTGTAGGCGCCGTTCTCGTAGAGCAGGCTCATCGCCAGGCCATCGATCTTCAGCTCAGTGACGTACTCCACCCGGACATCGCCGAGTCCACGATGAACCCGCCGGTCGAACTCATGCACTTCATCGCGCTCAAAGGCATTGGCCAGGCTGAGCATGGGAGTCCGATGCGTGACCTTCGCGAAGGCGTCCGAGGGTGGGCCACCGACCCGTTGCGTGGGCGAGTCGGGCGTGACCAGCTCCGGATATTGCGTCTCGAGTTCGACCAGCTCGCGGAACATCGCGTCGTACTCGGCGTCGGTGATCTCCGGCTGGTCGAGGACGTAGTACTGGCGGTTGGCGTCGTCGATGCGCCTGCGCAGCTCGAGGATGCGTGCCTGTGCTTCCTCGATCCCTCGGACGGCCGCCCTCACAACTTGACGATCGGCGCCAGGCTGACGGCGAGGATCTTCACCCCGACCTTGTCGAACTTGACGATCAGCTCCTCGTCCGTGCGGGTCATCGTGCTCTTCAGCACCCGACCCCGACCCCAGGCGCGATGTTCGACATTGTCGCCCGGGTGATAGCGCTGCTTCAGGTCCAGCGGCGCCGCCGGACGCATCGCCTCGACGACGCGGGCCGGGGCCATCCCTGGCTCGGCAACGCCAGACGGGATCCCGGCCGGGCCATCGACGAGTTCCGGCGGGATGTCCTTCAAAAAGCGCGACGGCACGTTGAGGTTGGCGTTTCCCCACAGGTGGCGGCGAAACGCGTGAAAGAGATAGAGCCGGTCTTTGGCCCGGGTCATGCCGACGTAGGCGAGCCGGCGCTCTTCCTCCAGATCATCCGGCGAATCCAGGCTGCGGCTGTGGGGAAACAATCCCTCCTCCATGCCGAGCATGAACACGACCGGGAACTCCAATCCCTTCACCATGTGGAGGGTGATCAAGGTCAGACCCTGAGCTCGATCGTCCATCGTGTCGACGTCGCTCATCAACGCGACCTCTTCCAGGAAGGCCTGCAGCCCTTCTCCCGGGGCCAGACCGTCGTATTCGGAGGCGAGGCCGCGCAGTTCGAGGATGTTGCCCCAGCGCTCGTCGCCATCAGAGCCAGACTCTTTGACATAACGCTCGTAGGCGGTCCGCATCAAGAGCAGGTCGATGATTTCCACCAGCGGACGGTCGAGTGATGCCGTGCGCACCTCGTTGACGAGATCGCGAAACTCGGCCAGCGCGCTGCGGGCCGCTGGGGTCAGCTCGCTCATCTCATCCAGCCGGGTGAGCGCATCCCAGGCCGACATGCCGTGGCCATCCGCCCAGTAGCCGAGCTGCGCCAACGATTTTTCGCCGAGCTTCCGCCTCGGAACGTTGATGACCCGCGAGAAGCTGAGCGTGTCCTGCGGGTTCGCGACCAGCCGCAGATAGGCCAGCACGTCCTTGACCTCGCGCCGCTCGTAGAACCGTAGGCCGCCGATCAGCCGGTACGGGACGCCCCGGCGGAGCAGTACTTCTTCCAGCGCCCGCGATTGCGCGTTGGTGCGGTACAGCACGGCAATGTCGGCCAGCCGATAATCACCCTCCGCGACCAGCCGCAGCGCCTCGCGAGCGACCGCCTGCGCCTCCTCCTCCTCGTCATAGGTCTGCGCCACGACGAGCCTGGGGCCGCCAGGGCGCTCGGTCCAGAGCCGCTTGTCCGCGCGCTTGGGGTTGGCCTTGATGACGTGGTAGGCCGCGTCGAGGATCATTTGCGTCGATCGATAGTTCTGCTCCAGCTTGACGATCTGCGCATCGGGATAGTCGTGCTCGAACGACAGGATGTTGCGGACGTCGGCTCCGCGAAATTTGTAGATCGACTGATCGTCGTCGCCCACGACGCAGAGGTTGCGATATTTGCCGGCGAGCTGGCGCACCAACAGGTACTGGGCGCGGTTCGTGTCCTGGTACTCGTCGACCATGACGTACTTGAATCGCTTCTGATACTTCTCCAAAACTTCCGGATGTCGATCGAAGAGCCACACCGCGCGCATCAAGAGATCATCGAAGTCCAGCGCATTGTTCTGCTGCAGGAATGCGTCGTAGCGGACCCGGATCTGCGCAGCGAGCTCTTCATTGTGGGTGCCAGCCGCCCTGGCCTGCTCCTCGACCGACATGACCTCATCCTTGGCGCGCGACATCAGGGCCACCATGCCCCCGGGCGGATAGCGCTTTTCATCCAGCCGCATCTCGTTCATGACGCGCTTGACGACCGACAGGCGGTCTGCCTCGTCGTAGATCACGAAGTGACGGTCGATCCCGTCGGCGCTTCCGTCGCGGCGCAGCATGCGTACGGCGATGGCGTGGAACGTGCCCATCCAGATCCCGCCCGCGGTGAGGTTGAGAAGCTGTTCGACGCGGCCGCGCATCTCGCGGGCGGCCCTGTTCGTGAAGGTCACCGCCAGGATCTCTCCAGGCTCGGCCCGACCCTGCTGGATCAACCAGGCGATCCGATGGGTCAGCACCCGAGTCTTGCCGCTGCCCGCCCCGGCGAAGATCAGCAATGGGCCGTCGGCGGCGGTCACGGCGGCGCGCTGAGGCGGATTCAGGCCGGCTAAAAGATCGACGCCGCGCTCAGCCGCGGCCGGAGTGGTAGCCAAAATCAAACGCAAGTCTACCCGGCCACAGTTAGCTCAGAAACGTGCTAGCGGCCTTCAGGCCGCCGGCCTTTCGGCCGAATTAGCGCCCGCGCCGAATGCCGGGCTGTACGCGCGGACGAGCGCACGTTTCTTAAGCGCGAGTGCGCGATGGCCCGGCTGGACGGCGCATCGGCGCGTTTTAGTCTCTGTGTAACTAGTGTCGGCGGCCGCGGCCGCGCATCCGACCGGCGGTCATGTCGTCCACGTCGTCGTCTTCTACGCCCTTGGTCTTCTTGCTCGACTGCAGCGTTTGTGAGAAGGCGCCGATGAACTGATCGCGCAGCTCCATGGTCGAGACCTCGAAGGCATCTTTGAGTGTCCAGTGGTCATCCGGGGAATAGCGGCGCTCGCAGGCCCAGAGCAAGAACTTGATCAGCTGGACCTTGATACCCGCCACGAGCTTCGAGTCCGCTTTCTTGGCCCCGCTCTTGTCTTTGCCTTTTGCTTTCCCCTTGCCTTTGCCCTTCACCGTGGGCGCGGTTGGCGGTGCTACCGCGCCGTCAGCGGTGCGAACGTTCCAGGCCGGGCCACTGGGAGCAGGCCGGACCTGAGGCGCCTGGGAAACAAGGCTGGCTCGCAGCGCGGCGAGGTCGTCTTTCTGCGCCGGCTTGGGAGGTTCGGGTACCGGCGCCGCCTGTGGGGCGGGCGGCTGGTAGGCAGGGACCTGCTTCCTCGGAATCGCCATTGGCGGAACCGAGAAGCTGGGCGGCGCCACGGGGCGGACGGGTGCCGGGGGCGCCATCGGTGGCTGTGCCGCGAATGGAGGTTGAGGCGGTTGCGGCCCATATGGCGGCTGCGGCGCATAGGGCGGCTGGGCCGGCTGGGGCATCATCGGCGGAGCCTGGGGCACTGGCCGCTGTGGCATGGCCTGCGGAGGCGCTGGTTGTGGCGGCGCCATCTGGGGTTGCTGCTGGAATCCTGGATAGGCCGGGGCCTGCGGCGGCATTGCCGGTGCCGGCGGCTGGATCCGGCCCCTGGAAGGTGGATAGCTTTGCGCCGGGAAGGGCTGCCCTTGCTGGGCTGGAGCCGGATACCCAGGCTGCTGTGGATAGCCCTGGCCCCAGGCCGGCGCTTGAGGCATCGGCGGCTGCGCTGTCGGCGCCCATCCAGGCTGGGCCTGCTGGCCCGGCTGCCATGGTGGAGGCATCTGAGCCGGGGACGGCGGCGAATACGGCCGCGGGACGGGGGCGATCGGTCGCTGCTGCCCTGGCGGGATATAGGGCGCCGATGGACCCTGCAGAACCGCCTGGCTACGACGTAAGAGGTCGAGCAGCCTGCCCTTGTCGATATAGAGGTTGCCAGCCAGGCCTGGGTTGACGCCTGGCGTGAACGTGAACTCGCCGGCCTGGAATTCCCACAGCAGGTCAAATGCCTGGCGGGCGCCCCGAACTCGGCCGCCACTCGCGTGCGTTAGGGCGCCGCCCTGGAAGGCATAAATCCAGTTGCCGCGCGGCTCTCGGAGTTCCAGCACGCCGGCCTGCCCGGCGTTCACGACCTGATCAAGGAGCCCGAGGAGACCCATCCGATCGATCGGCCGGAATGCGACAGCCTGGGCCCCCGGCTCACCCGGCCCCTTGCCCTTCGCGAAGAGCTTCACACCGTTGTAACCGGCAAGGGGACGCCGACCTTGCCGTGTGATGCAGCCTTCTACAACGTGTTACCGGCCAGCAGCAGCGATCGAACCTCGTCGTCGGTGACCTGTGGCCATTCTTCGAAGAAGTTGCCAACGGCGTAGAACGGCTCCGGGGTGGCCAGGCAGAGGAAATCCTCGACCTGCGGGGCGAGCCATTCCGCCGTATCGGGGGGCGCGACGGGCACGGCGAGGACCACCTTTTTCGCGCCCCGGCGGCGCAGGCTCTGGACGCCTGCCTGCGCAGTGTAGCCGGTGGCCACGCCGTCATCCGTCAGGATTACCGTTCGCGCCGCAAGCGGCGGCACGGCCATGGCGCCCATGCGGCCAAGCCATGCACGAAGATCTTCACGCTGACGATCCGCAGCCTCGCCGAGCTCGTTCTCGTCGATGCCCAGGTGTCGAGTCAGTTTTCGGTCGAAGACCATCACGTCCGTGTCATCGACCGCGCCGATCGCCAGCTCGGGATTTCCGGGAGCGCCGAGCTTTCGGACCGGACAGATCCCGAGCGGAAGGCTGAGCTCGCTGGCGATGGCGCGAGCGACCACGACACCGCCACGCGGGATGCCAAGGACAATGCCATCGGGCGCGTCGCGATAGCGATGCAACGCGGCGGCCAGACGCTCCCCGGCATCCAGCCGGTCGCGAAAAATCACCGCCTTACAATAGGTCGATGTCGACTGCCGCTGCCAGGATGCCGAAAATCGGCGACGAAGCTCCCGACTTCACGCTGCCCGGAACGCCCGAGGGCCTTCCGGTCACGTTGTCCTCGTTTCGCGGGAAGCAGCACGTCCTGCTTGCCTTCCACGTCTTCGACTTCAGCCCAACGTGAAGCAAGATGCTCTCCTCCTTGCGAGAAGATCACCAGCAGTTCGAGAAGGACGGGGTCCAGATCCTCGGAATCAGTGTGGACCACATCTGGTCGCACAAGGCCTTCGCCAAGGCGCTCGGCGATGTCCCATTCCCGTTGCTCGCCGATTGGGATAAGTCGGTGACGCGCTCGTACGGGATTCTCAATGAGGAGCGTGGCGCTGCGCGGCGATGGCTCTTCCTGATCGACTACCTGGGTCGCATTCGCTGGAACAATCCGGTCAATGATTGGGATGAGTCCAAACAATATGCGGCGTTGCGGGAGGCGATGCTGTCTCTCCCGATGATCCCAAAAGCGAAGGTCTAAGAAGCAAAAAAGCCAGCCGAAGCTGGCTCATTTGGACTCGGACGGGTCTTAGACCTTGCCGTTCCCCACGACAGCCAGGATGTCCTTCTCGGACAGGATCAGGTACTCGGTCTCGTCGAGTTTGATCTCGCTGCCGGCGTACTTGGCGTAGACGACCCGGTCACCGACCTTGACGTCCAGGGGCTCGCGCTTGCCGGTGGCCTCGATATAGCGGCCGTTCCCGACGGCCTCGACCAGGCCTTCCTGGGGCTTCTCCTTGGCCGTGTCGGGCAGGACGATGCCGCTCTTGGTCCGCTCCTCCCGCTCGACAGGCTTGATGACGACCCGATCTCCTAGTGGGCGTAGCTTCATAAAGTCCTCCTTGCTGATTGTTTAGCACTCAGGCAGTCCGAGTGCTAATGATACCCGATGGATTGATGGCTTTCAACCGGCCGTAACGGCCTTGCCAGCCGGGGCGTTCAGGCATACGCTCAGACCATATTTCCATCGGAGGAGGGAGGAATCGGATGAAGAGGGGCCTTCGGGTACTCGTTCTCGGTCTGGTGGCCGCCTTTGCGCTTGCCGCTGTCCCGGCATCGGCTGCGGGACATGAAGACCGCGGAGACTACCTCGCGCTGGGCGACTCGTACGCGTTCGCTTTCAACCCGATCGTCTTCCACGAAGGCCTGGCGGGCAACCCCGCCAACTTTCCTGGCTATACGGACGCCGTGGCCACGTTATTGCACATGAACCTCACCAACGCCGCATGTCCTGGCGAGACGAGTGGCAGCATGATCTCGCTGGGTGCAGTTGACAACGGCTGCAAGGCCTGGCGGGCCAGGTTGCCCCTGCATACGGCTTACAGTGGCACCCAGCTTGATTTTGCCGTCAGCTTCCTTCGGTCTCACCCTGACACCCGGCTGGTGACCCTGCAGATCGGCGGCAACGACTTCCTGTTACTGCAGCAAAGCTGCGCCAATTCTATCCCGTGCATTGTGGCTGGGCTCCCCACCGTAGAGGAAGGCATGACCCAACATCTAACGACCATCTACTCAAAGATTCGCAACGACGCCCACTATCGGCACACGATCGTCGAAGTGTCCTACTTTGCCTTCAACTACAACGATGCGAACCTCTCCGGGATCGCAAAGTCACTCGACGCGACAGAGGCAGCCGTCGCAGCTCAGTTTCATGCGCGAGCGGCGAGGATCTTCGGCGAATTCAAGGAGGCGTCGGCGCCGTCGGGTGTCCCATGTCTGGCCGGCCTCCAGGTCGTGGTTGGGCCTGGTCCCATTTGCGACATTCACCCGTCGGCCGCGGGCCACGCCATATATACGGATGCCGTCCTCGATGTCACCCCGCGGGGCGAAGCGGTCGAGGCGAAGGACTAGCTAAACCCGAGGCTCGGATCCGCGTCGAACGGCGCCGGATCCGGGCCTCGCCGATCCCATTCGATCAGCCCGGCGGCGCCGATCATCGCCGCATTGTCGGTACAGAGCTCGGGTGCCGGAATCACGACGTGGGCCAGTGACCCGAGACGCTGCTGGGCCGCTGCTCTGAGCCGGCGGTTCCGCGCCACGCCGCCGCCGAGCACGATCGTCGGCGCAGGCTGCTCAGCCTGGGCCGCCTCGACCCGCTGCAGGAGCGCATCGACGATCGCTTCTTGATAGCTCGCTGCGAGGTCGGCCCGTTCCTGCTCGCTGAGCTCGCCTCGTTTTCGCACCGCGTACAGCAACGCCGTTTTGACGCCGCTGAAACTAAAGTCCAGGCCTGGTGCCCGGGGCCGGGGAAAGGCGACGGCTCGGGGATTTCCCTGGGAAGCAAGCCGATCGATCGCCGGGCCACCGGGAAAGGGCAGGCCAAGGATGCGCGCGCCCTTGTCGAAGGCCTCCCCTGCGGCGTCATCACGGGTGCGACCGATCACCTGAATGCTGCCGTCTTCGTGCCAGCGGATCAGATCGCTGTGACCTCCGGAGACAACGAGTCCGAGCACGGGCGGCCGCAGGCCCGGCTCCTCGAGCTGACCGGCAAAGATGTGGGCGGCGAGGTGGCTGACCCCAACCACCGGAAGCTCGCGAGCCCAGGCGATCGCCTGGCCGACATTGACGCCGACCAGGAGGCAGCCGATCAACCCGGGTCCTTTCGTGACGGCGACGCCGTCGATCTGCTCCCAGCGCGTCGATGCCGTCTCGAGCGCACGCTCGACGACCGGCACCAACGTCTGCAGGTGGGCGCGGGCCGCCAGCTCCGGCACGACCCCGCCATACGGCGCATGGAGGGCGTCCTGCGATCGGATCACGTTCGAGAGGGCGCGCGGACCGTCGGCGACCACGGCCGCCGCGGTTTCATCGCAGGAGGTCTCGATTGCCAGCAGTCGACGGTTGCTTGTCGTTACAGTGGAGCGCTGGTGTCGAGTCCCTCGACCTCGAGGCTCTGCAGGATCTCGCGGAAGCGCTTCTTGAAACTCGGCGCCTGGATCGAGTCCGACCACATGACGATCGCGTCCTCGTTGTTGTCGGTGTAATAGCCGCGGCGCCGGCCGATCACCTTGAAGCCGAACTTCTCATAGAGCC
>CAZRMD010000079.1:0-12505 GCA_964601135.1 uncultured Actinomycetes bacterium | reverse complement strand
GCACTGATAAATGTGTGCCTGGAAGCGTGGGTCATCGAAGGCGACCAGGCCGAGACTCGCCTCCTTGATCTGCCACATCCGGCCCCGTGGGTTATCGCCTTCATGGTGCAGCGCCCGAAAGGTCGGGCATTTCGGCAGGCACAGCCCGCAATGGATGCAGTCGCGAACCAGGTCCATGTCGATGCCCGCCGCCGGCGTCGGAACGCCGTGCTCTGCCAGCTGCCGCTTGAAGTCGAGGGTGGCTGGCCTGACGGCCTGTTCCTCGTTCAAACGTGACAAGACCATCCCGTTGCCCACGCTAGATGCCTCCCACAACCCGTCCCGGGTTCAGGATGCCGTTGGGATCAAGTGCCTGCTTGAGGGCGCGCATGATCGGGAAGCCCGGCGGAGGCGCTCCCCAAACGTCGAGCGTTTGCTTCACAGACGCCGGAGCCGACGCGACGATCACCTGGCCGTCGTTACCGGCGGCCGTTCGCAGGCGGCCGATCGCCGCAGCCACGCTGGCGGGCGGGACCCGAACCTCGATGATGCCAGCGGCCGGCTGAGCCAGGACATGCCCTTCCGCAGGAAGGGCGGCCATGATCCCGGCCACCCCGTTGAGGGGGACGATGGCACGGAGCAGGACGCTCTCGTCACTCGAGCCGGACCAATCGCGAGCGGCTTCCCAGAATCCGACCGGAATGTCCTGGCCTTCCGTGCGACCGCCGGCCTCTCGGATCGCCTTGGCGGCGACGTCCTTCGCGGCATCGACTTCGCGCAGGTACCCTTCGAGCTTGAGCGCGAGCGTCCAGCGCCAGTCCGCGGTGAAGCCACAGGCCCACAGCGCATTGCGGTCGACCACGATCGCCGATGCCGGCGCCAGGTACTGACGCGCCAAGCGAAGGCCGGCCTCGACGGCGGGCTGCGGCGCCTCGAAATGCCCCAGCATCGTGGCGGACGCCTCCGGTCTCGCTTGCACTTTGAGATTCACTTCGGCAACGACGCCCAGGGTGCCGAGCGCACCGATGTGCAGTTTCATCAAATCGTAGCCCGCGACATTCTTCACCACCTTGCCGCCGGCGCGCGCCACCTTGCCCGATGGGTACGCCACCGCGATGCCAATCACCCAGTCGCGCACCGTGCCGTAGCGCGCCCGGTTGAGGCCGCTGGTGTTGGCCGCCACCATTCCGCCGACGGTTGCCCGCTCCGGATGCGGCGGGTCGAGCGGCAGTCGCTGTCCCTGCGCCGCGAGCTGCGCCTGCAGCTCAGCCAGGCGCATGCCGGATTCGACGCGACAGGTGAGGTCGGCAGGTTCGTACTCGAGCAGCCGGCTCATCCGGTCAGTTGAAAAGGCCACGTCGTAGCGTCGAGGCGCCGACCCAAGGCGCATCTGTGTGCCACCGCCCCAGACCACGACAGCGGCCGGTGCCAGATCGCACAGCCGCAGTCCGCGCGCCGCATCGTCGGCGTCCTCCGGCTGCATGATCTTGCTGGGAAGCAGGCCATCGACCTCGAGACGATGCTGGTCTTCGACACTGATCTGGTGACCGGGGATGGTCTGGGTTTTGGCCTTTACACCCATGCATCCTCGCTTGCGCCGACCCTGGCGGGCTGTCTTCGCGGAAATCCCGGTGGATAGCGCTGCGGCGATGGCTCGAGCCCGCGGGCCGGAAACAACTTCCCCGGATTCATCAATGCCCCCGGATCGAAGACCCGCCGGACCCGATCCATGACTTCCAGGTCGTCATCGGAAAAGATGTAGCGAATGTTCTCGCGCTTTTCCAGGCCGATGCCATGCTCACCCGTCACCGAACCGCCGGCGTCGGCACATAACTTCAGGATCTCATCACCGATCCGAAGCACGCTCTCATACTCTCCGGGCTTGAACGCGTCAAACAGCACGAGCGGATGCAGGTTGCCATCGCCGGCATGAAAGACATTGCAGATCTTGAAGCCCGTCCGCTCGGAAATGCGGGCGATGGCTTCCATGGTTTCGGGCAACTTCGTGCGCGGCACGACGCCATCCATGACATAGAAGTCCGGCGATAGACGCCCCATGGCGGAGAACGCGCCTTTCCGTCCCTTCCACAACGCCTGGCGCTCGGCCTCATTCTTGGCCACCCGCACTTCCGTGGCTCCCTGCTTACGGCAGATCGCCTCCATGCGTTCGACCAGTTCGTCCGCCACATCCGGGATGCTGTCGACTTCCAGCAACAGGACGGCGCCTGCATCCAGCGGATAGCCGGCGTGCGAAGCCGCCTCGACGGCCTGGATCGACAGGTTGTCCATCATCTCGATGGCGGCCGGCAGGATGCCACCACCGACCACGGCGGAAACGGCGTTGCTGGCGGTGGCCACGTCCGGATAAACGGCAAGCAGCGTCTTGCTGACGGGCGGCAGTGGAGTCAGCCTGACCCAGATCTTGGTGACCACGCCCATGGTTCCCTCGGAGCCAACCAGCAGTCCGGTCAAGTCATAGCCGGTTGCCTCGCCGGCCTTGCGTCCACCCACCTGCACCAGCTCGCCGGACGGGAGCGCGACCTCGAGCCCGGTCACGTGGTTGACCGTCACACCGTAGATCAGGGTGTGCGGCCCGCCGGCGTTGGTGCCGACATTGCCGCCGATGGTGCACGCGCCCTGACTGGACGGGTCGGGCACGTAGTAGAAGCCGTGCGGCTTGAGCGCCTGGGTCAAGGCGAGGTTCACCATTCCTGGTTCGACCACCGCCCGCAGATTTTCGGTGTCGATCTCCAGCAGCCGGTCCATCCGCGCGAAGGTGATGATGACGCCGCCCTCGACCGGAACCGTGCCGCCGGCGAGGCTGCTGGCACCCGAACGAGCCGTGATCGGAACGTGGGCGTCGGCACAGAGTTTCAGCACCCGGGCGACCTCGTCTGCGCTGCCGGGAATGACGACGATGTCGGGTAAGGCGGTCTCGGGACTGGCGTCGTACTGGTACAGGCGGATCTCGTAGGGATCTGCAAAGGCGTACCCGTCCCCCACGACGGCGCGTAGCCGCTGCAGCAATGCCTCCCGGGTCGACGGATTCATCGTGATTCCTAGCCTACCGTCCCGACCCTGACCCTCCCCGCTTCCGGGAGGGTCAGGGTGGGGTTTCAACCTCAACTGACGGTCGGGATAATCCCTGGGATCAGGTACGCCTCGATCATCGCGACGATGCCGACCAGGGCGGTGAGCAGCAGGCTGTAGCCGATCGTCCGACGGAAGATGTCGCCCTCCGCGCCGACCTTGTTGACGCCTGCCGCTCCGACGGAGAGATTCTGCGGACTGATCATCTTGCCCATCACACCGCCAGAGGAGTTGGTACCCGCAGCCAACACGGGATTCAGATGGCCGCCGGCGATGACCACCTGCTTGGCGGTGAGCGCCTGCATGGGCCCGAACAGCGTATTCGACGACGTATCGCTTCCCGTGAGGAAGACGCCGAGGGCGCCGATGAACGCCGAGAAGAATGGGAACACCGCCCCCGTCTTCGCCAGCAGCACGGCGAGCGTGCCGGTCATCCCCGAGTAATTCATCACCTGGGCGATGCCGAGGATGCAGGCGATGGTGATGATCGGTAAAGCCAGTTGACGAAGCGTCCGTCCGTAGGTGGCGAAGAATCGGACTGGCGATCCCCGCGCCTTCATCACGATAAACGCCACGATGCAGGCGTACAGCACCAGCGAGCCGGCCGCGGCCAGGAAGTCCCAATTGAAGGTCAGCGGATACGGCGTCGACTTGGTCACGATCGGAGGCTCACGTGTGATCTCAGGCTTGGGCTTGGCGCTCGTACCGGTGTAACTGCCGGGCCATTGAAAGCTCCAGTAGGGGAACTTGAAGGCGTTTGCGTCTTTTGTCGGAGCCGGGCCAACCCAGGGGGTCGGACACAGCTTGAATGCCGGCTGGCCGCATTTGAAATCCGCGGTGATGTTGGCCGGTGTGTGCAGCGCATTCTTGGGATTGCCCGCCGGGCTGCCGCTGAAGAACGGCAAGTTACCCATTTGGCCGATGAGAATGACGACCACCAGGATGACGTACATGAGGTAGGCGCGGGCCACCCGTCCCGGTGGATCGACGACCTGCGCCACCGCTGCGCCCAGACTTCGCGGCCGTCCACCGGCGATCGCCGGGGCCGGGCGCATCCGATCCTCCTCAAAGCCCCAGATTTCGCGTGGGTGCCAGAACCGCAGCAGCAGGGCCACGGCGCCCATGGACACCAGCGCCGCGATCACGTCGGTCAACTCCGGACCGATGTAGTTCGACACCGCGAATTGCACGACGGCGAATGACAGGCCAGCCGTGATCACCGCCGGCAGCACCTCGACCATTCGCTTCCAGCCGGCGAGCACGACGATCAAGAACCCGGGGATGATGACCGAGAACACGGGGAGCTGCCGGCCCACCATAGCCGAGAGGGCGAGCGTCACCGGCGTCTGGTCCTGCGGACCGTGCCCAATGATGCTTGCGGTTAGCCCACCAAGGGTGACGACGGGAATCCCGATCGAGCCGAAAGCCACCGGCGCCGTGTTCGCCAGCAGTGCGAGGACTGCGGCGGTGATGGGTTCGAAGCCGAGGCTGGCCAGGATCGCGGCCGAAATGGCCACCGGGGCGCCGAAGCCCGCGATGCCTTCCATCAATGCGCCGAAACAGAAGGCCACCAGCAGCGCCTGGACGCGGCGGTCTTCCGTCAGACGCGCCAGCGACCGCTTGATCACATCGAAGTCGCCGCTGGCAATCGTCAGATTGTGGAAGAAGACGGCGTTGAGGACGATCCAGCTGATCGGCCACAGGCCGAAAGCCATGCCTTCCGTCGTCGCGGAGATGGTGAGGTGCGCCGGCATTCCCCACACGGCGAAGGCGACGATCGCGGCGGAGAGCATGGCCGTCACGGCGGCAAGCCAGGCCGGCAGCCGCATGACCGCCAGCATGATGAAAAGGATGTAGAGCGGAATTGCGGCAACGATTGCAGACAGAACGATGTTGTCGCCGACGGGCTGATAGCCCTGATGGAACGCCAGGACGACGAACGCCACGCTCATAACGCGGCACCTCCCTTCCCGACTTGGTGACTCTAAATGTGACACACGGCATGGGCGCGCGACAATAGCTTGTTGAATGGCAACCCCAACCACCGCCGCCCCTCCCGTCCGCCTGGAGGACTACGAACCCGCCGCCCGGGAGATCCTGCCAAAGGCCATCTATGACTATTTCGCCGGCGGTGCCGAGGACGAGGCGGCGGTGGCCGGCAACCGGGAGGCCTTCAAGCGCTACCGGTTCCGCTTCCGGGTCCTGGCCTCGACGGACGAGCCGGACCTGAGCTGCGAGCTGCTCGGGGAGCGGTTCGCCATGCCGGTTCACCTGGCCCCGACCGCCACCCAGCGGATGGCCCACCCTGATGGCGAGCTGGCCGCCGCCAAGGCGGCGTCAGACGCCGGAGTCATTTATGGCTTGAGCACCCTGTCGACGGCGTCGATCGAGGAGGTCGCGGCCGTCTCGAAGGGAGCACGCTGGTTCCAGCTGTACATGTACCGCGATCGGAGCATCACGATCGACATGATCGATCGAGCCGCGGCGGCCGGCTACCGAGCGGTGGCGCTCACGGTGGACACCCCAACCCTGGGCCGCCGCGAACGCGACTTTCGCAACGCGTTCACGATGCCCGAGGGGCTTCGCTATGAGAACCTGACGGAGGCGCTCTCCAAAACCGAGGCGGCCGATCTCGGGCAGTCAGGCCTGGCGGCCTACTTCATCGCCCAGACCGACCACGGGCTGCAGTGGAAGGACCTGGAGTGGCTCGTGGCGCGCAGCAAGCTGCCGGTGCTGGTCAAGGGTGTGGTTCGTGGTGATGACGCCAGGCGCAGTTTGGCCGCCGGCGTTCGCGGCATCATCGTCAGCAACCACGGCGGACGCCAGCTCGATTACTCGATCGCAACCCTCGACGCCCTTCCCGAGGTGGTTGAGGCGGTCGGCACCGATGTCCCGGTGCTGATCGACGGGGGAATTCGCCGAGGCACCGACGTGCTAAAAGCCCTTGCCCTGGGAGCCCGCAGCGTGATGATTGGCCGGCCATACCTGTGGGCGCTGGCCGTCGATGGCTATCAGGGCGTGCGCCACATTCTGCAGCTGATTGAGTCTGAAATCAGTGTCTCGATGAGCCTGCTCGGAGTCAAGAATCTCAGCGAGCTCAGCAGTGACTTGCTTGTCCGGGTTTAACCGTTGGCCGCGGCCAGGGCATTCGCGAGGGTATCGAGCCAGGGTTTGATCGCCTTCAACTGCCAGGCGGCCGCATCGTTCTGACCCGCGGCATAGCTCGCATTCATCTGGTCGCGCGCCGAGCTCATCAAGTACGCCCACTGTTGTGCGGTCTGGCTCTGGTTTTGCGCGGCCGCCAGGCAGTACTGGTGAGTGTCCTCGGCCAGTGATCCCATGGCGCTGACCCACTTGCCCCAGAGGGGATCGAGCAGGGCGTCGGTGTTTGCCGCGGGAGCCTGCTGCAGCTTGACCGTGCTGCCCAGTTTGACGGCGAGGTCAGTGCAGGCTGACCAGTTTCGAGCCGCAACGGCATTGTTCAGATCGTTGAGCGAGCGGACATTCTGGTTCATGCCCTGGCTGAAGGCGGTTTGCAGGCTGGCAGCGTTGGCCAGGGTCGTGGCGGCGGCCAGCGCCTTTTCCAGGGCCTTGAGGGGAGGGCGGTCGGTGGTGATGAAGAGCGGCCGGTGAACCTGGAACGGCATGCTGTCGGCTTGAGCGATGTAGGTTTCGGCGGTCTGAACGTGGATCAGGGCATCATTGGCCGACTTCTGCGTTTGCTTCGCCAGTGCCAGGTCTTTGGCCAGCTGGTCGTCGGAGAGGCCGACACTGCCTTTCGACAGGTCCGTCCACAAGGCCGTCGTGGCGGTATTGACGTCGCTGGTCCCCTTTTTGGCGAGCAACAGCTCGTTGCTTTCCAGCCTGGCCAGCGAAGCCACCTGCTGGGGGAGGAAGACTTCCAGGAAGCCGCCGACTGCACCGATCGCGACCAGCAGCACGAGCGTGGCAAAGATCCGGGTCCCCCAGGAAACCCGCCGCGCCGGCCGGAACACAAGGCGGGACGGCGCGGGTCTTGGGAGGGCCACGCAAGGGTAACGCAGACCGCAAGCCTCCTCTTGCCTCCTCGCCGCCCGGAGCACTAACTGATCCGTGACGGTCGTGTAGCGGACCGCGACCGAGCCGCGAGCGGCTCGTTCCTCCGCGTCGGACCGCCGGCAAACCCTGTGCTAGAGTGAAAATCCGGCGCTCAGAAATGGCCTATATCATCACCGAAACCTGCGTTGATCTGAAAGACAAGTCCTGTGTCGACGTGTGTCCGGTCGACTGCATCATCGACGGTGGAGCGGAAGATCGGCTACTCCTGATCAACCCCGATGAGTGCATCGACTGCGGGGCGTGCGTCGATCCCTGCCCGGTGGCCGCGATCTATCCGGAGGACGAGGTGCCCGCCGAGATGAAGCGCTTCATCCCCTGGAATTTCGATTGGTTCAAGAGCGACGCCGACAAGGCTCGCGTCCGCGCCGAAATCAACGCGGCCTATCCAGAGAAGCGAAAAACCGAGGGTCAGCCTTAAGGCGATTTGCCGTCGGCACGCGGCCGGCGCGTCGTCGCCCGGCGGATGACGCGGGCAGGAAGATCGATGACTCGTCGCGGGGGACCGAGCCACCGTTCCAGCAGCGCAAGGGCTTGTGGCGATGGCGCTCCGGCACCCATGCCTTCTGATTCGAAGAGGATGTCGGCGATCGCCTCGGCCGGACCGGCTGGCTTCTGGGCCCGGCTCAGTTCGAGCCATCGCGCCGTGATCCACAGGTAAAGATCCGCTTCCGTCCGGCCCGGGAAGTGCGACAGGATGTCGTACTCGCGGATCAGGTCGGCGATTGGCTTGTAAACGTTGTCGTACCAGCTCGCGCTGGCCTCAGCTATCGGCACTTCCCGGTATTGCTGCAGGCCCATAAAGTAGCGGTGCCCCAGGATGTCCTCGAAAATCCGGTCGTACCGGCCCAGCTGGCTGACCTCGATCGACGCCTGGGGTCGAACCCGGTCGAGCTGGGTCCGCTCCAGGAAATCGACGTACTCCCTGGCCTTGAGCAGGGCGGCGGCGTCCATGTCGTCTGTCAGCGGTGCCCGCGTGCGGACCTCGATCACCTTCGCCGGGATGGTCGTCCAGCCGAGGTGGCGGGCAACCGAGACGCGGTGATGGCCGTCCTTGACGAAGTAGACGTTCCCCAGGTGATAGACCTCGATCGGCGGCACCGGCTCGCCCCGCCGCATCGCGGCATCGAGCCGTTCCCAGCGTTTTCGCATCCAGGGCTTGACGCGAAGAAATGATGCGTCGAAGTCGTTCTGCCGGCCGACGGAGCCGCGAATCTCCGCGATTGGGACATCCCTGAGTCCGCGATAGGCCTGTCCCTCGAGCCGGGCGGCGCGGCGTACTTCGTCGAACGACAGAAGGGGTCGGGGATCACGCCGAAGCACCGACCCGGCGTCGCGGAGGAAGGCCTGGATGCGCGCCGTCTCGAAATCAGCCCGGGCCCGCAGCTGTTTCATCGCGGGCGGAGCTCGATCACCCGATGACCGACGACGTTGATCACGCGCGTCTCACCAAGCTGAGCCTCGCGAGGAAGATCGCGGCCGTAGGGGTGGACATGGCCGTGCAAGAGGACGCGCGGGCGCATCCATTCGACCGCTCGGCGCACCGCCTTGAGCCCCCGGTGTGGCGGGTCGGGGCCCTCATTGGCGCCGGCGGGCGGGCCGTGCGTGATCAAGACATCGAGATGTCGTGGACCCAACCGCAGGCGCAGGGCCAGCACCTTGGCCATCATCTGCCGCTCGGTGTACTGGTGCGGTCCCTCGCTGTACCGAATCGAGCCCTCCAGGCCGGCGATCCGCAGCCCCCTCTCCCTCACGATCCTGCCGTCGATCTCAGCGGCGGGCGGGTAATCACCCTTGCGCCCCGGCGGATCATGGTTGCCGCGCACGAAGAGCAATGGCGCGGCGTACAGCGTCGAGAGGACGTCGAGGTAGTCGGCGGGCAGATCCCCGCAGCCGACCACCAGATCGATCCGACCCTGGCTGGCAACCGTCCGCTCGTCGAGCAGCTGCTGCTCCACCTCATCGCTGACCGCCAGCAGACGAACATCGGCCGCAGCCAGCGACCGTCGGCCGCTACGCGAGCTCGTTAAAGAGGGGATCGACGTTGCGCTGGTAAAGGGGCAGGTCGACCAGCGGATGCTCTTTTAACGCGGGGATCTTGGACGCCAGCTGTTCGCCGTAGGTCGGCAGGTCGATCGAGTAGAAGACCCCGACGGCGAGATTGTCGCCCGCCTCGTAGGAGGCATTGAGCGCGCGCGTCTTCTTTTCCACGATCTCCTCGACGCTCGCCGGATCTTTGACCACCGGGTCCCAGGTGGGATCGGCATCCAGCCGCCGCAGTCGAGGCCGGCCGATGTCCTCGCCGGCATACCACTCTTTGGTGCGAAGGTCGTTGTAGACCGGGCAGGTCTGGAACACATCGAGGAATGAGGTGCCTTTGTGCTTGATCGCCTGCGTGATGAGCGAAACCAGCGACTTGACGTCGAGCGCGTAGCCCCGCCCGATCCAGGTATAGCCGGCGCCCAGCGCCACCGCGATCGGGTTGATCCCCTCCTGGATGGCGGGATCGGGCATCGATTTGGTCTTGAGCCCCTTGGCCAGCGTGGGTGACGCCTGGCCCTTGGTCAGGCCATAGACACCGTTGTTGAAGACGATGTAGGTGAAGTCGAGGTTCCGGCGGCCGGTGTTCAGGAAATACCCGGCGCCGATGCCGTAACCGTCGCCATCCCCACCCACGGCCACGACGGTCAGCTCGCTGTTGGCTAGCTTCGCGCCGGTCGCGACCGGAAGCGCCCGTCCGTGAAGGGTGTGCAGACCGTAGGTGTCGACGTAATGCGGGGTCTTGCCGGAGCAGCCGATGCCCGAGATCATCGCGATCTTGTATGGCGGAATCTGCAGCTGAAACAGCGCCTGCTGGATCGAGCTGAGGATCCCGAAGTCGCCGCAGCCCGGGCACCAATCGACGTGGACTTCGGTCTTGTACTCCTGGAGCGTGAACTTCTTCGGAGCGGCGGGCGCCGCCGTGTCAGGCATGCGAGACCATGACCTCCTTCTTGTGCTCGGTAAGCACCGCCCGCACGCCCTCGACGATTTCGTTGCGAGAAAACGGCCGGCCATCGTATTTGAGCACCTGGTGGTCGAGGACAACGCCGGTCTGCTCCGCGATCAGCGCACCCAGCTGGGCCGAATAGTTGTTCTCGATCAACACGGTCAGCCGCGCATTGCGCAGGATCCCCGATACCGCGTCGGCGGGGAAGGGTCGCATCAGCCGAATCTGCAGGAAGTTGACGGTGCGGCCGTCCTCTTCGAGATCGGCCATCGCGTCCAGGATGGCGCCCTTGGTGGCGCCCCAGCCGACCAGCGTGAGGTCGGCCTGCCGCGGGCCGTGCAGGGTGACCTTGTTCGATGCCGGGATCTCGCGGGCGGCGGTGTCGAGCTTCCCCATCCGCTTGCGCATCATGGCGATCCGGTTGTCGATGCCTTCGGTGATGTGACCTTCGGGATCGTGTTCGTCGCTGGTCGTCGAGAAGATCCCGCCCGGCATCCCGGGCAGCGTGCGGGGGCTGATCCCGTCGGCGGTGAGGGCATGCCGCCGATAGCCATTGCCGTCCCCGTCGGCCTGGTGGATGAGGCCGCGGTCGATCTTGAACGGGCTCATGTCGATCGGATCAATGGTGAACAGCGATGAGGCCAAAAACTTTTCGAGCAGCACAACGACGGGCACCTGGTATCGGTCCGCCCAGTTGAAGCTTTCGAAGCTGTCGGCAAAGGCTTCCTGGATGTCACCGGGCGCCACCACGATGTGCGGGAAATCGCCGTGTGCCGGGTGGAGCGCAAACTGCAGGTCCGCCTGCTCGGTGCGGGTCGGCAGCCCCGTGCTGGGACCGCCCCGCTGCCAGAGAAACACGACGGGTCCCGGCGCTTCGGTGATGGCGGCAAAGCCAAAGCCTTCCGACATCAAGGCGAACCCCGGTCCCGCCGTGGAGGTCGCCGCCCTGACGCCCATGTGGGCGGCGCCGATCGCCATGTTGATGCTGGCAATCTCGTCCTCGCACTGGATCACGGTGCATTGATATTCAGGACCCTTGGCTTCGAGATAGACACTTTCGTCGGTTGCCGGGCTGATTGGGTAGTAAGTCTGCAGGCCGAGGCCCGCCTTCAGCTTCGCGATCCCCACCGCCTGGAAGCCCTTGATCAACATCCGTCGCTGCCGCTGGTCGACTGGGATAGGCGCAAGGGGGCGCGTCGATCGAGCACTGAACTGTGAACGCGCATACGCCGCGGCCACTCGGACGGCCGCGACGTTCATCTCTGCCGCCTCCGCCTTGCGTCCCTTGAACTCATCGTGGATGGCGTCGAACAGCAGCTCCTCGTCATAGCCCGAAATCCCGATCGACGCCCCCAGGGCCACCGTGTTGCGCATCACGATGTACTTGCGTGACTGGCCGCCCTTCCCCACCTGCTTGAGGGCCTGCTCGAGTAGCTCGAAGAACGGGATCGGATAGAGATGGATGTCGTCCCGGCCGAACTGCGCCGGATCGAGCTTCAGGTCGGCATCGTAGATGATCCCTCCGCCCGGCGCGACCTGGTGGACGTGTCCGGTGTGGCTCGGGTAATGCTTGCGTTCGGGGGCGTCACCGAAAAGCGATTCCTGGTCCAGCGCCACCAGCATGTGGATGTCGTCAACGTGTGAGTGGACTGGCACCGGCGAGGCGGTGACCCGGTAATAGCTGTGCTTGCCCATGATGTTCGAGTGGAACTCGATGTTGGCGAAGACATGCAGCCCGCCACGCGCAAGGGCCTTGGCATAGACCTCGGCGGAGGCGTTAATACCGCCACCCTGGGGGCCGCCAAGAACCCAGGAGAACTCCCGGCGGCTGAGTTCAGTAGGCACGACCAGGGTTGATTCTAGTCGCTGTCCCTGCGCTAGGCGGCCGCCTGGATGCGCTTGGGCCGGATGTAGCCGCTGCCCTGCACGGGGTCGAAGTAGTTCACTGGAACCTCGTTCCCGGTCGACACCAGGATGTCCATGCAGCGCGGGATGGCACCGGTGGCGGTATGGAAGCCCGTGACCTTGCCGTTCTCGTAGCCGGTCTGCTTGTAGACAAAGATGTCCTGGAGCGAGATCTGATCACCCTCGATGCCGATCAGCTCAGAGATATAGGTGATCCTCCGCGTTCCATCACGCATTCGGTTCTGTTGGATGATGATGTTGATCGCGGAGGCGATCTGCTCGCGGATGGCTCGCGAGGGCAATTCCATACCGGCCATCAGCACCAGGGTCTCGAGCCGGGAGATTGAGTCTTTCGGGCTGTTGGCGTGCACGGTGGTGAGTGACCCATCGTGTCCGGTGTTCATGGCCTGGAGCATGTCGAGCGCCTCGCCGCCGCGGACCTCTCCG
>CAZRMD010000078.1:0-12544 GCA_964601135.1 uncultured Actinomycetes bacterium | reverse complement strand
GATGAGGATCGCAGGGGCGGATTCGAGCGTGGCGGATGGGCCTTGCCGCTCTTCCGCGACGAGGCGACGACCTTTCTCAGCCAGGTCTACGAGCGCGCTGACGCGTTCCTGTTCGGCCGCCGGACCTACGAGATCTTCGCCGGCTCCTGGGGAGTTTGGCCAGATCCGGGCGATAGCGCCATCTGGACGGCGTTGAACACCCGGCCCAAATACGTCGCATCGACCACGCTTACGGACCCACAATGGACCAACACGACCGTCCTGTCGGGAGACATCGCGGCCGCCATCCGCAAGCTGAAAGCCAGGCCGGGCGGGGAGCTGCAAGTGCACGGCAGCGGCAAGCTGGCCCGCTGGCTGCTCGCCAACCAGCTTGTCGACCAGATCACCCTGTTGATCTACCCCGTGATCATCGGTCAGGGCACCCGGCTGTTCCCCGACACCGGCCCGGATGCTGCGCTCGACCTGGCGGACTCGCGGTCCACCTCGATGGGAATAACGATCCAGGTCTACCGGCTCACCGGCCGACGCCCCGAGTACGCAATGGCCACGCCGACCGCCGCCGAGCGGTAAGCTCCCGCGACGGTGACGGTTTCCAAAGTTCGCCGCACCGTGGAAGGAGTGTGGCGGATCGAAGGGGCCAAGCTCACCGCGAGCCTGGCCCGCCTCGTTGGTGACGTCTCGGTGGCGGACGACCTGGCGCAGGATGCTTTGGTGGCTGCGCTCGAGCAGTGGCCGAGGGACGGAATTCCGGACCGCCCCGGCGCCTGGCTAATGGGCACTGCGAAGCACCGCGCCGTTGATCTGCTTCGTCGACGTGAGCGACTCGAGCGCAAGCAGGAGCAGCTGGCTCGCGAGCTCGAGATCGAGCAAGAGGCCGGGGACGAGTTCGAGCAAGCCCTCGATGTCCCGGTCGGCGATGGCCTGCTGCGCCTGATGTTTGTGGCCTGCCACCCGGTTCTCTCCAGGGAGGCGCGTGTGGCGGTAACGCTGCGGCTGCTCGGCGGCCTTACGACCGAGGAGATCGCCCGCGCGTACCTGGTGCCGGAGCCGACCGTCGCCCAGCGCATCGTCCGTGCCAAGCGAACTTTGGGAGAGGCGCACGTGCCGTTCGAGGTGCCTGCTGGTTCGGAGCTGGGTGCCCGTCTCTCTTCGGTGCTCGAGGTGATCTACCTGATCTTCAACGAGGGCTATGCGGCGACCGCCGGCGAGCACTGGACGCGACCCGATCTTTGCCAGGAAGCGCTCCGGCTCGGGCGCGTCGTCGCTGCGCTGGCGCCAGACGAGTCAGAGGTCCATGGGCTAATCGCGCTGATGGAGCTCCAGGCCTCGCGGCTTCGCGCACGGACCGGTCCGACCGGCGAACCAATCCTCCTGCTGGACCAGGACCGCGGCCGCTGGGACTACCTGCTGATCCAGCGCGGACTGAAGGAGCTGGAGCTGGCGGAACGGCTCGGCCAGTCCCTCGGACCATATGCCCTGCAGGCCTCTATTGCCGCCTGCCACGCACGGGCACGCACGGCCCAAGAGACCGATTGGAAGCGCATCGCGGCGCTGTATGACGCGCTGGCGGAGGTTGCTCCATCCCCGGTCGTGCAGCTGAATCGCGCGGTTGCTCTATCGATGGCCTACGGTCCGGCGGCCGGATTGGAAGTCGTCGAAACCCTGGTCGGAGAACCCTCGCTCAACGCCTACCACCTTCTTCCCAGCGTGCGTGGCGATCTGCTCTTCAGACTTGGCAGGCTAGATGAGGCACGCGCCGAGTTCGCGCGGGCCGCGCGGCTGACAAAGAACGCTCGCGAGCGCAAGGTGCTCCTCGAACGAGCGCGGGCCTCAGGAGATCGGAGCTAGGGCAAGGGCAGACGCCTTCGCCCCCGGTAAGGTTCGACGTCGAGCGCCTTCTCGCTTCGCCGTTGGTCTCATCGACGCTGAGCGTGTCCAGCTACTGACTACCTGTTGGCTTGTCGCTGGCCGCAGCCATCCTTCCTTCTCGCGCGCCCTGGCCTAGAGCCCGCTGGACTGTCCACGAATTTCCAGGAGGCGCGCCGGCGCCGGCCGGCGGTGCTTGACGAGTGGTGTGGTTCGCGCTACTATTTAACAAATCAATTGAGGAGTTGAAACATGGCGCGGTCGAGCGCGGAACTCCACGACGGCCACAGCACCAAGAGCGCCCTTTTTGACGAGTTCGCCCGTCTCGGGCAGGCCCTGGGCAACGGTCGGCGGCTTGAAATGCTGGACGTGCTGGCCAACGGCGAACGCAGTGTCGAGCGCCTCGCCGCTGAGGTGGGGCTCTCGATCGCGAATGCCAGCCAGCATCTGCAGGTCCTTCGGGCGGCCGGGTTGGTCCGTCGACGCCGCGAGGGAACCCGGATCCATTACGAGCTCAGCGACCCAGTCGTGTTCGAACTCTGGCGCAACCTGCGTACGGTCGCCGCCCAGCGTCAGGCCGACGTGCGGCAGCTGGCGGACGCCTACCTCGGAGCGCGGGACAGCCTGGAACCCATCACGCGTGCGGAGCTGCAGCGGCGCTTGAAACGGCGCGAGGACGTGGTGGTTCTGGACGTACGCCCCGCCGACGAATATGCTGCTGGACACTTACCCACGGCCGTATCGGTCCCGCTGATCGAGCTCCGCCGGCGGCTCCGCGACCTGCCGCGCGAAAAGGAAATCGTTGCCTATTGCCGGGGGCCGTACTGTGCTTTCGCCCACAAGGCGATCCGCGTCCTACAGCAAGCCGGTTTCAACGCTAGACGCCTGGAGGATGGGCTGCCGGAGTGGAAGGCGGCCGGGCTTCCAGTCGTCGCGAGTGGCCAGAGGAGGGACTGAGATGGCAACGACGCTGGCTCGACCCGAAATCGACGTCAAGTCGCTCGACCCTTATGCATTTCTCGCCGTTCTTGGCAAACGGGTGATTCATCCAGGCGGCCGCCAGTCGACGGAAGAGCTGTTCAACCTGGCCGGCATCGAGGCGGGACATCGCGTTCTTGACGTCGGCTGCGGGGTCGGGACGACGGCGATTGCAATCTCCCAGCGGTTCGGTGCCGACGTCACCGCCGTCGACATCTCGCCCATCATGCTGGAGCGGGCCCGGGAAAACGTCCGGCATGCCAGGCAGGAGCCCGCCGTCCACGTCGAACGTGGCGACATCCTCGGATTGGCATTCCCGGATGGCTCATTCGATCGGGTCATTGCCGAAGCGGTGACGATGTTTGTGGACCGACCCCGCGCCGCCGCGGAGCTCGCGCGCGTTTGCCGGCCGGGCGGAATGGTGCTGGCCACCGAGTTCCTCTGGCGGCAGCCACCGACGGATGAGGCGCGCGAGCTCTTCCTCGGGCAACTCTGCCCCGGGATGCAGCTCGACAACCTCGACGGTTGGCTGCAGATCTACGCCCGCGCGGGCCTCGCTGAGCTTCAGGTGCGTACCGGCCCCTTCGAGCTGATGACCGCACGCGGCTTCATAAAGGATGAAGGGCTTGCCAACGCCATGGCCTGCATGGCTCGTGGTCTCTCACCCGCCCGGGCGCGCAAGATGGCGTGGATGATGCCGCGCCTTCGGAAGGCGGTTCCTTACCTTGGTTATGTCCTGGTGGCGGGCCGCAAACCCGTGATGCCATGAGCGCGACCGTCGCCACCGAAGGACTGACGGTGGTCCCCGTACCGGACGAGGGCCTGGGAAATCAGTCGTATGTTGTCGCACTCCAGGATGGCCGCGCGCTGGTGATCGATCCCAGCCGCGATCCGGCGCCATATCTCCGAATCGCCGAAGGGCTTGGGCTCCAGATCGCCTTCACCGCCGAAACCCATCTCCATGCCGATTTCATTTCCGGCAGTCGTGAATTGGCGGCGCAGGGCGCAACCATCCTGGCACCACGCGCGGCAGAACTCGATGCTGCGTATCACGGTCTCGACGATCGTGATGAGGTCGATCTCGGCGGATTCCGGTTGCGTGCGCTGGCTACGCCAGGGCACACACCGGAGCACCTGGCGTACCTCTTGCTCGATGGGGCGAGACCGTTGGCCCTCTTCAGCGGCGGTGCCTTGATTCCCGGCGGCGCGGCCCGAACCGACTTGATCGACCCCGAACAAACGGAGGAACTGGCCCGCGCACTTTATCGCTCGGTCCGTCACCAGCTGGCCGGCCTGCCGGACGATCTACGTGTCTATCCGACGCATGGAAGCGGTTCTTTCTGTTCCACGGACGCCGGCGGGGAGCGGACCACCACGCTCCGGGGCGAGCGCCAGGTGAACCCCTTGCTGACCACGAGCGATGAAGATGGCTTCGTCCACGGGTTCCTGAGCGGGCTTGGCAGTTATCCCCCTTACTTTCGGCGGTTGCGAGCTGTGAACCGGCGCGGCGCCCGCCGGTATGGTCCCGAGTTGCTCCATGTGCGCGAGCTCTCCGTTGAGGAGGTCCGTCGTCAGCTCGCAACGGGCACCACCCTAATTGACACACGCCCATTCCGGGAATTTGCCGCTGGACATATCCCGGGCAGTCTTGCCATCGCCCTCCGCCCAGCCTTTGCCTCGTGGCTGGGCTGGATCGTCCCGGCGGTCGGCAGGCTGATGTTCGTCATGGGGCCGCAGCAGGATCGCCGGGATCTCGTCAGCCAGTGTCTGAAGGTCGGCTACGAGGATCTCGCTGGGGAACTCGAAGGGGGCATGCCGGGCTGGCGCGCGGCCGGTCTCCCGGAGTCGACAGTTGCGCTGCATCGCGTCGATGACGACATACCGCCTACCCTCCTCGATGTTCGACAGACCAGCGAGTGGGATGCCGGCCACCTTCCTGGTGCCAAGCACGTTGAACTGGGGCGGGTCAAGGATTCGGTGGACCTGATTCCAGCGACTCCACTCACGATCTACTGCCAGCACGGGGATCGGGCGATGACGGCAGCCAGCCTGCTGGAAGCTGCGGGTCGCCACGACCTTGCTGTCCTCAGCGGGGGTTTCGACGCCTGGTCGGAGGCTGGCCGGTCCGTGACCGTGGGTTGATGGCCGCTGCGTCAGAAATGAGCGCGGTCCGTCTCGGGCTGCGTGCGAATCTAGCCCAATTCAGCCTGCTGATTGGGGTCAACGCGTTGGTCGGCGGGATGATCGGCCAGGAGCGTACGGTCCTGCCTCTGCTCGCCACCAAGGTGTTTGGACTGACGGCGGTGACCGCCGCCCTGACCTTCATCGTCGCTTTTGGTCTGACAAAGGCGGCGACCAACTTCGTCGCGGGAAGGCTCGCCGACCGGTTTGGCCGCAAGCCGGTGTTGCTGGCGGGCTGGTTGGTGGCTCTTCCGGTGCCGCTTGTGCTCATCATCGCGCCCACCTGGGGCTGGGTGATCCTGGCCAATGTCCTTCTCGGAGTCAACCAGGGACTGACCTGGTCGACCACGGTCAACATGAAGATCGATCTCGTTGGGTCGGTGAGCCGCGGTCTGGCGATGGGGCTCAACGAGGCGGCGGGCTATGGTGCCCTGGCGGTTACGGCGTACCTGACCGGATTTATCGCCCAACAGTCTGGACTGCGCCCGCAGCCGTTTTTTCTGGGGCTGGCCTATGCCGGCGCGGGCCTCGCTCTCTAAGCGCT
Source organism: uncultured Actinomycetes bacterium (assembly GCA_964601135.1). Classification (GTDB taxonomy): domain Bacteria; phylum Chloroflexota; class Dormibacteria; order CF-121; family CF-121; genus CF-13. Next base: position 6,975 of record CAZRMD010000078.1, on the reverse strand, counting down.
CGTGCGGGAGACGCATGCCCATGCTCGCTTCGAGGCTGCCGGAGGCGTATCCGTGGATTCCCGGGCTCTCGGGACGCGGGAAGTCTTCGTCCACACCAGCTTCCGCGAGCCGGCGCTCTCGGCCAGCTGCGCGGGCGGGCTGGTCAACAACCTTAATGATGGGATGGCCTGGGGACTGTTCCCCCTGTTTTTTGCCAGCCACGGGCTCTCCGTCGCCTCGATCGGGGTACTCGTTGCCCTCTACCCGCTCGTCTGGGGAGGGGGCCAGCTCGTGACCGGAGCGCTGTCTGACCGGATTGGCCGCAAGGCACTGATCGCTGGTGGACTCGGCCTTCAGGCGGTATCGCTCGCGGTAGTTGCGTGGGGGCAGAGCTTTGGAATCTGGGCCCTGGGCGCCATCGGACTCGGCGTTGGAACGGCAATGGCCTATCCCACGTTGCTCGCGGCGGTCGGCGACGTGGCCCACCCGGAGTTGCGCGCTTCGGCGATCGGGGTCTATCGGCTGTGGCGAGACGCCGGATTCGTCGTCGGGGCTCTCCTATCAGGAGTCGTGGCGGACCGCTTCGGCCTGGTCGCAGCCATTTGGACGGTGGCTGCGGTCACCGCTGCCGGTGCCGGCCTCGTTGCGGTTCGCATGTACGAGACGCACAGACCGGCCCTCCGATCGCTGCCAGCGAATGGTCCGCGATCGGTTGCGTCGCGCCCGAGCACATTTAATAATGGCGGCGAAACCTGGTGACCATCCGGGGAGCATGAGGAGATAAAGCGTTGCCAGACATCCTCGACCTGGTCGACGTAAACCAGCTGCGGAAAGAGGTTCAAACCAAGTACCGTGAGGTCGCCGAGGAACCAGGTGGCGCCTACCACTTCCACACCGGCCGGCTACACGCCAGTCGGTTGGGCTACCCGCGGGCCATCCTGGACCGGCTCCCGGAAGAGGCTTGTGAGGCTTTTGCCGGGATGGCGAATCCGTTTTATTGGGAAACTCCGCGGCCGGGGGAGAGGGTCGTGGATCTGGGTTCCGGTGGCGGCATGGATTCGTTTGTGGCGGCGCTCTGCGTGGGTGATAAGGGCCAGGTGATCGGCGTCGACATGACGCCGGAGATGCTGGATCGCAGTCGAAGCGTCGCCGAGAAATACGGTCATGGCAACGTCGAGTTTCGCCAGGGTTACATCGAGAAGGCGCCCATCGAGGATGGCTGGGCGGACATCGTGATTAGTAATGGCGTCATCAACCTGTGCCCGGATAAGCTTGGCGTCTGTCGCGAGATCGCCAGGATGCTTCGCCCCGGCGGCCGCATGATGATCGCCGATATTTGCATCGACAAGCCAATCCCGCAAAGCGCCCTTCGCGATATCGACTTGTGGACGGGTTGAATTGCTGGTGCCCTGCCGTGTACAGGGTGGGAGACGGTGATCACTGGGGCCGGCCTCATTGACATCGAGCTCGGTCCCGCTGTTGACGCGTTCGCCGGCGCGCGTGGGGAGGACAAGGCCCGACAGTATGGCACCTATGGTTATCCGATCCGGGCCCGCAAGCCCAGCTAGGGACGTCAATCGGCGGATCACGAGAGGAGGGAGGACGCATGCCGCAGGACAAGACGAGAATCGATTACGAAGGCCATCGGATATCTGGCCGCTCATCCGGACGAGGCCCGTTACACGGATTCGTCGGCGACCGCCGTGATCGAAGAAGGATTGCGATGTCGGGTCGAAGGCCCGCAAGGACGGCTGGCTGTCACCGATATGCCGGAAAGCGTGGGTGGCGCCGGGTCAGCGCCAAGCCCAGGCTGGTTGTCGCGCGCTGCACAAGCGAGTTGCGACGCGACCGTGATCGCGATGCGGGCCGCTCAGGAAGGGATTAGGCTAAAGCTTCTCGAAGTCACAGTCGACAGCGAATCCGATGATCGCGGCCTGCTGGGCATGGACGACGCGATTCCTGCTGGTCCGCTCGCTTCGCGCATCCGCGTCCGGATCGCAGCTGATGGAGTTGAGCCGCAGCGGTTGCGAGAGCTCGTGGAGTGGGCCGACCGCCATTCGCCCGTAACGGACGGTTGCCGTCGGGCAATACCAACGACAGTCGAGGTGGAGGTGTTGTCGCCGGCCGCCCTTCCTTAGAGCGGCACCAGGAGCGAAAGCGATCGCCACATAGGAGGCTAAATGAAGCCTGGACGATCGGATCGCTGTTCTCAGGCGACAATAGGATCCAACTTGGTGCGACCTACACGATGATCCCGAAAGATGTGTTGAATGATTTAGCTGTCGGCATTCTCGAGCGCCGTTCCTTCGAGCTGGCTGACGGCCGCGTTGCGGATTACGACGTCGGTGAGACAAGAATCCGGATCGATGGACGCACCGTTACGTCACTCGTCGTGTTCGGTGACCCTCGAGTTGCTCCAGTGCTCGGCGCTTATACCCTGGAGGGCCTCGGCCTCGCCGTTGACCCGGTTAGGCGTCGCCTGGTGCCCGTCCGTGGACTCTTGCTCTAAGCTCGTCTCCCGCTGATACCTCACTCGGACTCACCGACCAGCCCGACAACATCGTAGTGGCTGACGCGCTCATTGAATCGGGTCAGTACGCGACGAGCCTCCGCCTCCACGACAGCTCGCTCGTACTCGGCGCCTGCGAATGCCCTGATCGCGTCCAGCGAGTCCCAGGTGGTGACGGCGGCGAACTCAATCTCGCCTGCCACCTGGCGGCGCCAAAGCTGTGCGGCGCGGAAGCCGGCCACTAGACGGAGATGGCTCATTACGCTGGTTTCGAAGTGCCGTTGATAGGCATCCGCCTTCTCGACCGACGCCCAGCCATGCCACACCCTGGCGATCACCTGAATTTCCGTCCTTCGTTATGTTGACCTAACCAAGGCGCGGCCTGCAGGAGCCAGCGCCCCGACATAGACGCCGGCGAGGACCAGCAGACCGCCGGCAACCAGTGCAATCGTGACGGTCTCACCGTCGAGCCAGGACGAAACCAGGACCGTCACAACGGGGATCAAGACAAATTGATAGGCCGCCATCGAGGCAGGCCAGCGCCGGAGCACAAACAGATAGAGCGCAAAGACCGCCGCCGAGCCGAGCGCGACAAGGTAGATGAGCGCGGCCCACGTACTGCCGCGCTCGGGTACCCGCCAATGTTCGTGCGTAATCTGCGAAACGGCGAAAAGGAATAGCGCACCCGTCGTCATGGCGATGGCATTCATCATCGGGCCCGGGAGTCTCGGGAAAGCCTTGACGACCACCGTCCCCTCGGCGATGCAGACCGCGGCAGCAAGAATCGCGAGGAGGGCGAGGGCCGGGGCGGATCGACCACTGATCCGTTCGGCGAAGATCAGGGCAATGCCGCCGAGGGCAAGAAGAGCACCAACCAGGCGGTTCAGTTTGAACCGCTCCTGACGCTGTCCAATGGCAATCAGCAGAACGAGCAGCGGAATTGTGGCAAGTACAACCTGAGCGAGCCCGGCTTGCACCGTCACAAGTGCCCAATAAATCAGGGCAAATGACGCCCCAAAGGTCAGAAAACCGAAGAGAACTGCTCCAGCTAGTGCTCGGCCGCGCGGCAGCTCGTGGTGACCGACCGCGACGAGAGCGAAGAAAAATAATGCAGCCCCGGCGAAGCGTAAGCCAGCGCCCCAGAATGGGGACAGCTCACGGTTGCTGAATCGGATGGCGACCCCATTGCCTCCTCCAAGGACGACCAGAATGGCGAAGGCCAGCCAGGTGGTCGTGGCTCGCTCCGCCGCTGGCATCAGCGAAACATAGCAGCCGATCGTCAAACTTCGTAGCTACGTCCCATCCTTGAAATCTCATTGCTATGCTGCCTCCGTGCCAACCGACCTGAGGGTAGCGAAGGACCTTCGGCTGGCGGAGATCATTGCCAGCCTTTCGCTGGCGACCGACCTGGGGAATGCGCTGCCACTCGAGAAGGCGCTTCGCAACACGGTGCTTGCCGTCGGCCTTGGCGAGGCGATTGGTTTGTCCGGGCAGGAACTTTCCGACGTCTACTACCTCGCGCTGCTGCGTTACCTAGGTTGCACCGCGTTCTCGCATGAGATGGCCGGCATCGTTCGCGATGACAACGCGATGCGCGGACTACTGGCGCCCGTCGACGGGCGGCCACCAACCGATATCGTACGAACCGCGATCCGGGGACTCGATCGCGGCTACGGTCCGATCGCCCGCGCTCAGGCGATTGGTCGGTTCATTGCCAAGGGACGCACGCTTCAGCCGCAGATGGTCGAGGCCGATTGCGAGGTGGCCTCGCGCCTGGCCAACCGACTGGGAATGAGCGAGGGGGTGCAGCGCGGGCTAGGCCACATCTTTGCGATGTGGAACGGAGGTGGGGTGCCGGCATCGGCCGGTGAGGCGATTCCGATGCCCGCGCGCATCGTGCTCATCGTCCATATCACCGAGCTCTGGTATCGCCTGGCCGGCGTTGACGGTGCGGTGGCGACGCTGCGGCGCGAACGTGGACGCTCGTTCGACCCCGCGTTGACCGACGCCTTCCTGCCGATCGTCGCCGAGCGGATGGCCGATGTTAGCCGCGAATCGGTCTGGCAGATCATGCTCGACTGCGAGCCCGGGCCGCGACCGTGGGTTCCGCCATCACGGCTGGACGAGGTGGCCGCCGCCTTCGCGGATTTCGCAGATCTGAAGTCGGCATATACCCTGGGCCACTCATCGGGTGTGGCTCGGCTTGCAGCCGATGCGGCGAGTGGGGCCGGCCTTGAGCCGGACGCCGTCGACCGGATCCGTCGTGCTGCGCTGCTGCACGATCTCGGTCGGGTCAGCGTGCCCACCTCGATCTGGGAGAAGGCTGGTGGGCTGACGGCGGCCGAATGGGAACGGGTGCGACTGCATCCTTATTACACGGAGCGGGCGCTCGCGCAATCCAGCACGCTGCAGCCGCTGGCACAGCTTGCCGGCTCGCATCACGAGCGGCTGGACGCTTCTGGATATCACCGAGCCGTGCCGGCCTCGCTGCTCTCGGCCGAGGCGCGTCTGATCGCCGCGGCCGATGCCTATCACGCTATGAGCGAAGACCGTCCGCACCGTCGCGCCTTGTCAGCCTCGGCGATCAGCAAAGAACTCGGGCAGGAGATTGGGCGAGGCCGTCTCGACCGCGAGGCCGTGAATGCGGTGATGGCGGCTGCTGGTCAGCGGGCTCTGAAAACGAGGAGCGCATGGCCGCGCGGATTGAGCGATCGCGAGGTTGATGTCCTGAGGCTGGTGAGTAAAGGCAAGTCGAATCGGGAGATTGCGCGGACCCTCTCGATCGCTGAGGCCACGGTTCATCACCACGTGCTGCACATCTACGGAAAGATCGGCGTCTCCACCCGCGCCGGGGCCGCGCTCTTCGCCATGGAGAACGACCTGGTTCAGCCAACAGCCAAAAAATAGACTGACCAGTCGATTCGCCGAATTGCCGCTCGCCGAATACTGGTGCCGTCTTCGAAAGCTTCCCCCAGGAGTAAAAAACAATGGCACAGGTCATCGGCGTCACGCGTCAGTTCGTTCACTCCAACGGCACCGACCTCTATTGCGAAGTGCGTGGCGATGGTCCCGCTGTTCTCTTCATCGCCGGGGCGACCGGAGACGCCGGCCACTTCGAGCGGGTCGCCGAGCGACTGGCGGACGAATTCACGACGATCACCTACGATCGGCGCGGCAACTCACGCAGCCCGAAGCCGTCCGGCTGGACGAGGACCTCGAATGCGGAACAGGCCGACGATGCGGCCGGACTGATCGAAGCCCTCAAGGTCACACCGGCAGCCGTGGTCGGCAATAGCGGCGGCGGCGCGATCGCCCTCGAGCTGCTGCTCCATCATCCAGGGCTGGTTCGCGGAGCGATCCTGCACGAGCCAGTCGTTTTCAATCCGGTGGCCGCGCAGATGCCGGCGATGATGTCTGAGCTCGAGCCAGGGATCAAGGCGGCGATGTCGTCGGGTGGACCGAGAGCTGCGGTCGAATTCTTCGTGCGGGTGAACGCCGGCGAGGCGGCCCTGGCAGCCATCGATCCGGACCAGCTCGAGCGGTTACGGCAGAACGGCGAGATCCTCTTCGGTGTCGAGTTTCAGCCGTTCCTCGAGTACCGCCCGGATGAGGCGGCGATCGCGGCGATCAGGCAACCGGTCCACGTCCTGATCGGCAAGGAAACGCTCGTGCCGTTTGCGCCCGCGGTTAGCGACTGGCTGGCGGATTTAACGAAGACGCAGGTCGCAGCGATCTCTGGTGGTCACGGCGCCTACTGGGACCGTCCGGCTCAGATGGCCGAAGAGCTCCGTCGGTACCTTCGCGACCATTCTTGAGAGCAGGCTGCTGGTAGGGGCAGGCGAGCTTGCCCCGCCAGCGTCCTTCGCGCTTCGGGAAGCAGCGCAGGTTCTTGCCGTCCCGCCCCATACATGATGCGAGGATCCATGGCGCTCTTTACCCCTCAGCAGGACCAGGCGACGTTCGAGCCACCCGCGGAGGCCGCCCAGCGGCTCCAGGCGGGAGCCTTTACCAGCGACCTCTCGGTCGATGAGCTCCTCTGCCTGGAGAGTCGGGGGTTCGACGCCCTGGGGCTCGTCCTGGGCAGTTCGATCTTCCACATCGGCTGGCAACGGATCCGGACCACGAAGAACGAGGAACTCACCGTCATCAGCCAGGCGATGTATCAGGCCCGGCGCCTGGCGATCACCCGCATGGAGCAGGAGGCCGCCCTCCTCGATGCCGATGGCATCGTGGGCGTGCGGATGGAGATCAGCCGGCGCGACTGGGCCGAGGACATTCTCGAGTTTCTTTTCATCGGCACGGCAGTGCGCGCCCGCGACCAATCCCAGCGAATTCGCCCGGCACACGGTACGCCGTTCTCGTCGGATCTAAGCGGCCAGGACTTTTTCAAACTGCATACCGCCGGATTCCGGCCGGTTCGCCTCGTCATCGGATCGTGCGTCTATCACGTCAGCACGGCGAACCTTGGCCAGTGGTTCCGGCAGCT
>CAZRMD010000077.1:4263-12864 GCA_964601135.1 uncultured Actinomycetes bacterium | reverse complement strand
GACGGTGATGACGATCTGCTTCGGCGAGATGCTGCAGCTGACCAGCCAGCGGCGTTACGACCAGTCGCTCGAGGAGTACTACGCCAAGATCGAACGCAAGACCGCGGCCCTGCTCTCGGCCTCGACGTTTTGCGGTGGCGTGCTCGGAGGCCTCAACGAGGGCCAGGTGGAACATGTGCGCCAATTCGGCCGGCTGCTGGGAATGTCCTTCCAGATTGCCGATGACGTCCTCGATTATTTGGCGACTGAAACCGAGGTCGGCAAGCCGGTTGGCAACGACCTGAAGCAGGGAACGGTGACGCTTCCACTGATGCTGGCCCGGTCTGACCCCGGCGTGAATGGCGAGCTCGAGGCTATCCTGGCAAAGCCGCAGCTGGCGGACGCCGACTACGCGGACGTCGTGCGCATTGTGCGACGCTCGCGCTCGATCGACGAGTCCTACAAGTACGCCCGCACGTTTGGTGACAAGGCGCGGGCGGAGCTCGCCGGTTTCCAGCCGTCACCGTGCCGCGATGCGCTCGAAGCGCTGACCTATTACGTGGTCGGGCGCCGCAGCTAAGGCTTGATCGCCCGAAGCTGCAGGAACAAGGGGATGCGGCGCCAGCGCGCATAGCTGGATTTTCGACGGACCGTCTCAGGGCTGGGGGGCGGCTCGCGCAGACGATCGACGTGGAGGCCGGCACCCTCCAGTGCCCGGAAATAATCCTCCAGGCTGTGCGTCCAGCCGAAGAAGGTCATCGTCAGCCCGTCCCGCTCCACCCGATCGAAGAACCTGCGACTCTTGAGGTAGGAGCCGTCGATCACGAAGGGCGCATCCGCATCGGCGGAGGAAAACGCGCCGGCGTCGTTGACCGGATGGGTAACCGAGATGCAGAAATGACCGCCGGACCGCATCACGCGCGCCGCCTCGCGAACCGAACCGGCAAGGTCGCTGACGTCCATCAGCGAGTTGTAGGCAATCACCACGTCGCAGCTTGCGTCGGCAAGGGGCAGTCGAGCGGCGTCGGCCAGCTCGTAACGACCGGCCGGATCCGCTTCACGCGCGTATCGAAGAAGCGTTGGGGAACTGTCGATTCCGATGACCCGATGGCCGCGGGCCTGCAGATCACGCGTGCTCCGACCCTCACCGCAGCCGATGTCGATGGTCTGAGTGCCGGGCGGCGGCACGATGTCTTCGAAAAACGATGGACTGTAGTGCCAGTAGGCATCGCGGTCCGGGGCGCGGGCCCAGCGCACCCAGTTTTCCGCCTCCTGCTCCCAGCGCGCCTCGCTCGATACTTGATCCACGATCGAAAGGCTATCCGGTTGCGACGAGCCCCTGTGCTAGCGTCGCCTGAGTGAAGATTCGACTCGCGACGCGCGGGAGCAAGCTGGCGATGATCCAGGCCCAGCTCGCCGCCGACACACTCGCCGTCCGGCATCCCGAGCACGACTTCGTACTGCAGCCGTTGACGACGCATGGGGATCATCATCCGACGCTTCGACTCAGCGAATCGCCGCGCGAAGGCGTCTTCGTGAAAGAACTGGAGCAGGCGCTCCTGGATGGGCGGGCGGAGATGGCGGTCCACTCGGCGAAGGATCTCCCGACCCTGCCGACGGCCGGCCTCGTCCTCGCCGGCTTCCTCCCACGAGCCGATGCCCGCGACGTGCTGATCTCACGGAACGGCGCAACCCTGGCCACGCTGCCGGCCGGATCTCGCCTGGGCACCGGCAGCCCGCGGCGGGCGGCGCAGATTGCGGCGGTCCGCCCGGACCTGGTGGCGGTCGAGATCCGGGGCAACGTCGATACCCGGCTGCGGCGGCTGCACGAGGGAGCGGTCGAGGCTCTGATCCTCGCCGCCGCGGGACTCGAGCGTTTGCGCCGCCTCGATGAAGCCACCCAGGTGCTGCCCTTCGAACTGATGCTTCCGGCGCCGGGTCAGGGTGCCCTCGTTCTGCAAGCGGTCGAAAACAGTGAGTCGGCCCGCCTGGCGAACACCATTGACGATGGCGCCACCAGCCGGGCGGTGCTTGCCGAACGGGCGCTGCTGCGGCGGCTCGGCGGTGGCTGTCTGTCGGCGCTGGGCGCCTACGCCGCGGTGCAGGACAGCGAGCTCATCCTTCGAGCGGTTGTGCTTGATAGCAGCGGACAGCGCGTGCTTCGCGCAGAAGCCCGTGGGAGGAACGACGCGTCGGTGGTCGCCGACGTGGGCGACCAGCTGGAAGCCGGCGGAGCGGCCGGATTGCTGAATCTGCGACGGCGTCCACTCTCGGGTTTGCGGATCATGGTGACCCGAGCCGACCGGCAGGCGGCGTCGCTCGTCAATGCCTTGGAGGCCGAGGGGGCAGCAGTCGTGCCCTGCCCTGTGATCGAGATCCAACCGCTCGAGGTCGACCGTGAACGCCTTCGCGAGCTGAGTGCTTACGAGTGGCTGATCCTGACGAGCGCCAACGGCGCCGACCGCCTGTTCGAGCTCCTCGAGGCCGCTCAACTGGAATTTCCGACACATATAAAGGTTGCGGCCATTGGTCCCGAGACCGCCGCCCACCTGCGCAGCCGCGGCATCGAGCCCGCGCTCGTCCCCGACCAATTCGTGGCTGAGGCGCTCGCCGATGCCCTGCTCTCCATAGTGCGGCCCGGCACCCGAGCGATACTTGCCCGGGCAGCCGGCTCGCGTGACGTCCTCCCCGAGCGGCTACGCGGCGCGGGCGTGAGGGTGGACCTGATCGAAACGTATCGAGCAGTTCCGCCACCGGACCTGGCTCGGCGGCTGCGCGATTCGCTTCCGCAGGTCGACATGGTGACCTTCACCAGTTCGTCGACGGTGCGGCACTTTGTGGAGGCGGACGGGCAGCCCAGCGCGGCTGCGGTTCAGGTTGCCTGCATCGGTCCGATTACGGCGCAAACCGCGCGGGAGCTCGGTTTGCGGGTTGATATCATCGCTCAGGAGTACACGGCGCGCGGCCTGGTCGACGCCATCGTGCGCAGCCGAAGCCTGGTTAAGCCGGGATCTACTGACCGAACGATGCAGATTGGACCTGGGGCGAGATGAGCCGAAGGCGGCGACGTGCACCGCAGCGAGCCCACCCGTTGGTGCGTGAGCGAGGCGCACAGGAGCCAACGCACGGATCAGCCGCACCAGATCCAAGATGCGCGTTCGGGTCGGTGGATTCCGGCTTATAACATGAGCTTTCCCTCCGAACGTTCCCGCCGTCTGAGGTCGAGACCGGCGCTGCGCCGGCTGGCGCGCGAGACCCAGCTCGGGCCACAGGACCTGATCTATCCGTTGTTCGTTCGGGACGCCATCAGCCAGCCGCAACCGATCACGGCCATGCCCGGCCAGCAGCAGCACACGCTGGAATCGCTCGCAGGCGAGGTCGAGTCCGCGATCGCGGCCGGGATCCAGAGCTTCGTGCTCTTTGGCATCCCGGAGCAGAAGGATGCGCAGGGATCGGGCGCCTGGACGGACGACGGCGTCGTGCAGCGCTCGCTGCGCCGCTTGCGGGAGGCCTTCGGGAGCGACGTCCTGTTGATCGCCGATCTGTGCTTGTGTGAGTACACCGACCACGGACACTGCGGCGTTCTCCGTGAAGATGTCGTCGCCAACGACGAAACACTTGAGGTCTACCAGCGGATTGCCGTCTCGCAGGCGGCGGCCGGGGCCGACGTGATCGCCCCGTCGGGAATGATGGACGGCCAGGTCGCGGCCATCCGCTCGGTCCTCGATCGTGAGGGCTTTGCCGACCGCGCCATCCTCGCCTACGCCGCCAAGTACGCATCGGCGTTTTACGGTCCGTTTCGCGAGGCGGCCGGTTCCGCCCCGCGCTTTGGGGACCGGCGCGCGTATCAGATGGATGCGGGCAACGTTCGGGAAGCGGTGCGCGAAGCCAGGCTCGATATCGCCGAGGGCGCCGACATCGTGATGGTGAAGCCCGCGCTCGCCTTCCTCGACGTGATCCGGGCAGTCGCCGAATCCACCGACGTGCCGGTCGCCGCCTACAACGTCAGCGGCGAGTACGCCATGGTGAAAGCCGCGGCTGCCAACGGATGGATCGACGAGCGACGGGTGCTGCGCGAGATCATGCTCGGCATCCGCCGCGCCGGCGCCCAGATGATCCTCACCTATCACGCCAAAGAGGTAGCCCGCGACATTCCCTGCTGGGACGAGATCGGATGAGCCAGCCGGCGCGACCGGTGTGGCAGATGGTGACGACCCTGGGCGTCCTGGTCGCCGGTATACTCGCATTCGCCGTCTATGCAGGTCACACGGTCGGAAGCACCGCAGGCACCACACCAACCCCTACCCCAAGCGCATCCTCAGTGAGAAAGACCTACAGCGCGCCGCCGCCGATGACGATCAATACGACCCACACGTACCTGGCCACAATCCAAACCAACAAGGGCACCATCACGCTGCTCCTCGATCCCAAGCTGGCGCCGGTGACCGTCAATAACTTCGTCTTCCTGGCGAGGGATCATTTCTACGACGGCCTCAGGTTCCATCGCGTCGAGCCGAACTTCGTCATCCAGGGGGGTGATCCCCAGGGCAATGGCAGGGGCGGTCCAGGCTACCAGTTCAACGACGAACCGGTGAAGGGCGAGTACACCGCCGGTGCGGTGGCGATGGCCAACTCGGGCCCCAATACCAACGGCAGCCAGTTCTTCATCTGCACCGTCGACGATTCCAAGAAGCTGGCCAAGAGCTACAACCTGTTTGGTTATGTCGCCAGCGGAATGGACGTCGTCCTGAAGATCGCGGTGGGCGACGTCATGAACTCTGTGACGGTGCAGGAACAGACCAGCTAGGAACTCAGACGGGTCTAAGGAGACCCTGCACAGGCGGGCGTATAATGGGCCCGCCAAGGAGCCATCGAGATGCCACTTTTCAACCACTGGCCGGCGCTGCTGCTCGTGCTCGTCATCGTGCTGATTGTCTGGGGACCCGGCAAGCTTCCCGAGGTGGGCGGCGCCATCGGCAAGGCGATGCGCGAATTCCGCAAGCAGTCGTCCGAGCTGACCGACGAAATCCGAAAGAGTACCAGCACCAGCGACACGGCGCCGCCATCGCAACCGGCAGCTGACGTCAAGCCTGGTGGCGACGCCAAGCCGGCCAGCGACATCAAATCCTGACCGCCGCCGAGTGACCGCTCGGCCGGCGGAGGTGGCAGATGGCCAAACCTAAGCTGGTCAACCCGGACGACGAGCGCCGTATGACGGTGATCGAGCACCTGGAAGAGCTTCGCCGTGTGCTGATCATCTCGCTGATCGCCTGGGCGGTCGCCACCGTGATCGGCTTCCTGATCTCCGGCTTTGTCCTGGAAATCATCCTGGGCCCGGTGAAGAAGGTCATCGGCGCCGGGAAGCCGATCTATTTCCTGGCGCCGATCGACAAGTTCTTCCTGTACTTCAAGGTGGGGATCTTCGCCGGCTTCGTCCTGGCCAGCCCCATCATCCTGTGGCAGGCCTGGACCTTCATCGCCCCCGGTCTGCACCGCAATGAACGTCGCTTTGCCCTGGGCTTCGTCGCGTCGGCCGTCGCCCTCTTCGGCCTGGGCATCGGGTTCGCGTTTTTCGCCATGCCGATCGCGCTGCGCTTCCTCATCAGCTTCGGCACGGGTGACATCCAATACCTGCCGATCGCCTCGAACTACATCAACTTCGTCCTGTTCCTGATCGCGATCTTTGGCATCACCTTCGAGCTGCCGCTGGCGATGACCATGCTGGGCCTGGCCGGCATTGTCAGCGCGCGGTTTCTCTCGCGGCACCGGTTCAAGTTCTGGTTGGGAATCTTCACCGGCGCAAACATGGTGACGCCCGGCGTCGATCCGTTCACGCCCACGCTGCTGACCGTACCGCTGATCATCCTCTTCGAAGCCAGCATCATCGTCATCCGCACTCTGCGAAGATAACGGGCGTTGGCTCAGACGCGACCAGATGGCCGCAAGCCGGACCAGCTGCGGCCGGTCAAGATCCAGACCGGGGTCAACCTCTACGCCGAGGGCTCGGCCATCATCGAGATGGGGGACACGCGCGTGCTCTGTACGGCGAGCTGGGACGACAAGCCGCCACCGCACAAGAAGGGCACCGGAGAGGGATGGGTCACGGCTGAGTACTCGATGCTGCCGAGAGCCACGCAAACGCGCACCGCGCGCGAGGCGCGCACCGGCCGGGTCGACGGACGCACCCAGGAGATCCAGCGCCTGATCGGACGCGCCCTGCGGGCCGCGATTGACATGCCGCTGATGGGGGAGCGGACGATCGTCGTCGACTGCGACGTGCTGCAGGCCGATGGAGGGACGCGCACCGCATCGATCACGGGAGGCTTCGTCGCCCTGCATCTCGCGCTGCAGAAGGCGATGGAGCGCAACCTCCTGCGCGTGCTGCCCATCCGTCATTTCGTCTCGGCCGTCAGCGTGGGCATCGTGCAGGCTCAACCCCGGCTCGACCTCAACTACCTGGAGGACTTTGCCGCGCAAACCGACATGAATTGCGTGCTGGCCGAGGACGGCCGTTTCATCGAGATCCAGGGCACGGCGGAGCAGGAACCGTTTGCCCGGGAGGAGATGGAACAGTTGCTCAAGCTGGCCATCAAGGGCGCCACCGAGCTGGTCGATGCCCAGAAGAAGGCGCTGAAACTGCGCTGAAGCGGCTGTTGCTCGCGACCACCAACACCGGAAAGTTGCGTGAACTGCGATCGATCCTGGCCGATCTCCCGATGGAGCTGGTCAGCCCGGACCAGCTGGGCATCGACTTGGACGTCCAGGAGGACGGCGCGACCTACATGGAGAATGCGCGCAAAAAGGCCGACGCCGGCCGCCGGCTGAGCGGCCTGCCCACTCTGGCGGATGATTCCGGACTCGAAGTGCCGGCGCTGGGCGGCAAGCCGGGCGTTCAGTCGGCCTACTTCGCCGGGGCCGAGCACAAAGGCGACGGCGGCGCCCTGGTCCGGGCGCTGCTCGAGGCGTTGGGTGACCGGGCCAAGGGTTCGCCGCCGGCACAGTTTCGCTGCGCCGCCGTGCTGGCGATGCCTGACGGCCGGACCTTTATGGGCGAGGGGGTCCTCTCCGGCACGATCGCGGCCGAGCCGCGCGGTACGAACGGCTTCGGCTTCGATCCCGTCTTCCAACTGCCCGACGGTCGCCGGCTGGCGGAGCTATCCACCGAGGAGAAGAACCTGCTCAGCCATCGAGCGCGGGCGCTCAACGCGTTGGAGGTGCACGGCGCGTTCGATGCCCTGCTTTCGGCCGCCGGGGCGTCCTGAGTGCTGCGGGCATCCTTCCTCTATCTTTCGCATCGGCGAGGTCTCCAGCGGTTCGTCACCCGGCAGCGATTGACCGCGGCGCTCGCCTACCGGTTCGTGGCCGGCGACACCCTCGATGACGCCGTGCGGGCGATGCTCGACCTCAACCGCCGCGGATGGTCCGGCAGCCTCGATCACCTGGGGGAGAACGTCGCCGAAGAGAACATGGCCCGGTCGGCGACCGAGGATTACCTCGCGGCCTTCGAACGGATCGCGACCGAAGGCCTGAACGCCAACGTCTCGGTGAAGCTCACCCAGCTCGGTCTCGACATTTCCCCGGATCTCTGCCGTGACCACCTGACCCGGATCCTCCAGCGAGCTCAGCAGCTGAACAATTTCGTCCGGGTTGACATGGAGGCCTCCGCCTATACGCAGCGCACCCTGGACCTGGTGCTCAGCCTGCATCAGCAGTATCCGAATGTCGGCGTCGTCCTGCAGAGCTACCTGTACCGGACCCTGGACGACGTCAAGCTGGTCAACGCCGCAGGGATACGGGTGCGGCTGGTCAAGGGCGCCTACGACGAGCCCGCGAGCGTCGCCTATCCGAAGAAGACGGACGTCGATGCCCGATTCGAAGAGGAGATGCATGAGCTACTGCAGCATGGGACCTATCCCGCGATCGCCACGCATGACGACCGCCTGATCGCGGCTACCACGCGGTTTGCAAGCGAGCACCGAATTGGACCGGAGCACTTCGAATTCCAGATGCTCTACGGGATCCGGCGCGATTTACAGGAGCGCCTGCTGGGCGACGGCTATCGGGTTCGGATCTACGTCCCATATGGCACCGAGTGGTACCCGTACTTGATGCGGAGACTGGCCGAGCGGCCCGCGAACTTACTGTTCTTTGTTCGAAGCTTGATCCGGGAACGTCGCGCCGCCTGACACAGGTGGCTCGCCGGGGCCATCTTTGGTCGTGTACTCGATCTTTGCCTGGGGCGGTGGCGGCACACGATGGCCGAACAACCCGCCGAACCACATCAGGAATCCGAAGGCCCAGCCGCGGAATTCGCTACGGCGCCAGGCATCGGTGTAGCGATAACGCTCGAACCATCGCAAGGCGATCACGGCGACGATCGTGATCACGACGATGGCGATCAACACGGGGATCATGGCATTGCGTTAACGAGTGGTCGGGGCGGAGGGATTCGAACCCTCGACTTCGTGGTCCCAAACCACGCGCGCTAACCAGGCTGCGCCACGCCCCGCGCGCTGGATTCTACAAGCGCTTGCTGCCGAGGTTGCTGGATGCGCTCGTGCTGTGTTAGAAACACTGTTACGTAATGGGGAAGCATCAACGTAATTTTTCACACCATAACTA
>CAZRMD010000077.1:0-4163 GCA_964601135.1 uncultured Actinomycetes bacterium | reverse complement strand
GTGCGCTTCGTTCCGCATCACATCGCGCACGCCGCCTCCGCCTACCTCGCCGCCCCGATGCGATCCTCGAGCGTCCTGGTCTTCGACGGCCGCGGCGAGCACGCCTCGCACCTCGCCGGCCACTGGGACGGCCGGCGGCTCGAGATCTTATCCGCTCAGCGGCTTCCACACTCGCTCGGACTGATGTACGAAGAGGTGACCGAGCACCTTGGATTCACCCGCTCGTCGGACGAGTACAAGGTGATGGCGCTCGCGTCCTACGGCAAGCCGGCGCACATCGATCGCCTCCGTCAGGCGGTGCGAGTCGGCGACGACGGTGGATTCGAGGTCGAGCGGATTCGGTGGGACGACTTCGCGCCGCGGGTCGGAAAGGCCGAGCGATGGGATGCGGAGCACGCCAACCTCGCCGCCAGCGTGCAGCGCCGGCTCGAGGAAGTCCTCCTGGACCTGGCGCATTGGCTCTATCGGAAAACCGGCGATCGGAACCTGGCCATGGCCGGTGGCGTCGCGCTGAACTGCGTCGCCAACTCACGTTTGGCGGCCGAAGGACCGTTCGACCAAATCTGGGTGCAACCGGCTGCCGGCGACGCCGGCACGTCGCTGGGGGCGGCGCTCTACGTCGCCCACCAGCTCGGCGAGCGAATCGAGCCGATGACCACCGCCGCCCTCGGGCGCGGCTGGTCGGACAGCGAGCTGCGACAGTGGTTGGGCCGCGCGAATCTCAGCTACGAAGAGCCCGCCGACGTCGCTGAGGCGGTCGGCGAGATCCTGGCCAACGACGGCGTCGTCGCCTGGTTCCAGGGACGGAGTGAGTTCGGACCGCGCGCGCTCGGCCACCGCAGCTTGCTCGCGAATCCGTCACGGGCCGAAAACCTGAATCGCCTCAACGACATCAAGGGTCGCGAGCAATTCCGTCCGGTGGCGCCCATGGTCCCCCTCGATCGCGCCGCCGAGATCTTCGATGGGCCGATCCCGAGTCCCTACATGTTGTTCGTCCATCGTGTTCGCGACGAGTGGAGGGAGCGGATACCGGCCGTCATCCATGTGGACGGGACGGCGCGCATCCAGACGGTTGATGCCCAAGACGAACCGCTTGTGGCGCGCATGCTGCGGGCGTTCGAGCGCCGCACGGGCATCCCGGTGGTGGTCAATACCAGTCTGAACACGGCGGGCCGGCCGATGGTCGACGACCCGCGCGACGCACTCGAGTGTTTCGGCTCGTCACCGGTCGACGCCCTGGCACTCGGACCATTCCTGATTCGTCGATCGGCCATCGGCCGGGTGGCAGCATGACGGTGGACCTGGTCGTGCCCACGGTGGGCCGTCGCAGCCTCGTTGACCTGCTCGCCGCGCTGAACGAGCAGCAGGGGCCGTTGCCCGACAACATCTATCTTGTCGACGACCGGCGTCGCCCCAGCGTCCCCTTGATCGACGGCGGCTTCCATGCAGGCCGGCTCCACGGCCGGATCCACGTTCTCGAGTCGAATGGCCGCGGGCCGGCCGCGGCGCGCAACACCGGCTGGCGCGCCTCGACCGCCGAATGGATCGCCTTCCTCGACGACGACGTGATTCCGACCTCGAGCTGGCTGGAGCAACTGGCGAGTGACCTGGCGAAGGCCGAACTGCCGATCGCCGGCAGCCAGGGACGGTTGCGCGTTCCGATACCGGTCAATCGGCGCCCCACCGATTGGGAACGATCCGTCGCAGGCCTTGAAGATGCGCGCTGGATCACGGCGGACATGGCCTACCGGCGAGCCGTTCTGTGTGAGGTCGGTGGGTTCGATGAGCGCTTCAGGCGTGCCTTTCGCGAAGACGCCGACCTGGCGCTGCGGGTGATCGGCGCCGGCTACGAGGTCGTCAACGGAGAGAGACGCGTCGAGCATCCCGTGCGCCGTTCCGGTCCTTGGGTCAGCGTTGGTGCGCAGGCCGGCAACGCCGATGACGTGCTGATGGCTCGCCTGCATGGACGAGACTGGTACCGGCAAACCGGATCGATGGTGGGCCGCCGACCCACTCACCTGGCGATTACGGCCGCGCTAGGTCTGGGTCTGGTGGGACTATTCAGCGGTCGCCGATGGCTGTTCGGTGCCGGAATGGCTGCCTGGGCGGCCGGCACTGCGGAGTTTGCCTGGACGAGGATCGCTCCTGGACCCAAGACGCCAGCAGAGATCGCCAGGATGGTCGCGACCAGCATCCTGATCCCGCCGGTCGCCGCGGCCCATTGGCTCCATGGCCTGTGGCACTGGCGCAAGGCCTCCGCTTCAAAGCCTCATCAACCGGCGGCCGTGCTCTTCGATCGCGACGGCACGCTGGTGGAGGACGTTCCCTACAACGGTGACCCCGCTCGCGTCGTCATCAAGCCGCGGGCTCGTCCGGCGGTCGACCGCTTGCGCGCTGCCGGCATCCGGGTCGGGGTCGTCTCCAACCAGAGCGGCGTATCGCGCGGGCTGATCACGCTGCAGCAGGTTGATGCGGTGAATCGGCGGGTCGAGGAGCTGCTCGGGCCGGTGGACACCTGGGCGGTGTGCGCGCATGGCCCCGATGAGGGCTGTGACTGCCGCAAACCGGCACCCGGGCTGATCCGCCGCGCTGCTGCTGAGCTCGGTGTTCAGCCGGAGCAGTGCGTGGTGGTCGGCGACATCGGCAGCGACATCCAGGCGGCGCAAGCGGCAGGCGCCCGTGGGATTCTCGTTCCCACGCCGCAGACGAGACCCGAGGAAGTCGCCGCGGCGCCGGAGGTCGCCGACGACCTGCTCGCGGCCGTGCAGCAGGCGCTGGGAGGGCCGTCGTGATGAGACCACACGTCCTGGTGGCCAGGCTCGACAACAACGGTGACGTCCTGCTGGCGGGACCGGCGATCCGCGCCATCGCGGCCGCCGCCGGATCGGTGACGCTGCTCTGCGGGCCGCGCGGTGTGGACGCGGCGGGACTCTTGCCCGGTGTTGATGAGGTCGTCGTGTTCTGCGCGCCGTGGATCGACCCGGAACCGCGGCCCGTCGACCCCCTCAAGCTGCGTGTCCTCGTCGACGATCTGCAGCGCCGGCAGATCGACCAGGCGGTGATCCTGACGTCCTTCCACCAGAGCCCACTGCCGCTGGCGCTCGTACTCCGCCTGGCCGGCGTTCCGTTGATCGCCGCGATCAGCGAGGACTATCCGGGATCGCTGCTGGACATCCGGCATCGCGTGTCCGATGACATTCACGAGGTCGAGCGAAATCTCTCCCTGGTTGCCACGCTTGGCTACCGATTACCGCCGGGTGACGAGGGGAAGCTGAGGATCAAGCGAGCCCCGGTTGCCGGCGTGGACGTTCCATACGTCGTCGTCCATCCAGGCGCATCGGCGCCGGCTCGAACCTGGCCCTCGCCAAAGCATGCCGCGCTCGTCCGCGCCCTGGTCGCGCGGGGTCGAAAGGTGGTGGTCACCGGCGGTATGGACGAGCGGGCGCTGACCGCGGAAGTCGCCGGCGGCGATCCTCGCGTCACCGACCTTGGCGGCCGGATCGGCTTCGGTCAGCTCGCCGACGTGCTGGCGGCGGCCGACGCGGTCGTCGCGGGGAACACGGGTCCGGCGCACCTGGCGGCCGCGGTGGGAACCGCCGTCGTGTCGCTTTTCGCGCCGGTCGTTCCGGCCGTACGCTGGCGCCCCTGGCGGGTGCCCCAGGTCCTGCTCGGCGATCAGCACGCACCGTGTGCCAATACCCGGGTTCGCACCTGTAGCGTGCCCGGACATCCGTGCCTCGGCCGCGTCACGGTGGACGAGGTGATCGCGGCGATCGATCGACTCGCGACGCCTCGAGCGAGGCAGGTGATGGCGTCGTGAGGATCTTCCTCTGGCACGTCCACGGCTCCTGGACAACGGCGTTCGTCCAGGGACCGCACGAGTACCTGGTCCCGGTGGTGCCGGATCGGGGACCGGACGGCCGTGGGCGCGCCCAGACCTGGGATTGGCCCTCGTCGGTCCGCGAGGTGACTCGCGAGCAGGCCGCCGACGAAGAGGTCGACGTCGTCATCATGCAGCGACCGGAGGAACTCAGCGGAATGGCCGAGCAGTGGCTTGGCGGCCGGCGTCCCGGTCGGGACCTGGCCGGCATCTACCTCGAGCACACGGCACCCGAAGGACAGGTCAACGACATGCGCCATCCGGCCGCCGACCGGCCGGACCT
>CAZRMD010000076.1:0-12873 GCA_964601135.1 uncultured Actinomycetes bacterium | reverse complement strand
CCGCCTCGGTCAGTCGCGTGTTCTGCCTGAGAAGCGTCTTAATGTCCTCGGTGTTCTTCTCGGTATGGACGGCAATCTCTGACGCAATCTGATCGGCCCGCTTGGCGGCGATCAACAGGGCGGCCGCCTGGATGCCGGCGAGCATCGACAGGAACAGGTTGAGCAGGATGTACGGGTATGGATCGAATCCATTACCACCACCGACGTGGATGATGCTGTTGCCAATCGCCCACAGGATCATGAACGCGAAGAAGGCAAAGACGAAGCGCCATGATCCCATGCTGTTGCGCATCCGGTCGGCCGCCCGCTCGCCCAGCGAGAGTTGATCGCCGGTTCGAACCGCCGGATGGCGGTGCCACTGCGCCTTGAAGGCGGCCATATCCGCCCTTATGCCTGGCGGCGGTCGCGAGCCGGCACGCCCTGCGGCTCGACAGGAGCCGTCAGCAACCGGCGACCGCTGCCCAACGGAGTCGTTGCATTCTGCGGAAAGAGCCGGCTGAGGTCAGGCCCGGCCAGGCCAAGGGCATGGATCTTGTCCATCATCCTTGGGCGCACGCCGGTCGGCTTGAGCCGCGTCCAGCCACGCGCACCGTTCGCGTTCGCGTTGGCTTCCGACGCAAAGACCTCTTGAAGGGCGATCGTCTGCTCGTCGAAACCGGTGATCTCGGCGATGCTGAGCACCTTGCGCGAGCCATCGGCCAGACGCCCGAGGTGCACCACGATATTGATGGCGCTGTGGATCTGTTGCCGGATGGCACGCATGGGCAGCTCGAGGCCGGCCATCAGGACCAGGGTTTCGAGGCGAGACAGCGCATCTCGAGCGCTGTTGGCGTGGATCGTCGTCATTGAGCCGTCGTGGCCGGTGTTCATGGCCTGCAACATGTCCAGCGCCTCGCCGCTGCGCACCTCGCCTACGATCAACCGGTCGGGCCGCATCCGCACGCCATATCGCACCAACTCCCGGAGGGAGACCCGCTTCTCGCCGTTCATCAACGCCTCGAGCCGGCAGACGTGATCCTGGCGTAGCCGGAGCTCGGCGGCTTCCTCGATCGTCACGATTCGCTCACTGTCCGCGATGACACTCGCCAGCGCGTTCATCAGGGTCGTCTTCCCGCTGCTCGAACCGCCGGAGATCAGGAGATTTGCCCGGGCGGTGACGCAGGCATGTAGGAAACTTGCCGCCTCGATGGACAGGGTTCCAAAGCGGATCAGGTCGCCGACACCGTACGGCTTCGCGGCGAACTTGCGAATCGTGAACATCGGGCCGTCCACCGCGACCGGCGGTAGCACGACCGTCAGCCGCGAGCCGTCGGGCAGGCGGACCTCGACGACCGGTACACGGAAGTCCAGCGGCCGGCCGACACTGGAGAGCAGCGCGGCGATGGCGCCCAGCAGGTGGTTCTCGTCATCGAATTGCCGATCGGTCAATAGAATCCGCCCGTCGCGCTCGACATAAATGGCGGACGGCCCATTGACCATGATCTCGGTCAGGCTCGGCTCCCGCATCAGTTCCTCGATCAGCTTCAGAGCGGGCGGCGCTTCGGAAATTGCCGGTCGGAATGGCGCTGGAGCGGCCACAATCATGGGCCCAGTGTTGCGGAGTTCGCTGCAGTCGTTAACGGCCGAATGGCCTATCCAACCTTACGATTGCGATCCAGGGCAGATCAGCGCGTAGGGGGCGCCTAACGTGCCCCCTACGCTCGAACCGTACTACCTGAACAAGACGTTATCCGTGCTATAGAAGTCTCCGCTGAAATCAGGGAAGTTGACGGCGACGAAGGCTCCCGTCGTCCCCGGCAGTTCCGCCTCCATGACGTTGGCGTTTCCGTTGCCCTGAGCATTGGTCGTCAACGTAGTGTCAACGACGAAGCAGTCCGAACCACTCGGCGTCTGGATCAGCCTGACGTTATATGTGGTGTTCGGGAGGGCATTCTTCAGCGTAACCTCGGCGATCAGCTGATGATTGCCAGTCTCCTTGATCGTGACCACGCCATTGACTGTCGTCCCTGGGACAAATGGTCGGCCATTGCAGAACGGATTCTTAAAGTGCACGAGCGGAGTCGAGGCGCCATTGCCCTGCGGCCCTTGTGAAGCCCCGGGATCTCCGAGCTGAGACGCGAGCGACAGCACAGCCGCCAGGGCTGATGCGCTGCTGCTTGGCGTTCCATTTGCGTTGAAGGTTGTCGCGGCCCCGTTCGCCTGGGGGCCCGACCCCACTGTCTGCCCCTGCGCGGTTGAGGAACCGGTTGAGGCAGAGGTTGCGGGGTTCGCTTTCGATGACGATGCTCCAGCACCTAATAGCCCGCCCACCGTGGGAACGTTCACAGTGCTACCTGTTACTCCACTAAGAGGGGATGAGTCGGCAAAGGCAGGTGCCGCCAACGCCGCGAGCAATCCCAAACACGCCAGACCTACGAGAATTCCCTTTTTCATCGGAATTACCTCCAACAGCTACGCTTAGGTGACAACAATGGACCCATGTTTCGTGCGAGCTCGCGTATAGCAAACGTTGAAGGCGCCGAACTTTGACAGTGCTTTTTATAGGTAATCGCCTAAAGCTTCGGTGACGCTAAATCAGCTCACGGCTTCGCGCTTCCCTTGCTAACCGCCGGGCTTCGCGCAGCGGCTCGGGCGTGCGCGTCTTTTCCATGACGGCCAGGACGACGTCGCAGGCGGTGTTTGGATCGGTTCGCCAGGCGGCGTGGATGAAGAGCCGGCGAACACCATCGCGGGTCCGCAGCGCATAGCCCACCAGTTCGTCGCCGATCATCAACGGAGCCCGCTCGCCTCGCAACCGGCCCGGTTCCTCGGCCGTTGCGATCAGCGTCCGGTCGGTGACGCCGACCGTCGGCAGATCGAGCACAGCGCCGAGGTGCAAGGCCAGTCCGGCTCGCCGGGGATGGTCCAGGCCAGTTGCGTCGACTAATAGAACCTCCGGTTGCGGGATCAGCTGGCGCACGACCTGCTCCAATAGCGGACCCTCGCGCAAGGCCAGGGAGCCGGCGATATATGACGCGCCGACCGTGCCTTCCGCGGTCGCGATGGCGATGCGGACACCACCTTCCATTGCAGTCGCCGCCGCCCACGCCGGATCGCCGCGCTCGCCCACGCCGGAAATCCCGGTCCGGTAGGCGATAAACGCCCCGCCAATTGCGACCGGCCGTTCCGCTGGAAACCGCCAGGGCTCAGCCTTACCCGCCTGCCAAGCGAGCTCTTCCTGGACAGCCTCGAGTTCGGCAACCGTCCTGGGCCAGTGTCCCGGCTGCCGTATTCGCATGCTGGCCAGAATCAGCCCGCCCGTGGCATGATCAAGCTATGACAGCAAATGTGATAACGATCAATACGGCCAATATCGATTGGCAAACTATCCTGGTCTGGGCGTTCGTCGGCCTGGTCGCCGGGTTCCTGGCCAGTCACGTCATGCTCGGCCACGGCATGGGTCTCTTTGGCGACATCATCATCGGCGTCATTGGCGGGGTTGGCGCAAACTTGCTGGCGAACTACTTCAACGTCCACTTCGCCATTACCGGCCATCCGATCATCAGCGACATCATCATCGCCTTCTTCGGTGGCGTGATCCTGTTGATGATCCTCCGCCTCTTCGGCATGGGCCGGGGTTGGAGCCGCTCCAGAGCCTACTGAACCGGGTCCCCAGGGAGATCCCGGACCTCGTTTTGATCTGAGGGGCTGGACACGCGCGCGTTAGCACCATAGCATCAGCTTTGGGGATAGCGCCGATGTCACTGGCTAAATGCCGCGGCGATGTAGGCCTGGGCTTTCTGGCCGCCATCAGCATGCTCCTGATGACCACAAGGATGGCAGCGGCCGTGCCTTCGCCTCCAGCCACCCTCTCCGCGGTCCAGTTCGTCGATTCCTCCGTAGGATGGGCGGGCGGCAGCAAGGGCGCCATGGGTTGGCTCGTCAGCACGACCGATGGTGGCGTCACATGGAATCCGCTGACCCTACCTGCAGCTGTCACCGCGATCACCAGCCTTGACTTCGTTGACCGCTCGACGGGTTGGCTGGTTGGACAGGCGTCGCTCGACCCTGCGGCCCCGGACATCGTCCTCAAGACTCGAGACGGTGGGGCCAGCTGGACCGCCGAAGCCGTCCCCGGATTGTCGGGTCCGGCACGGGTCGCGTTCACGGACACCCGCAATGGGTGGTTGATCGGCCATACCGACGGTCATGAACCCGGCGCAGTTCGGTATCCGGGCGAGGGCGCGATTTTGCATACAGACGATGGCGGAGAAACCTGGGCGTCCCAGTCGGTTCCTCCCGGCGTTTCCCATCTCTCCCGGGCGCTCTTCCTCGATCCATTGCATGGGTCGATCCTCGCAACGGACGCTGCCGGCGGCGTCATCCTGACGACGGCGGACGGCGGGACGACCTGGCAGGTTAGCGAGATTCCTGCCCAAACGGGGACCGTCAACGCGCTTGCCTTCGTTGACCCCAGCCACGGTTGGGCCGTCGGAACGGCCGGCACTGTTGTCAACGGTTGAAAAAGGGGCCAGAAACAGCGGTCGAAAAGGGTGCCAATCCGTTTTTCGGTGAAGACCTAAGAAATCGAGGCGCTGTGAGGCGCTAGGACGCCCGGGGCTAGACGGGTGAGACCCAGAAGACCTTGAGCTCAATGGGTTTCTTGCGCGGGTGGGACGGTGGAGGGAATCGCTTGCTCTTTGCCACGAGTGCGGAAACTGCTGCCCTTCAGGGCGATGATCTCGGCGTGATGGATGAGGCGGTCGATGATGGCGGCTGCCGCGGTGGTGTCACCGAAGATCATCCCCCAGGATCCGAAGGGCCGATTGGAAGTGAGGATCAGAGTGCCGCGCTCGTAGCGACGCGAAACGACCTGAAAGAAGAGACTCGCTGCGTCCTGTTCGAGCGGGATGTAGCCGAGCTCGTCGCAGATAAGGACGGCCGGCTTGTCGAGTCTCGCCAGCGCCGCATTCAAGGTTCGGGTCCGCTGCGCCTCAAGCAGCTCTTGGACAAGATCGACCGCGGAGCAGAAGCGCACATGGTAGCCCGCCTGGCACGCCTTCACGCCCAGCGCGATCGCGAGATGCGTCTTGCCAGTGCCGGGCGGCCCAAGAAATATGACGTTCTCCCTGGCTTCGATGTAGCGGTTGCTGGCCAGATGAAGGAGCAACGTCTTCTTCACCGAGGCCTGCAGCGTGAAGTTGAAGTCCTCGAGCGTTTTCACCGCTGGGAACCGGGACTGCTTGAGCCGCATCTGGATGCCGCTCTGCTCACGGCCGAAGGCTTCCTGCTCCAGCAGTGTACTGAGGAACTGCTCGTGCGACCAGCCTTCCGAGCCGGCTTGCTCGAGCGCACGGGGCAGGGCAGCCGCCAAGTGCGGCAAGCGCAGCTGCCGCAGGTGATGCTCCAGGGCCTTCATCGCGCCACCAGCTGGTCGTACACGCGCAGATCGCGTTCCTCGACCGGGATGCTGGGCAGCACCTCACGAAGCGGAGGCCACTGGGCGCGATAGTCGGCGAGGTCCTGATGTGCCGGCACCACGATGGTCTGGTGTTTGGCGTAGCTGCGAAGGTGCCGCACCAGATCGCTGCCCCCTCGCCGCACCGCCACCGTCTGGTCGTCGGCTCGAATTTCGAGCAGCTGTCCGCCAACGCCCGGCGGCACGCTGTAGTCGTTGGTGTCGAAGCGGACGAAGCCGTCCTTGCTCACGCGCGCAAAGAGCACCTCATCCGTGTCGAACGGCAGCCGCGGCAGCGCTAGCAGATGGGCTCGTTCCTCCTGCCAGAGGTCGATCGGCCGGGCGCGGAGTCGGGCATGGCGACGCTGGTTGGCGCGCTCCACCCATGCGGCTCCCTGGCGCACCACGTCGGCGAAGTCCACGAAGTCGCGGCCCGCCCAGAAATTGCCTTTCACGTAGCCGATCGGGCGTTCCACGGTGCCCTTCTCATGCGCTGCCCGCGGGGTGCACGCATGGGGGGCGAAGCCATACAAGCCAGCAAATCCCAGAAACGTCGGCCCGAAGAGCACCTCGGTTCGCGTGTGCCGCACGACGACCGGCTTCAGGTTGTCGTACACGCAGGTCTGCGGCGCGCCACCGATCATCTCCAGTGCCCGGCGATGGTGACGGAAGAAATCGCTCGCCCGAATGCGGCGGCTCCACCCGACGTAGAGGTATTTGCTGAAGCCCAGCGCCAGGCAGAAGGCCCACACCTCTTCAAGACCATTGGGGCCTGGCACCAACGTCGGCATTTTCCCCCAGTCAATCTGCCCAATGGCACCAGGCAGGTACACGGTGCGTTGGAACGCCGGCGGGGCAACGAACTCGGGCCGCACCTGGCGCAGGTAGTCGCGCAGGATGGTGAGCTGGCCTTGGTATCCCGCGCCTTGCAGTTCTTCGAGAATCCGCACCGCGCTCAGCTTCGGAAAGCGCTGCAGCAACGAGCGGATCTGCGGCTTGTGTTCATCGAGGCAGGACGCGCGGCTCGCTCGCTGATACCGCGGCGAGACCTCGCTCGCCAGCGCCCGATCAACCGTCCGCCGTTGAAGACCGAGGTGGCGGGCAATCGCTCGCTTCTTCCAACCTTGCGCCAAATACAGCCGCCGGATCTCCGCCCATTGCTCCACGCCAATCACCTGCTTCGACCTCCTGGAACGTGTGCTGCGACGTCCCAGTGAGTCTATGGGTGGTCAGCGGTCGCTCAAGCGCCGGGTGGTACCTTTTTCAACCGCTGATTTTGGTACCTATTTAAAGCGCTGCCGACAGGCACACCTTCCTCGGCTGGATTGATCCTGAGCACGAGTGACGCCGGCCAGACCTGGACGCCGCAAACCGTTCCGGCGGGCACCCCGGCGCTTCTGGCTGTGAGCTTTGTCGACGCGACCCACGGATGGGCAGCCGGAGGCAACTCGGCGCCCGCCGTCCTGTCGACCTCGGATGGCGGCCGGACCTGGCAGAGCGCGACGCCTCAACCCTCCAGTCATCCTCTGACTGACCTGACATTCGTCGACGTCAACCACGGCTGGACCATCGGATCGTACGACGCGAACTCCGGAGCGCCCGTGATCCTGGCGACAACGGATGGCGGTCGGACCTGGTCGCAGCGTTCCCCCCTTCAGACGGCTGCTTCCCCCAGCACATCGCCGACGGTGCCGGCTTCACCCGCTGCCTCGGTGGCAGCGGCAACAGCGGCGACTGCCTTCGCTTCGAAATTCCATCAGAGTCAACGCCGATTCATTGGTCAGCCGTGGCGCGGGCATCAGGCTGGGGCTATTTCGGCGTCGCCCTCCACCGCAGCCGCGCCCGAAAATGCACGGCTCCTGCAGCGGGTTCTTCGGCACGATGTCGACAGAGGACCGATCCCGCTAACCGTCAGCCCGGCCTCGATCGCGACGGCACAGACAGCCTTCCCGCGACGAGACCCTCCCCTCCTGCCTCTCCTGGTTCTAAGTAACCTCTTCCTTGCGACGATTGTGCTCGTGCTTCTGGTCCGAATCCGAGTACGAAAGCAGCCTTTTTAATTCGGCAGCCTTCTCCTCTGGTAAGCCGTCGCTGACAAAGGTGCCGGCGCCACATTCCCCGCCTGCCAGATACTTCCGACGTCCAACTCCTCGCAGCACGGGATAGAACTCGACATGCAAATGCGCCTCCGGGTGCGGCCGCCCGTCGGTCGGACGTTGATGCATCGCCATCACGTACGGCATCGGCACGCCGAACAGGCGGTCATATGTTCGGGCGACGCGCTGTAAAGCATCCCCAAGCCCCGTCCGAGCCGAAGCCGGCAGATCGGAGAGGGCGCCGTAGTGATGGACAGGCGCGACGTGGACCTCGTGTGGCCAGCGAGCATAGCTCGGCACATAGGCGAGCATGCCCCCGTCCGCAAAGAGCACCCGCTCCGTGGCGATCCGCTCGGACCTCATCAGTGAGCATTGCAGGCACGTCCCGAAGCGCCGCTTGTGGGCACGACCGGCCGCCAATTCCGCGGCGGCAACGGGCGGAACGAACGGATAGCCGTAGATCTGGCCATGCGGATGATGCAGGGTCACGCCCACTGCCTCGCCCCGGTTCTCGAAGACGAAAACGTACCGGATTTTCGGGCGCGATCCCAGGTCCCGGTACCGGTCGGTCCACACCTCGACCAGGTCATGAAGGGTCCTCCGGTCAAGGCTGGCCAATGAACCGGGATGCCGTTGGGAATAGACGACCGTCTCGCAAGCCCCGGGTTGACGCATCGCTGGAAACCGTTCCTCAAACACGGCCAGGTCAAAGCGACTCGCCGGGATCTCAGACGGACGACCGAGCCGTGAGGGACAGAGAGGGCAGGATTGGCGCAGAACCCTGGCTCTCCGCCGCACTCGCGCAACCAGCACCCACTCTTTACGCAGGGGGTTCCAGCGCTGCTGGTATACGCCGTCGTCCTGTCTTGGCGCCTGGTATCCGCGGGGCGGCGGTTCAAAATCTCCGTACAGATAAACCCGTCGGCCGTCGGGCTGTCGCAGCTCGTGGCGTCGGATCTGTGGCGCTGTGCGATAAAAAGGGGACCGGCCGAGCAACTTTCTTCTGCCTCAGGACCCGCAAAAGTGACAATCCGCGAACATTGACAGTTCGGCCACTCAGTGTAAAGATGCCAGAACCCTGATTCGAAGGGCAGAGGCTCAGGAGGGCGGCGGGTCGTAGGAAGGCGGAGGGGAAGGCAGAGGCATGGCCAGCGTTCTGGCGCTCGACAAGGATCTCTTAAACCTTGAATTGTTGACGTTCCTACTGAAGCAGGAGGGCCACGAGGTTCACGCCACGGCTGAGCCTGAGACGGCTTTTGACATCCTGCACGAAAAGGTGGTCGACCTGATCGTGGTGGAGCCGGCGATGCAGAAGCACGATGGCTATCGCCTTTGCCAGCAGATCCGCCAGGTAAATCCCTATACCCCGCTCATGATCCTTTCTGAGCATCACGAAGAAGATCAAATATGCCGCGGCTTAATGACAGCGGCGGACGACTACTTGACCAAGCCCTTTTCGCCGCGTCAGCTACTTGCAAGGGTCCACGCACTGCTCCGGCGCGGAAAGCTGACCTATGCGATGCGCGGGCGGGACGAGAACCTATCCATTGGCGAGATCATGCTGAACCTTCAGCAGATGGCCGTGGTCGTCAATGGCGTTCGCGTTCCGTTGACGCCGCGCGAACTGTCGCTTCTCCACGCCTTGATGGACAATGCCAATCGCGTCTTGAGCCGCGACCAGCTTATGCGCCTGGCCTGGGGCGAAAGCTTCGTCGGCGGCGCGAAAACCGTCGACGTGTGCGTCTTGCGGCTGCGGCGCAAGATCCAGCCGAAGCTGACCGGCGGCTTTTACATTCAGTCACTCCGCGGGTTCGGTTACAAATTCGAGCTCCCTCGTCCCCAAGCCGCAGCGGCAGTCGGCTAGAACTCTCGATTACAAACTTGTAGCTTGCCTGTTCGGGCATTCCCTACCGGCTCCCGGCGTCGGCCACTCTGTGACACAGCCGCACAGCGTGTATCAGCGTGACACAATGGCTGAGACCGCTGGCTTGGCGCTCCACCGGTAATAAATTCTTCATCGTCGCCCGCATCTGGCCTTACCGGATTGTTGTTTCCGCTCCGTAATGTTGGCCGCATGTGGCACGTTCTTCATGTCGCGCCCAACAATGAGCTGCAGGTTTCCCGGGTGCTGTCCGTGCACGGGATCGAAAGCTTCGCCCCGCAGTTTCCCGCGCCGCCTCGAACGCGGCCGGGGAGCGTTCGAGGACGCCGCGCTCGCTGGGTGTTTCCCGGATATCTCTTCTTCGAGGTGGGCAGTGAGTTCACGCAGTGGGAGACGATCCGGTGGGCGCCGGGCGTTCGACGGGTCCTCGACCAGGACGGGTCGCCGGGCGTGGTCGGCGACGATGTCGTCGAACACATTCGCGTCCGGCTGCGCGAGCACGCTATGACGCCGCCCGAGCCGCGCTTCCAGCGGGGCCAGGCGGTGGTCATCGAGCGGGGTCCGCTGGCGATGGTTGACGCGATTTTCCAGCGGCAGCTCCCCGCGTCCCGACGCGTTGAGATTCTCGTGCACCTGCTGGGCCGACCCCTCTCGGTAAGGGTCGACTCGGCGATCCTCCGCCCCACCGGCTAATCGGTCTTCCGGCGCTGGGGCGGCTTTCGGACACGAAAGTGTCCGAAACGGCGGAGCCTGCCCGCTGGTCCGTTAAGGGCCGATCGATTTAAAGGAGGGAAGTAGCGCAATGCAACTACTCGAGCGTTCGGCGATCGCCATGGCCCTTGAGGAGCACATCACCATGGTGAGAGCGGTGCTGGCGCAGATCGAGGTCGACATCATCGAACGTGTTGTGGACGTCATTCTTGTTGCCTATGCCGGTGGCCGCCACGTCTACATCATTGGGAACGGCGGCAGCGCGTCGACGGCCACGCACTTCGCCTGCGATCTGTCGAAGGCCACCATTGTCGAAGGCCGCGCCCGGCTGCGGGTCACGTCGCTGACGGACAATGTCTCGCTGCTAACTGCCTGGGCAAACGACACCTCCTACGAAAACGTCTTCGCCGAGCAGCTCGCCAACCTGCTGGACCGCGACGATGTGCTGGTGGCCATCAGCGCCAGCGGCAATTCCCCCAACATCTTGGCCGCGGTGCAGGCCGCTCGCGCTCGGGGAGCGGTGACCGTCGCGCTGGTTGGCTTCAGCGGTGGTGCCCTCAAGACTGCTGTCGACGTCGCCGTCCATGTTCCCAGTCATGAGTACGGCGTCGTCGAAGACTGCCACCTTGTCTTAGAACACGCGATTACTGAATCGACTCGTGGAGCGCTGCTTGGCTCTTACGGCGGCTAACGGTCATCGCGGTGCCGTCTTCCTCGATCGAGACGGCGTCATTAACCGGCGCCGGCTCGACCACGTGAAGTCCTGGGCCGAGTTCGAGTTTCTCCCGGGAGTCCTGGAGAGCTTGGCGGCCCTGAGCCTCACACAGATGAAGGTTGTCGTCATCACCAACCAGGCCGCGGTGGGACGTGGTCTGATGGATGAGGCGACCCTGCAAGCGATTCATGAACGCATGGTCAGCGCGATTGGCGCCGCCGGAGGTCGCATCGCCGCCGTGTATGCCTGCATCCATCGGCCGGAAGACGGCTGCGGCTGCAGGAAACCTCACACCGAGTTGTTCTTAAGGGCCGCCAAGGAACTCGGGATCGACCTGTCGGAGTCGGTTGTCATCGGCGATGCCCCGTCGGACATCCAAGCCGCTGTCAGCCTGGGGTGCCCAGCCGTCCTGATCGGGACTGACCAGATCGTCCTGGAACAGACCGTTCCGGTGGTCACCGACCTGGCCACTGCCGTTTCGCTCTTTATCGACTCGCGAAGTGTACTCGCATGCTGATCGCCCGCGCCCCGCTCCGGATCAGCCTCGCGGGCGGAGGCACAGACCTCGAGGCCTATTACGGCAAGTACGGTGGCGCTGTCGTCAGCCTTACCATCGACAAATACTTCTACGTCTTCATCTCGCCTAGTGACGGGCAGCACATCCAGGTCTCCTCATCGGACTACCAGACGTTCTACCGTCAGCGGCTCGACGAATCACCGTTGTGGGATGGCGACCTTCGGCTTCCGAAAGCCATCATTAACCATTTCGGTGTCGATATGGGGCTCTCCATCTTCCTAGCCTCCCAGGTCCCGCCGGGCACCGGCTTGGGCTCTTCCAGCACCGTGACGGTCGCACTTATCAAGGCGCTGTCCGTCCTAGGCGGTGAGCGGCTCACTCGCGAGCAAGTGGCCGCACTCGCCTGTCGTGTGGAGATCGACGAGCTGGGCATGCCGATTGGCAAACAAGATCAATATGCGGCGGCGTTCGGCGGACTCAATTTCATCGAGTTCACGCCCGAGGCAGTCGCCGTTGAGCGGCTTCAGCTGGCGGATGGCGTCGTGGAGGCGCTCGAAAAGCGCTTGCTCCTGTTCTTTACCGGACGATCACGAAACTCCGGCGAGATCTTGAGCGAACAGAAACGAAGCAGCGAGCGCAACCGCGCCAGCGTGATCGAGGCGCTCCACGTTATCAAGCAGACCGCACTCGATATGCGCCGTGATTTGATGCGTGGCGATCTGCCTGCCGTTGGTGCCGGGCTGCATCGCTCCTGGCTTGCGAAGCGACAGCTCGCCCACGGCATCAGCGATCCCTGGATCGACGGGTGGTACGAGGCCGCACGCTCCGCTGGCGCGGGTGGTGGCAAGATCGCTGGCGCCGGTGGCGGTGGCTTTCTGTTGCTATACGCCGAGCCGGAATATCAGGAGCGCGTGACCGCGAGACTCCAGGCGGATGGTCTCAGTCGAATGGATTTTCGCTTCGAGTCGGGTGGCGCAATGGTGATTATGAACACGCTGGTAGGCAAGCTTGATCGAGTCACTCCAGCCTCAATGGCCTAGCGTCCGGCAAGAGTTCGCGTGAAATCGGACCGCTCTTTGCATGAACTCGATCAGGAACGCATCGTCCCATGGGGCGATTCCGGACTCTATGCCTGGCACCTGGCGCGATACCAATTCGCAAGCACATTTGCCATCGGGAAGCGCATATTGGATGTCGGTTGCGGTGAGGGTTACGGCGCTGCCTGCCTTGCCCGTTCGGGTCGCGAAGTCATTGCCATCGACTATTCCAATGCAGCAATTCGGCACGCTCAAAGTAACTACCAGCTAGAGAACCTCCGATTCGAGGTCGGCGACGCGACGCGACTCGATCCAGCGCTAGGTCGGTTCGATCTTGTGACCTGTTTTGAGGTCATCGAGCACGTCCACGACGATGCGCCCCTTTTAAATGGGCTTGCCTGTGCCCTCACACCCACGGGCATGCTGCTGCTCAGCACGCCGAACGCAGTTGTCGACGGTCTCTTTGAGAGTGTCAGCC
>CAZRMD010000075.1:11220-12985 GCA_964601135.1 uncultured Actinomycetes bacterium | reverse complement strand
ACCGGTCACCGGTTCAGCGGCCAGCGTGATCCGGATCAAACATGGCGTCGAGCTGGAAGGCCCGACGACGCCAAGCGAGCTTTACGAGCAGTACCTCCCGCCGGCTCCGGCACCCGCGGCCGCGCCGGCTCCGACTTACACAACGTGGACCCCACCAGCGGGTTACGTAACGATCCCGGTACCGATCTATCAACAGGCAATGACCCTCGACTGCGAAACCAGCTCACTACGAATGGGCCTCGCCAGGTACGGCCACTACTACAGCGACTCAGCGCTGTTCGCGTATGAGAATGCTGACCTGCGGTCACCGGTCATGGGTCCCAATCACACGGTCGTTCAGTGGGGCGATCCCTACACCAACTTCGTTGGTAACGTGTGGGGCAGCGACACCGCCCCTACCGGATACGGCGTGTATTACCCGGTCATCGTCTCGATCGCGCGAACACACGGCCTGCCCAATGCTTATGGCGGCGAGGGATTTGCGCCAGCGACGGTGTACAGCGCGCTCGCCGCTGGGCACCCCGTCGAAATCTGGATCGAGACCTACTGGGAGCGGCCGTGGCTAGGCGTCTGGACGGCCTGGGATGGTCGGAAGATCCGTTACTCGTATATCGAGCACGCCGTGATCCTGTCCGGCGTCTCCGCGACGCAGGTGCGGGTGAACGATCCACTGCATGGAACGCAGTACTGGGTCAGCAAGTCGCTGTTCGAGACGGTCTGGGCCGACTTCGACAACATGGCCGTCATCTTTCAGTAGGGGCGAGGTAGCGCAGCGCGAGCCGGACCGGCGCTTGCCGGCTCTCGTGTAAGAGCGGCACTTCCTGCCTGGCGAGCAACCCAAGGCGACGCACGAGATAGAGCCAGGCGACCGTCGCGACCGCGGCAAGCGGCGTCGCCACCAGCAGCAGGCTGCGCAGACGCAGGTGGGTGGCCAACAGCGCAAAGAGCACGGCATACGGCAGCGCGGCTAGCAGACAGCGGCCGGCATAGCCCCAGGGAATCGCCAGCGACGACACGTCGGCCGCCCGCCAGGCGATGAAGGTCAGGACCAGCGTCATCGCGGTCGTGAGTCCAACCGCCGCCACCGCACCCGACAGTCCGAACCGCTGGATCAACCACAGGTCCGCGATCGCCGCCACCCCAACCTGGGCGATGCTGATCAGTGCATTCAGCCAGGCCAGCTCGCGGACCCGCACGACCAGCCCCCAGGGCGTCGCCATCAGGGCTGCGATGAAGAAGCCGAGCATGATGGGCGCGATCTGTGCGGCCGGCCGCAGCGTGTAGACGGCCAGCACCAGCGGCCCGAGCAGCGCGCCACCGGCAATGGCGAGCGGAAACGCCACCAGGAAGATGCCCTTGTAGAAGGCGATCACCGCGGCTCGAAGCCGGCCGCCCTCGCGGTGGGCGCCCTCCAGGGTGCCGACGACCCACGCACCCGTCAGCAGACTGGGAATCAGGGCGACCAGCCGCTGCGGAATGTTGTATCCCGTGTCGTAGTAGGCGACGACGGTCGATCCATTGAAGCGGAGCAGGAAGAGGCTCTCGAACTGCAAGCCGACTGCCGACGCGATCAGCAGGCTCGGCAGCCAGCCACTCGCGTAGACGAGCAGGCGCCGCCAACCCACACGCTCGCCCGGGATCCCCTCAGCGCGGCGAATGCGACGCAACAAGACCCAGAGATAGAAGGCCGCCAGGGTTGACTGGCCGACGGCGCCCGCGAAGAGGACGCTGCCCAGGCCCAACCCGCGCCGGAGAAAAATGATGA
>CAZRMD010000075.1:9023-11210 GCA_964601135.1 uncultured Actinomycetes bacterium | reverse complement strand
GAGTCGCGATCGCCTGGCTGCGCATGTCGTAGATCGCCACCAACGCGAAGGACAGCACCCCCGCCGCGATGGTGCCCAGCAGCAAGACGGTCCCCAGGGCCAGCAAGTCGGCGACGTGGGCGTGCAGGACAGCATCGATCGCTGGCCGCAAGGCGAAGACCAGCAGGCTCGTCAGTGCCCAGACGGCCACGACCGCAATCGCGCTCTTGCGCAGCAGGTCGTGCGCCGCGCTGCGGTCGCCACGTGTGAGAACTTCCGGAAGGTAACGAAGCAAGCCCTGATCCTGGCCAAAGGTTGCGAGCAGCGCGATGTAGATGAGCACGCTGAGGACCAGCGTGTAGCGGCCGTACTCGCTGGTCGGAAGCTGTCGCACCAGGACGGCTCCAAGACTGATCGTCGCCACGGCGCTGGTGGCCCGCCAGGCGACGGTCCAGCCGACGAGCGCCGTGGTCCGATCGGCCAGGCCGCGCACGACGCTCGGAGGGGCTTCCTGATCCTGCTTTGGGGTGGCCATCGCTCGCGGGATTATGGCATGGATCTATACAATGCGCCGCGATGTTCGGGGACCTGATTGAGCTGGTCCGCCGGCCCTTTACGGCCCTTCAGACCATCGACAGCCGCCGCCCCCTGCCATCCGGCCTCATCGCACTGGTCTTCTCCGTGACGTTGCCGGCACTGGTCAGCGAGATCGCCGCCTTCGGGCCGTTTCGCCCGCCTGCCAACCTGGGATCGCTCCCGTCGCTGACCGCCCAGGGCGCGGATCTCTACGCGCGCTGGACCTACCAGCATCGATTTCTTCTGCCGATCTACGGCATCGCCATCAGCCTGGCGCTGTGGATCCTCGCCGCAGGCCTGATCCACCTCATCGCCCGGACTCTGGGCGGCCAGGGCGACTTCCCCGGATACCTGAAGGTCGTGGGCTATGTGGCGCTCGTGGGACTCGTCGTCCTGCCAATTGAGCTGCTGGATGCGTTGCTCAAATTGCAGGGCAATGCGCGCCTGGAGCTCTCGATCGGTCAGCTCTCGGGTCTGCTCGGGATCGCAATCTTCCTCTGGCAGAATTTGTTGCTCGTTTATGGCGCGCGCACGCACTACCGGATTTCCACTGAACGCGCGGTCGCGGCCGTCATCGGTCCGATGGGAGCCGTCGTTGTGCTGATTCTCATGCTGCTGATCCTGTCCGTCGTGCTGCTGATCGTCAGCCAGGGGTCGCTGGGGTCATGAGCACCCCCTCCCCCGCCCTCCCCACAAGGGGGAGGGAGAACGGGTTTCCCGATGGGTTTCTTTGGGGGACGGCAACGGCTGCCCACCAGGTCGAAGGCGGGAATCATCTCAACGATTGGTGGGCCTGGGAGCAGGTGCCCGGGCATATCAAGAACGGCGATAGATCCGACCCAGCGTGCGATCATTACCGGCGCTTCGAGGCCGACTTCGACCTCCTCAAGTCGCTGCATCAGAACGCGCATCGCTTCTCCCTGGAATGGAGCCGCATCGAGCCGCGACCAGGCGAGTTCTCGGCCAGCGCGATCCAGCATTACGCCGACGTCATGCAAGCGTTGCGCGGTCGTGGAATGGAACCGGTCGTGACGCTGCACCATTTCACGAATCCCAGCTGGATTGCGGCTGCAGGCGGCTGGGAGACGCCCGAGACAGCGGAACGGTTCGCGATGTTCGTCGAGCGGGTCATGGCTGAGCTCGGTTCGCTGGCGAGGTACTGGATCACGATCAATGAACCGACGGTGCTCGCATACCAGGGCTACGTCCGCGG
Organism: uncultured Actinomycetes bacterium; assembly: GCA_964601135.1. Classification (GTDB taxonomy): domain Bacteria; phylum Chloroflexota; class Dormibacteria; order CF-121; family CF-121; genus CF-13. The sequence continues at coordinate 9,442 of CAZRMD010000075.1, read as the reverse complement.
CGAGTGGCCGCCCGGAACCCGGGGTGGCCTCGATGCGGCCGCCCGGGTGCTCGTCACGCTGATGCGCGGCCACTGGCTGGCCTATGAGCGGATCAAGTCCAGGCATCCAGAGATCCAGGTTGGCCTGGCGCACCATCTACGGGTGTTCGACCCGGCTCGCCCCCTGATGCCGCTCGACCGCATCCTCGCGGCGGTTTTCAACCGCGTCTTCAACGAGACGATCCTCAAGACCCTACGAGAAGGCCGCCTGGTTTTTCCCCTCACCCGGTTCGATCGAGGAGGGGGCCCGAAGCCAAGCCAGGACTTCATCGGCTTGAACTACTACACGCGAGACCGGATCAAATTCAATCGACATTACCGGGCTGAGATGTTTGGCGAACGGGTCCTGCCGAAGGACGCTCCGCGATCGGACCTGAACT
>CAZRMD010000075.1:0-8923 GCA_964601135.1 uncultured Actinomycetes bacterium | reverse complement strand
GAGATGTTTGGCGAACGGGTCCTGCCGAAGGACGCTCCGCGATCGGACCTGAACTGGGAGATCTATCCGGATGGTCTGTATCGTTTACTGCGTTCACTGAAACGTGAGCGTCTGCCGATTCTCGTAACGGAGAGCGGTATCGCGGACGGAGCCGACGCCTTGCGGCCCGAGTACCTGGTCAGCCACGTCGGAGCTGTGGAGCGTGCCATGATCGAAGGCGTGCCGGTGCGCGGCTACTTTCACTGGACCTCGTTCGACAATTTCGAGTGGGCGGAAGGCTACAGCGCGAGGTTCGGCCTGATCAGCTGTGATCCCAGCACCCAGGAACGCCGCCTACGACCGAGCGCACGGCTCTACGCGGAAATCTGCCGGCTCAACGCTGTGCCGATCAGCGTCGAGCTTCCGCCAGCGCCTGGTGCTGGCGAGCAGCCAGTCGGGCCGCCCGATCTGCGCTAAGTCGTCGCGACGGTCTCGGCGGATCACCGACCATAAAGCGCTGCTCCATCTCGGCGACGACCTGCCCAGAAACCTCCAGTGCCGCCGAAATGCGATACATGCCATCGGCATGAAGGCGAACGACCGGCTCCGCGATAACCGCCGCGGGGTCGAGCTGGTCGGGGATCGTCACCCAATCCTGGCCCGAGAATCGGCGCTTCGCAAACCAGGCCCGGAGCTCGCGCCACCAGGACGACTGATAGGCGCGTTCGCGCTGGATCCGCCAGCGCAACCGGGCTCGGCCTTGCCGATTCGGGTCGTCGTTGACGCAGACGATGCGCAGATATTGCAGACGACCGCGCGGCAGACGCAGCAGCAGGCCATCGACGTCCGCGTCGTTCTCCGGCAGGTCGACCGTCAGAAATAACGGGACGAACGCGTCGGCGACCGCACGATATGCGCGCTTGGGACGGCGGGCGTGATCGAGAACCGCCGCGCTGATCGCCGGAAAACCATCGACCAGCTGGGCGATCAAGACGCCGCCGCAGTGCGCGAATTTCTCGCGTCGCCAGCGCTCGATCGCGAAGCGCAAGAGATGCGCCTGGTATTCCTGGCTGGCTCGGACGCAGGCGTCGCGGCTTGGGTGGGCCGAAGGGGCACCAATGCCGCTACTCGCCCACTCCGCCGGCTGGTACCCCGCATAACGCCAGCTCTGGTCGTCATCAGCGACCGGCCAGCCCCGATTGAGATGCCGCCACACCGGCGAATTGGTGTTTGGCAGTGCCTGTGCGCCGACTTCGGTCACGAACCCCGGCGAGAGTCCGGCCAGATCGCGCCAGTGCCCGCTGGACCAGCCGATCGAACAGTGGATATCCTGGTCGCCGCTCCCCGCGATCACCGGCCGAGATGGATCGAGCTGGCGCAGCAGCGACGCCGCTTCTTCGTCGACGTCGCGATTGAGTTGTTCAGTATGCCGTTCGCCCAGCCAGGCGAGCGAGCGACTCCACGGTGGATCGCTATGCACGGCGTACAGGATCACCGAGGGATGGTTGAAGAGCAGGTGGGAGAGCTCCTCAGCCTGAGCCAGCACGGCGTCGCGGAAGAACGTGACGGATCGCGTGTCTGCCCGATGGACGTAGGAACCGGTCAGCGGCAGCTCCTGCCAGAGGAGCACGCCCGACCGGTCCGCGGCATCGTAGAGCGCCGGCGGTTCCAGGTGCGCATTGAGCCGAAGAAGATCCATGTTGGCATGGCGTGCCAGATCAACGTCAGCCCGGGCCCGTTCGGGCGCCACCGCGTCGAGGAAGAATTCCGACCAGTAGGTCGCGCCGCGCATGAACATCCGTCGACCGTTGACGGCGAACGTCCAGCCTTCAGCGCGAGTTTGCAGGCTGATATCTCGAATGCCGAAGCTCTCTTTCAGATTGGCACTGCGACGTTCATCAGCGGTCACCTCGAGCTCGGCTCGATAAAGGGCAGGATCGCCATGGGCCCATGGATGCCAGCACTGCGGATCGGGAAGCCCGAGCTCGACGACGATGTCCTCCACCTCGTGTCCGTTCAGACGGAAGCCCCGCCGCATCTCGAGCGGCGCCGGACCCTGAAAGTTATCTGGCGCCACCCGGAAGATCAGATCCCCGGTCATGATGCGCCCGTCGAGGTTGCGCAGCCGGGTTCGTAACCGCAGCCGGGCAAGGTCACCTTGCTCCAGCTGCGACTCGCAGTGCATCCACTCTGCCACGACATGGCCGACCTGCTCCAGCCACACGGGCTGCCACAACCCCATGGGCACGTGCCAGACGTACTGCTCGGAGAGGGCGCCGAGCTCGCGACTCGGATAGGGCTTCCCATCCGAATCGTTGAAGACACCCATCAGGTGCCGCTTGGCGGCCAAATCCGTTTCCACCGGCGACTCGATGCAGACAGCCAGCACGTTCTCTTCCAGCAGGAACGACGAAATATCGAACGTGAACGGCCCGAAGTAGCCGTAATGGCTACCCAGCAGCCGTCCATTGAGCCAGACATTCGCGACCAGGAAGGCGCCGTCGAAACGAACCAGGGTCCGCTGACGGTGACGCGGCCGCGGGAAACGAAGCCGGTACCAGATCGCTTCATTCCCCGAGGTCGCGCCGTGCAATCGCGGGACAGCGACCGGCGACCAGCTGTCATCGTCGAAGTCGAGACGCGGGAAACCGAGGTCCTCGCCCTCGCCCAGGGTCGCGATCGCCATCCGCCACCCGGCCTTGAGCTCCTGGCGGTTCAGCGCCTGAATGGGAAAGAGCGAAAGGCAATCGTTCAGCGGCATGTCAGTGGCTTTCCTCGGGCATGACCCCATCTACCGATCGAACGCGGTAGAACTGGGGTGCACGGTGATAGGCCGCCGCATAGCCCTCGGCGAGGTGTTGCTCGATGTCGTCGATGCCGGTCGCGTCGAGCAGCACGAGGACGCAACCGCCGAAGCCGCCACCCATCATGCGCGCGCCGATGACCTGTGGCATGTCAGCGGCAAGCTCCACCAGGCAGTCAAGCTCCGCGCAGCTTACCTCGAAATCGTCGCGAAGGCTATCGTGCGAGGCATAAAGAATGGGCCCCAGGTCGCGCGGCGCCCGCCGTCGAAGGGCGTCAGCCGCCTGGAGGACGCGCGCATTTTCGCGCACGACATGGCGCGCGCGCCGCCGATAGACCGGATTCTCGATTCGATCCAGGTCTTCCTTCCTCGCATCGCGAAGGCTGGTCAAGCCAAGGGCGCTGGCGGCCGCTTCACACTCCGCGCGGCGATCGTTGTAGCCAGAGGATGCATGTTCGTGGTGAACCTGGGTGTCGGCGAGCAGCCAGTTGAACCGCCCGTCGGGCAACGGCAACGACTCGGAATCGAGGGACCGACAATCGAGCAGCATCGCATTGCCCGCCCGAGCCTTCAGCGCCGTCAGCTGATCCATGATGCCGGTTTGGGCACGGACGAATCCGTTTTCCGCGGCCTGGCAGAGCAGGGCGATGTCGATCGGCCGCATCTTGACACCGCGCGCGGCCAGCAACGCGACCGCGGCCGCCACCTCAACGGCCCCCGACGAGCTGAGCCCCGATCCGACCACGAGGTCGGAGACGACCACGGCTTCAAAACCCGGACCATCTCCGACCCGCTGCCGGATCCCGTCGGCGACGCCAAGCAGGTAATCGGCCCAGCCACCTTGCTTGCGCGAAGGCAGCGACGCCAGGTCGACCGGCTTTGAGAATCGATCGCTATGCAGCACGATCCGTTCATCGCGGCGCAAGCGCAGGGCCACGCCAACGTGCCGGTCGATCGCGGCCGGCAGGACGAAACCCTGGTTGTAGTCCGTGTGTTCGCCGACGATATTGATCCGGCCCGGCGCAACGGCAACCGAGCCCGGTAAATAGCCGAAGGTCTGCCGGAACGCCGCCCGGGCGCGCTCGTCGACCTGGTGGGACGCGCTCAAGAGATTCTGGCGAACAGCCAGTCCAGGCCCTCCTTCGGGCTGGCCGCCTCGGGCAGTGTTGGTTCGGTCCGCCCATCGCGATCGAACCGCCAGGTCTTGATGCCGATGATCGGTCGGCCATTGCGCAGTGCCAGGGCGATCTCGGACAGCGTCCCCAGTCCGCCACCGATGGCAATCACGCCGTCTGCGGTTCTGGCCAGCATCGCATTGCGAGCATGGCCGGTGCTGGTGGCGATGGCGATGTCGATATATTCGTTGGCCTCATCGGGATCGTCGCCGGGTAGCAGCCCGATAGTGAGGCCGCCGGCGGACCGCGCGCCGCGCGCGGCGTGCTCCATAACGCCGCTCAAGCCGCCGCAGATGAGAACGGCGCCCCGCTCGGCGACGCCACGACCGACCTCGAAGGCGACATCAGCGAGTGACGTCCGGGGGTCTGACTCACCGCAGACCGCGACCAGCCGCCGTCGACCCATCCGGGCGTTGATCGCTGGTCGTGTCACGTCGGAATCCGGCAAAGGCCGTCAGGCCTTATATCGTCCTGAGAGGGATGACGCTCGCTTGCTTGAAATTGCGGATGCTGACCTGCGCGGCCAGATGCGAGGCAACGTCGCGGTAGACGCTCGCGAGCGGTGAATCGGGCTCGCTGACCATCAGCGGCACACCGGGACCACCGCCCTCGCGGATTCGCCGGTCCAGCGGAATCTCTCCCAGGAAGGGCACGCGCATCCGCTCGGCAAGCGCCCTGGCCCCGCCGTGGCCGAAGATCTCCTCACGCTGACCGCAGTGGGGGCAGACGAAATAGCTCATGTTCTCGACCAGACCCAGGTTGGGCACCTTCAGCGTGTTGAACATCTGGATGGCGCGGCCGACATCGGCGGTCGACACGTCCTGCGGCGTCGAGACAACGACGGCGCCGGTCATCGGAATGCTCTGCGACATCGTCAGTTGCACGTCGCCCGTGCCTGGCGGCAGGTCGACGACGAGATAGTCCAGCTCGCCCCAGTTGACGTCGAACAGGAATTGACGAACGGCACCCGACAGCATGGGACCGCGCCAGATCGCCGCCTTGTCCGGCTCGATGAAGAAAGCCAGCGAAATGATCTTGATGCCGTAGCGCTGGATCGGAATGATCTTCTCGTTCTCGGCATACGGCTTTTCGTGCTCGGCGCCCAGCAGGATCGGCACGTTGGGTCCGTAGACGTCGGCATCCAGAACCCCGGTTCGGGCGCCGAGCTGCGACAGTGCCAGGGCGAGATTGACGGCGCAGGTCGACTTCCCGACCCCGCCCTTACCGGCGCCGACCGAGACGATGTTCTTGACGCCGTCGATCTGTTGACGCTGCGGGATGCTCCCGGTGCGCGAGACCTGGGAGTCCCACTTGATCTGGGCCTTCGGAGCCCCGGGCAGCGTCGCCAGGGCGGCGTCGATGTCGTCGTGGATGCGGTTCTTGAGTGGGCACGCCGGCGTGGTCAGGACCACTCGCATGCCGATGGTCTGCGAATCGATCACAGCGACGTCCTGGATCATCTTGAGCTCGACCATGCCGCGGTGAAGCTCGGGATCCTTCACGGTACTCAGCGCGGCCATGACCGCCTGCTCGGTGACCTGCTGGACTGCCATGGACCTCATTCTACTTTGAGGTTCTGATGTAGCTCAGGATGATGTTGTCGATCAGACGCTCGACCGGCGCCAGGTCATCCGTGAAGACGATTCCGTTCGGGCCACCCTGCCGGACGCTGCCGGTGGCGAGGGCCTCGCTTGCGATGGGGATGAGCTTTGGATTGGTTTCCGCCTGGGCTCTGCTGACGAACTCCTTGACCGAGGCCGGGCTGGAGGTGGCGTAGACGACGGTATTGGCGAATCGCTCGTTGCTATCGATCAGAAAGACCCGCGGAAAGACCGCACTCAGGGTGCCGCTCAGTGCGTCGACCAAGCGGGTGTCGGAGGCGGTCCGCCCCACGTTGATGGCGAGCACGCCGTCCGGCGCGAGGTGAGCCTTCGCGCTTTCAAAGAATTCGCGCGTCGTCAGATACCAGGGGATATACGGCTGGCGATAGGCGTCGATGAAGATCACGTCGTACTGGCCGGCGCTGGTCGCCATCCAGTAGCGGCCGTCGGCGACGATCGGATGAAGATTGGGTTCGGTCATGGCGAAATAGCGGCGGCCGACCTGGACAATCTTCGGGTCGAGCTCGACGCCGTCGATGGGCATCGGCCCATCGATCGCCGTGAACTGCCGGGCCACCGTGCCCCCGGCCAACCCGATCAGCGCGACGCGTCGCGGCGCCCGGCCGGACCCGAAATACGGCGCCAGCAGGGCGTCATCCCAGTAGCCGTGCGTATACAGGGTCGACGGATCGTAAATCGAGTGGATGGCATGGCCATCGTCGAGCAGCAGCCTCGTTTCGCTACCGCTTTGCACCACCTGGATGTAGTTGTAGGCCGACTCTGTTTCATAGACCTGCGCGCCGTACGCGGCTCCACGAATGCCGCCGCCTGCGAAGGCGGCCAGTGCGACGATCACGATCGGGATCAGGAGATACAGGCGGCGCCGACCGCGTCCAACCAGGCCGGCTGTCGAGATCATGCCGAGCAGGAAGGCGAGGATGAAGATCGTCGGCCTTGTCCCGTACGTAGGGATCAGCCAGAACACCGGTAGAAAGGTCCCCAGGATGCTCCCCAAGGTCGACAGGGCGTACACCGCGCCCGCGGCGTTACCGGCGGTCTCGAGCTGTCGGATGCGCAGCCGGATGACGAACGGGGACACCATTCCCAGCAGGATCACCGGCGCCGCGAAGAGGACGATGACGGAAATCAGCGAGCCGAGGACCAGCCCGACCGACAGTTGGGCAAAGCCGGTCTGCGCCAACGACAGAATCGGTCGAGAGATGACCGGAATGGTGGCGGTCAACAGGGCCCCGGCCGCTGTGAGCTGAAAGAGCAGGTTCATCTCCGGGCGCCGGTCCGCCAGTCTGCCGCCGACGTAATACCCGATTGTCAGGTAGATGAGGATCAGGCCGATCAATGTCCCCCAGATAAACAGGGACTGACCGAAGAACGGCGCCAGCAGCCGGGCGGCGGCGAATTCGATTCCGAGACTGGCCAGCCCGCCGGTAAACACCAGCGGGAGTAAAAGCCGCCACCCCCACGATTCGGAGGGCGCCAAAAGCCGTCGTACGGCCAATTCGGACTCGATCTCAGGGCCCACGGTCGTCTCAGGATACGTGGCTTCACCGCAATGGTCCCGTCATGCAACCGTTATCCGGCGCCAGTTTGCCGGTAACAAGACGCCAAGCCCACGTATGGGCGGGCAGACCGCGCTCGTATTAGTCAGCAGGTCTCGATTTCATTCAAGGAGGACCTGATAACGCATGTTTGCGATCACGTCGAAGGTGAAGATCGCGGCTGGCATCGCTGCCGGTGCGCTCGCGTTGGGGGCCGCCGGTGCCTATGCCGCGAATGCGAACAACACCGTCCCGGTAAAGGGATCGGTGACGCTGAGCGCCAATGGCCAGACGCTCACGCTGTCGACCGTCAATGGCAGCCCGAAGGCGTTTCCGACGACGCCCTTCAAGAATGAGGGGCAGTGCATCGCCTGGTTCGCCAGCAACCGTGACTATGCTCCGAAGACCTCAGCGACGACTGTCGCCAAGAACTATCACGGCAAGCTGATGACCACGATCAAGAGCTTTTGCAGCCACGACGTGACGGCGACAACCAAGAGTGATACCGCCGATACTGAGACGCCGGACGGAACTCAGTCGGATACGACTGCGACTGACTCGAGCGACACGACCAACCTGGAGTCCGGTGCTTCGCACGGCCATAGCTACGGTCATAGCCACGGCCACGGCGCCGACTAACGTCGACAAACCGGTGAGGGCCCTTCGGGGCCCTTTTTATTTTGTGTGGACGGCGTCGAGCAGCGGCGCGGCGTAGTCATGGTGCCAGATCGCGGTCGCCAGGTCCTGGCCATCGGGCTCCAGCGCCACGGCTTGCTCGTACACGAAGGCGTACACATTGTCGAACGTCCAGCTGCCCATGTCCTGCTCGACCAGGCCCGCCCGGAGTCGTGGGTCGCGCTCTCCGGCGCCATAGAGACCCGTGGCTGAGTCATAGATCGCTTTCAGGATCCGCAGCTGAGCCTCCAGCTCTTCGATGATCGTTTCCGACGCACGTTCGAACTTCAGCTTGGCGATGCGGCGGCGCAGGTCGTTCATCTCGACCGTGTACTCGTCCATGAGCACAGTTTATTGGGCGGGGACGGTGATTGGCTTCGTTTCAAGGAACTGGAAAGCGCCGGCGCGGCGGAGCCGCGCTTTACCTGCTAATGGACGATCGAGTGGGCTGCCACCATCGAGGCGATCAGGATGGCGATGATGTTGACCACCTTGATCATCGGGTTGATGGCCGGGCCGGCGGTGTCCTTGTTGGGGTCCCCCACCGTGTCGCCGGTCACGGCGGCCGCGTGCGCTTCGCTGCCTTTCCCGCCATAGTGCCCGTCCTCGATGTACTTCTTCGCGTTGTCCCAGGCGCCGCCGCCGGACGTCATCTGGATGGCGAGGAAGATGCCCGTCACGATGCTGCCGATCAGCATTCCTCCCAACGCGATTGGACCGAGAATGAAGCCTACGGCGAGAGGCGCCACGACCGGTATCAGGCCAGGCAAGATCATCTCGCGCTGAGCGGCCCGCGTCACCAGGTCGACCGCGCGGCCGTATTCTGGCAGGGCGATCCCTTCCAGCAGGCCGGTGATCTCTCGAAACTGGCGCCGCACCTCGACCACGACCTGACCCGCGGCGCGGCCAACCGCCAGCATGCTCAGTGAACCAAACAGGAATGGCAGGATGCCGCCAAAAAACAAGCCGACGATGACGAGTGGATCCGTCAGCGAGAAGCTCACCGGCCGGGCCCGGCCGACCTCCTGCGTGTAGGAGGAGAACAAGACCAGCGCGGCCAGCCCGGCCGAGCCGATGGCGTAACCCTTCGTCACGGCCTTGGTCGTGTTGCCCACCGCATCGAGTGGATCCGTG
>CAZRMD010000074.1:0-13230 GCA_964601135.1 uncultured Actinomycetes bacterium | reverse complement strand
ACTCTGTTTCACGGGCATCGTGTATGCCCGAACGGTGAACGGGAAGACGCTAACCTTCGGCGTCTCCGGCAAGCTGGTGCGGAATTCGCTGCTCATGTACGACCACGAGACGCAGAGTCTGTGGAGCCATCTCACCGGTAGCGCGATCGAAGGTCCCCTCGCGGGCGCGAAGCTGACAGTCCTGCCGGCGACGGAGACCCGCTGGAGCGTTTGGAAGAAGGCCTACCCCACGACGCGGATCCTGCCCCACGACTATCCGGGACAGCGAGATTTGTATGCGCGCTATTACGCCGGCGGCGACGCGGGAATCCTCGGCCGTAAGCGGGACGACTCTCGGCTGGCCCCCAAGGACGTGGTCATCGGGGTCCGCGTCATGGACGTGCCGAAGGCCTACTCGCTCGATGCCGTTGTCAAAGCCACGGTCGTGAATGACACTGTCGAGCACGTGAGGCTGGTTGTCTTCGCGACCAGCGATGAGTCGGCGTCCGTCTTCGAGCGCACCCTGAACAGTCAGACGCTGACCTTCGAAAAAGTTGGAAGCACGATCCAGGACCGCGAAACTGGCAGCACCTGGGACCTGGTCATGGGCGCGGCCACGGCGGGGCCGCTGATGGGCCAGCATCTTGCCCCGGTACCGGCGACCACCAGCTTCTGGTTTGGGTGGTTCGACTTCTTTCCCGGAACCGCGCTCTACAAATAGGCTGGCATCCTCACCTGTGCCTGAACGCACGCAGGCCGATCCAGACCTGCAGTACCGCGGAGAGCAGCCGGGTCCCCTCGAGCCGTGGATAGTCGAGGGTTCGCGCCCGCACGAAATAGCCAGCGGTGATCACCGCCGCTGGGAGCGGCCAGGCGATCACGGTGGCGGCCCGGATCCACATATTGGGCTCATGTCGGAAGACAAACCAGGTCCAAAAAACCAGATCGGCCAGCGGGTCGGCGTAGGCGCCGAAGGCGGTCTCTTCCTTTCGCGCACGGGCAAGGCGGCCATCTAACCAGTCGGTCAGCAATGCCACGCCGGCGGGCCATCGTCCTGCCGATGGCGCTATTGAAGGCAGGTTTGCTCGCAGCAGGCTCAGATGATTGGCCACCAGCGGCCCCCGTTGCTGATCGCCAAGCAGGCCCAGGTGAGTCACCGCCAACAACCATGAGACAAGCGGCCATGCCCGCGGCCGCCCCCGCGTTAGCGCCAGATGCAGCAGCGTCAGTTCCAGGAAGGCGCGTCGGTGGGCGGCGGCCTGCTGCGCCGAGCGGATGCTACAGCGCCAGAGGAAACAGAACCAGGCCGATGGCGACCAGCGGCCGCCGGCCAGCTCACGAAGGGCCTCGTCCACGAATTGCCGGCTGTCTTTTGGCCGGATAATCGGTGATCGCGACATCAGATCGCCTTTCGTCGACTCCATCCCAGGAACAACGCTATATAAGTAGGTGTCGCCGTTCAGGGCAAGTCGACCGCGATGATGTCGCTCCGGGCGAAGATAGGTCCAACGCTGATGCCGAGGCGCCGGTAGACCGCCTCCGGCACGGAGATGTCGGCCAGATGCAGCCTGCCAACCCAGGGCCGGGCAACCGGGTTCAGCAATCCTCGCTTCGGCAGCGCGAGAGTCAGCGTTTCCGCAGCACGAATCGTCGGCTCAGACGGCAGGCCAGTGTCTCCATCGAGCCCGGATGGCAAGTCGAGGCCGAGGATCTGACGGTCTGACGCATTCGCCACCCGAATCAGCGAGGCTACCGGCTCCGCCGGGGCGCCGCGCAGGCTGTAGCCGATCAGCGCGTCGACTATGAGCTCCGACTTGGCGAAAAGCTCGGCTGTCTGTGTGCCTCGCATCTGGATAGGGAGGCCCATCCATTCGAGGATCGTGAGCTGAAGTTTCGGCACGCCTCGCATCTCTTCAACGGGCTGCGCTAGCACGATGGTGACGGCTGCGCCCCACACGGAGAGGCGCCGGGCGGCTGCCAACCCGCCTCCACCGTTGCCGCCTCGTCCCGCCAGCACGGCGATACGCTGCCCGTGCAAATCGCCGCCAAGCATTTCTCTGGCACGTGTGGCAAGACATCGCCCCGCGTTCTCCATCATCTGGAGCAGGCTGACCCCGGCCTCCTCCATCATCAGCCGGTCGACTTCCCGCATCTGGTCGATGGAGACGGATGTGACCGCAGTCACGGTTTGCTGCCACAGGACGTGTCACGTTTGACCAAAGAGGTGAGGTAGATGGCGATTCTAGGCACAGAGGAGTTGGAGATCATCATTCGCGACAATAACCTGCCGGCAGTCATCGAGGAAACAGGACGGACCTGGCTGCGGGTCCGGCTGACCGATCCCAACACGGGTCTGTCCGATACGAAGGCAATGGGGTTGTCGGACTTTGCCGACCTGATCCTCCACTGGCGCGCGCATGGGTGCCATGTCCATCCCTGCCTGGCGATGGCCGCCAGCCCCTGCGACGCCGAACATCCCTGAGACCGTCGCTCAGTGGACGACCAGCGTAGCTTGCATCCCGAGGCCACGATGGCCGTCAACGGGACAGAAAAACTGGTAGGTCCCGGGCTTGAGCGTGACGGTGAAACCCTCCGAATGCCCGGGCGCGTAAGCAAGGTCCGGCGTGTGGCCATCGATGCCATTACCCGTCAACTCCAGCGCGTGACTGATGGTGCCGGCATTCACCGCCGTGAAGGTGTAAGTGCCGGCGTTGAGGGAAAGCTGCGTCGGCGTGATGCGGTACTCCGCCAAGCGAAGGGTCGTGACCGGAGGCAGCTGGCCCGCTCCGGGGGCGGAGCAGCCGACAAGGACCAGAATGGGGACCAAAATCAACGCGCGAAAGAAAATGGCCGGCGACCTGAGGGGGGTTCCAGGCCGCCGGCCGGCGGAGGTCGGGGCGATCACCGCACGATCAAGTCGACCTTGTCAGCCACCTCCGGCATGAGCGGCGCGTGCTGGTTGTCGACCAGCAGCGCGAAGAACGTGTGATGGCCGGGCTTCAGGCCCTGGGTCGACGCCTGGAAGGCGGGCGAGCAGGCCATGCCCAGCATCGTCGCCATGCCCATCATGGGCCCGCTCATGCTGTCGACATTGAGATGCCAGTGGCCATAGCCGGCCAGGTTGGCCTTGCCGAGCAGGTCGCAGGACGCGTTGAAATTGTTGATGGCAACCTGGATCGTGAAATCGCCACTCACGGTATCGCCGGCGTGCGGCGACAGAATCTTGATGGAGGGCGTGCCCAGGCTGGCTGCGGTGATGGCCGCGAGGGGAGAGGCCGGCTGGTAGGTGAAGGTCATGTCCTCCTTGCCTTTCGTGACTTCCTGGTGATCGTTCAGCGCCGGAAGCACGGTGAGCGTGTGCTGGCCCGGCGTCACGTTCTGCATGCTGATGGTGGCCGTGTCGGTGCAGAACATGTTGACCAGGGCATGATCGAGCTCGATGTGGTAGTGGCCGAATCCTTCCTTGGGCGCCTTGCCCGCCAGGGCGCAGCTCAACTGATAATGGCTCACCGCCACTTTCACGTCGATGGAATTGCCAGTGACGACGGCGCCGTTCTGCGGCGATACGAACTTCGTCGCCATCATGCTCTCGGCTTCGGACATCGACATGGGCATGGACGACGATGGCGAGGCGGCCGGGCCAGATGCCTGACCACCGCAGGCCGCGATAAGCAGCGGGATGCCGAGCACAATGGCCCGGAGGGTATGCGCGTACGTCATGATGCCCACCTCCGTGTTTCTTTCACTCCTCCCTATGCAGCAAAGCCTCGACTCGGATTTGGGCGAGACCTCGAAGTCGGCAATCCATTTACGATCGAGGTGCCCTAGATGGAACAGGAGAGGCTGATTCGTGGCCAGGATGCGCTCCAAGTCGATGAAATCCGACAGATGCCGCTCGCCGAGCTGCCGGATGGTGAACTGCTCAAGCAGATCGCGATGGGGAGCCAGGAGGCATTTAGTGTGCTCTGGGATCGCTTCGGCCCTGGGATCTATACGGTCTGCCACCGACGGCTCGGTGACGTCGGCTCCGCCGAGGACGCAACCCAAGAAGCCTTCACCAGTGTGTGGCGCCGGGCCGGGACCTTTGACCCAGCGCGTGGCTCAGCCGCCGGATGGCTCTACGCTATCGCCCGCAATGCCGCTGCTCAGCTCGCTCGCAGGGGCCGCGCGAACAAGAACCTCATCGTGCTGGACGAGCAGGCCGCCGAAAAGGAATTCGATCCCGTGACGGGTCTCGCCCTGCATGCAGCCCTCACGCGGTTGCCAACAACCGAACGCGAGGTGCTGGAACTCGCCTATTTTGAGGACATGACCCAGACGGCGATTGCCGCACATCTGCAGCTCCCGCTGGGCACGGTGAAGACGCGTACCCGCGCCGGTCTCCAGCGGCTCGCCAGCTATCTCGAGGGGATCGACGAATGAATCCCGAGGACGTGGAACGACTCCTGCGGCGGGTGGGCCGACCATTGGAACCTCCAGACCGGTTGCGGCGCACGGTGCTGGGTGTGCCGAATGGGCCGGCACAATCTGGCCGGCCCCGGAGGTGGCGGACCTGGATGGCTGTCGGCGCGGCGGCGCTTCTCCTCCTTTTGGGAAGTGCGGCCGCTCTGCAGCAGCTCACCGCCTTCCACCCGGTGTCGGCCATCACCTTGCGAGGCCCCGATGGAACCCGGGCGGTTGCCGAAGTCGGTCAGCCCAATGGACCCAATCGTCCCGTCCGATTGGTAGTGCAACACCTGCAACCGGGCCGCCAGTCGTATTACGAACTCTGGTCCCTTGGGGAACAGCCACCGATGATGCTGACGACCTTCATGACGGACACGTCCGGATCGTGCACGCTGACGTTCTCCATGCCAGCGTCCGCGTCGTGGTCTGATCTCGCCGTTACGGCCGAGGGCCAGACCACCGGTTACTTGCTGCACTCGAGCCCGTAGCGCTGTCGCAGCTGGACCCCTGGTTTTACGCACCGTGGTGGCTGCCGAGGACGGCCAAATATCCTGTAATCGCGTAGAGGATCACGTAGGTCGAGACCATGACCGCCACGATTCCGAGAAGGGTGCGCCAATTGGCGATGGCCCCTCGCAGCGTGCAGCTGCGCCGCCGCCGGAGGTAGATGGCGGCCGCCACGATGGCGAGCGCTAGTCCGAGCCCTCGGAAGTACCACGCATACCCGTAGTAGAGCCGGTCGCCCAGGGTGATCGCTTCGGTCGCAGTGCTGATCCCGAGCAAGAACAGGAATAACGGGCTGACGCAACAGAGAATCCCGGCGACGCCAGCCCCAATCCCTATCCAGACGGCTTTCGCGTCAAATTGTCGGCTAGGGAGGCGCTCCGTCAGGGAATGACCTTCACGCCGTGCCAGAACGCGACGTAGTCCTTGATCTGGGCGGCCGCCTGGGAGGGACTCGGGTAATACCACGCGCCGTCCCGATTCACCTTGCCATCGACGACGATGTCGTAATAGCTGGCCAGGCCTTTCCACTGGCACGTGGTATGCGTCTGGCTCTCGATAAGATATTCCCGTTTGAGGCTGCTTGGCGGGAAATAGTCATTGCCTTCGACCTTGATGGTTTGAGCGCTCTCAGCGAGAACCGTGTCGTTCCAGACAGCCTTCGGCATTCTGAATCAGGCCTCCATTTGCTGGTAATGCGTCTCTCCGCACGGTAGGCAACCGATCCGCCAGCGTCTGTGATCGACATCACGATCGCGACGAGATGCGTTCACGCTTTGCCTTCAGTCGCGCGCTGTTGCCTGAGCTTGTTGGTCTCGATGATCGCTTTCCGGAACTCGACGACCATCTCCTGGTAAGCCGTGACCTCGCGCGCCGCCTCCGCCTGGCCGGCCGCGGCGAGCCGTCCCTTGATTGCCACCGAGGCGAAGTAGGCGCCGTTGTAGTAGGGCAGAAGATTTTCGAACTTGAATGGAGGATCCCCTCTAGCCATGCGAGATCGCCTCCATCAGCGTGGCGTCCTTGGGCCGGTCTGCGAAATCGCGACCCTCGTAGATGTATCGAATAGTTCCGCCACGATCGGTCAGCACCAGCGCGGGCTTCGAGATCCGCCCCGCCTCATCCCAGAATCCAAACGGCTTGATCGATACCTCACCCTCGGGATCCGACAACAGGTCGAAGGGCAACAGGAGTTTCTCGATCATGGCTTGATTCTGCTGAGGCGAATCGATCGAGATCCCATAGATCCGGATTCCACGTTGCCGAAACTCATCGATCTTCCTGGCAAAGCTGACCAGCTGCCCATTGCAGTACGGTCACCAGTCCCCGCGGTAGAAGACCAGCAGGTTCGGCCCGGCTTGATCCGGCAGCGAGCGCTGAGAGCCGCGCTGGTCTTGAAGGTTGAAGGGTGGCAGTCGCATGCCGACCTTCAGTGTCGTCGCCATACTTCTTCGAACAACCTACGCCATTTCAATCTTCCATTGCGAGCGCTGCCGGCCGATTTCGCTGCCCGCCTCACACGGGAAAGATCCTTGCGAAGAAGCCGGCAAACGCGGCCAGAATCAGAAACCAGGCGCCCACCAGGACGAGGATCCATCCACCCATTCGCTTGACGGTTGGGGCGCTGGCGCGCATCGAGGCGCCGACCCGCTCGCTCACCGAGGCGATGACCGCCGCGAGCGTGAAGATCAAGATAACCATCGCCAGGCCCGCTACGACGAACGCCAGAATCGCGGCGCCGAAGCCGCCGACGCTCAGCGATGCGCTGGCCAGACCAGCCAAAATCGGGCCGGTTCAGCCGAAACCGGCCAGCACATAGCCGAAACCGAACAAGAAGAAGCCTGGGAGCGGATGCTCATGGCGAAAGGCGGCCTGGCGGCGCAACGTGCCATGCACGGCCGGCTCCAGCCCGCGAAACTCGAACGGCATTCGGTTGAGCTGGACGAGGCCAAAGAAGATGAGAACCAGCCCGACGGCGGCCCGAATCAGGCGCCCGGCGGTGCTCGTGAACGTCACTCCCGCAAAGAGCTCTGTTCCCACAAAGGCAATGACGAGTCCGGCGACGATCAGGAATACGGCGGCACCGACGGCCAACGCTGTCGCGTACACGAGCGATGCTGTCGCGCGACGCCTTCCCGATGCAACGCCGGGGGCTCGGGCCAAGATCGAGAGGAGCAGCGGAAACGAACACGGTGAAAAGAACGACGCGATGCCGGCGGCAGCGGCGAGCACGAGCAGGGCGCCGCCGGCCAGCGACGGCAAATGAAACCGCGGATACGCGATGTATCCGACATAGCCGGCGAGTGCGACAGTGAGTGTCAGCGCGATAAGCAGGATGAATCTCTGCCGCGTGTTTGGCCGACCTGAATCCAGTGGCGTCAACCTTCGAGGTTTTCCCGTCCTCGCTCGGCTACGAAACCAAGCTCTGTGACCTGCGTCACATCATTGCCACATCGGCGACGTTACGTTTGGTGAATGTCAGATCGCAGAGCTCAGCAGGTCGACGCGATTGTCATTGGAATGGGTCCCGGCGGCGAGGATGTTGCCGGGAAGCTTGCCGAGGCGGGACTGAACGTTGTTGGGATCGAGAGGGAGTTGGTCGGTGGCGAGTGCCCGTACTGGGGCTGCGTGCCCACGAAGATGATGATTCGGGCCGCCGACATGCTCGCCGAGGCTCGGCGCATTCCGGGATTCGCCGGGAGCGCAACCGTCTCCCCGGATTGGAAGCCGATTGCCCGGCGCATCCGTCAGGAAGCAACCGATAGCTGGAACGACCAGGTGGCGGTGGACCGCTTCGAAAGAAAAGGCGGCCATTTCGTGCGAGGCGCCGGTCACCTTACCGGTCCGGCCGAAGTATCCGTCAATGGCTCGACCTACTCGGCAGCGCGTGCGGTGGTCATCGCCACCGGAACGTCGGCGTCAATACCGCCCATCGCGGGGCTGGACCAGGTCCCCTATTGGACCAATCGCGAAGCGGTGAAGATCGAGGACCTTCCCCGGTCGCTGACCGTCCTCGGTGGAGGCTCGGTCGGCCTGGAGTTCGCCCAGGTCTTTGCGCGATTCGGGGTTAAGGTCACCGTCGTCGAATCGCTGCCTCGTCTCCTTCCAATGGAAGACCCTGAGGCGGGAGAGCTGCTGGCCAAGATTTTCGCTCGCGAGGGGATTGCTGTCCGAGTGGGCGCGAGGGTAACGAGTGCGGCGAAGGAGGGCAATGCGATCGTGCTGAACATCGCGGGCGGTGACCGTGTGATCGGGGACCGACTGCTGGTTGCGACCGGTCGAAACGCCAAACTAAAAGAGATAGGTGTCGAGTCGGTCGGCATCGATCCCTCCATGCGCTGGCTGCCCGTCGATGACCATTTGCGCGTGGTTCCAGGCTTATGGGGTGTCGGCGACGTGACCGGTAACGGCCAATTCACTCATGTGGCGATGTATCAGGCTGATATCGCCGTCGCCGACATCCTGGGCAAAAAGACGCCGGCCGCCGATTACCGGGCGTTGCCCCGGGTCACCTTCACCGAACCGGAAATCGGCGCCGCCGGGCTGACCGAGGAGCAAGCTCGCCAGCAGGGTCGCCGGGTCAGGGTCGGCACGGCACAGGTCCCGAGCTCCGCGCGCGGTTGGATCCATGGACCGGGAAACGAAGGCTTCATCAAGTTGGTGGAGGATGCCGAACAGGGCATTCTCATCGGCGCGACGTCGGCCGGACCTAGGGGTGGCGACGTGCTTTCCATGCTGGCGCTTGCGATCGAGGCGCGAATTCGGACGGAAACGCTGCGGCACATGATCTATGCGTACCCGACCTTCTACCGTGGGATCGAGGATGCCCTCCGTGCTCTCGCGGAGGCGTAAGGGTTCGCTCCAGTCTGACGCTGGCAACATAGATAAAGGTATCCGGGGCCGATCAGCGCCGACTGTCGACGGTCCAGGCCGAGTTCTTCCATGAGTCGGGGTCCGGCCCATGTGTCCGAGCCTGACACCTGTGGCCCCGAGGCGGCAAAGACGGTTATCGCCGCAAGGCAAGGCTGGCATAACCCGGACGGGGGCCCGAGTGGGTGGCAAAAGAACACAACGCGAGTTCTATCGGCGCTGCATCGAAGATGCCCTGAGCACCTCAAGAGGCGATCAGCGTTCGGCCTCAGCCCGACGCTACCGCATGGCCGCGAAGGACTTGGAGCTTGCGTACCAGAATGCGCCGGCCCCGATTGCTGATGATGCCGTGCTGGCGCCAGTCCGAGAGCGTTCGGGAGACGGACTCCCGAGTCGCGCCAATCATCTTGCCCATGTCCTCGTGCGATGTGGGGGGAAGGAGCACGCCTTCTGGCGTTTGCTCGCCTTGGTCGAGCATGGAGACGACGAGGGCGGCCAGGCGACCAGCGACCGGTTGAGAGACCACGCTCTCCAGCGTGTCCTGCAGATGAACAATCTGTTTGGCCATTGCCATCATGACCCTGGCCATCAACAGGGGGTGCTTGGCCAGCATCTGGAGGAATTCCTGGCCGCCCGCATCACAGATGTAGCTGTCCTGGATCGGCTCGGCATGCGTGGCTTCACTGCTCATGCCAAAGAGCGCTCCCACGCCGTATAGCTGGCCCGGTCCCAGGACCGCAGTCGTTACCTCATGTCCCTGGACTGAGAGCTGATAGAGGCGAACCCGACCCTCCTTGACGAGGTAGACCCGGTCGGTTGAGCCGTCCAGGACCGCCGTTCCTTGCGGACAATGGCGCATCCGTAACTCGCTGGAAACCGATGTCACTTCGGCATCGGTCATCCCATCGAACAGGTTTAGGCGGCGCATGAACCACAGCTTGTCCGGCACGAGTTCAGCCTACGTCAGCGAGCGCCCGAGATATGTGACGCAGATCACAGAAATCGGGTCTTGCCGTGCCTAGGCTGAAAGACGTGCTCGGCACGGCAACCGTTCACCCAAAAGTACGGTCACTGCAGAGTCATGTAGGGGATATGCCGAGGCTGCAATGCAGGCGATTATCAAGAAAAGACTCAAGTAGGAGGACAGTGAAATGAGTGCGACTGCTATTCCAACGGCAAGGGGTGAGACAGCGCGCTGGCTGAAAGCGGTCGCCGCCGGCCTGGTCGCCGGACTCGTTTTTGCAATGTGGGCCATGGTCGTGGGGATCTTCACGAGCAACCTGTGGGCACCGCCCCAGGGGATTGCTCAGGCGATCGGCATTGGCCACGCGGGCCATGACTTCCAGATCGTGCCATTCGTGCTCGGGCTGATGGGCCACATGATGAACTCGATCATCATCGGGCTGATCTTCTTCGCGATCGTGGCGGCCTTCAAGCTGCGCGGTGGCATCGTGGTGCTCGCTGGCATGGTGTACGGGTTTGCCGTATACCTGGTGATGTACTTCGTGGTCCTTCGCGGTTTGCTTTCGGGTACGAGTTCGTCATTCCTGAGCGCAAATCCGGAGTGGTCCTGGATCCTCGCCCACCTCATGTACGGTGTCGTGCTCGGCGCGCTGCTGGTCTACGGACCGCTGCGTGAGCGAGCCTTGGCGAGGGTACCGTAGTCAGGAAGGATGGAGTGCGCCGCATGGAGTGCGCTGATTGTGGGTGTGAGGTCGAACGCGGTGGCGTCAGGGTCGAAGTCTGCGGGAACCCCAACTGCTGCTGCGCCGAGCTCCCCATTCGGCACGCTGCTGTCGATCATGCGATCGATCCGCCGGAGTGCGCGGTTCGTCTGGCGCCTCCGCTGCGCAAACCGCTGTCGTGACATTTGAGTGAGGCCGGGAGGTCTCGGTTGTGTCCCGAGCTAGAAGCCGCTCAGTAGTTGTCGGCCCGATGCGAGGCTACGAGGATTCCGAAGTTGGCGACACAGAAGGGTACAAGGTACGTCAAGCCGACTTTCAACCATACGAGCGCCGTCGCGCGGCCGCTCAGGACGACGTCGAGTTGATTGATCACGAAGAGAACGGTTCCAACGATCGCTGCCACGCCCGCGGTGTGCGTCAGGTTGTGCCTGTTCAAGCAGACCCGCGGAATCTCTCGCCACGATGTCCAGTACCGCGAGTTGTTCATCAGGCTCGGGCCTCATCTTGTTGAGGGCTGCGCCTCGCCATCGTAGTGGAAAATCGGCCGGCTTTCGCGTGTTTCCACGTCGCGAAACGGTCTACGCCTTCTCCGCTTTCCAACCTTGCGTCGCATCTCTACTCGGGCCATCACGCCACGCCTGCCAAGCTTGATCGAGCCGCTTATCGCGACGCTCGACCGCCGAGTCTGAGAAAGTCCCGTTCCGCATCGGTCGGGGCGATGGCTGCCGCCCGTCCGTAGGCCGCCATTGCATCGGGCGTGCGGCCCAGCCGCCGAAGTAGATCGGCTCGAGTCGCATGAAACGCGTAATAGTTGTCGAGCGGTAATTGATCCACCAGCGTCAATGCTGCTGCAGCACCCTGCACTTCGCCGATGGCGATTGCGCGGTTGAGGGCGACGACCGGGGTTGGCTCGAGCTCGAGCAGCTGGTCATACAGGGCAACGATGTGCGGCCAATCAGTCTCCTCAACTGTCGCAGCGTCCGCGTGCACCGCATTGATGGCGGCCTGCAGCTGGTAGCGACCGGGTTGGTTGCGGCGAAGGCATCGACGGAGAATCTCCTGACTTTCCTCGATCAAGCCCCGATCCCATCTGCGGCGGTCTTGCTCGCTGAGCAATACCAGGGAGCCATCCGACCGCAGTCGCGAGGCGCGGCGGGATTCGGTCAGGAGCAAGAGCGCGAGCAGGCCCGCGACCTCTGGCTCGTCGGGCAGTAACGTCCCCAGGATCCGGGCTAACCGGATCGCCTCGACGCAAAGGTCCGGTTCGCCTGGCTTGTGTAGTCCGGCGTTGTAGAGGAGGTAGACGACAGCGAGGGCGTTGCCCAGCCGGCTTGGCAGCTCCTGTGACCCCGGCACACGGAAGGGAATGCGAGCGGCCTGGATCTTTCGCTTCGCGCGAACCAGACGCTGCGCCATCGTGGCTTCCGTCACCAGGAACGATCGGGCGACCTCCGCTGTTGAGAGGCCGCAGAGCAGTCGAAGGGTCAGCGCAACCTGTGCCTCGGTCGATAGCGCCGGGTGGCAGCAAGTGAAGATGAGACGAAGCCGTTCATCCTCCACGGAACCCGCAGCCGAGGCATCGTGATGATCGTCCTTCGAGGCCAAGAGGGCCGCAGCCTCCGCGAGGAGTTCCCGGCCGCGCGACTCGCGGCGCAAGCGGTCGATGGCCGCGTTTCGGGCGGTCGTCGTGATCCAGCCGCCGGGGTTTGGCAGTGGGCCATTGCCTGGCCATCTGCGTAGGGCCACTTCGAACGCTTCCTGCACAGCGTCCTCGGCGATGTCGATGTCACCGAAGGCGCGGATCAGCGCTGCCACGGATCGGCCGTACTCCTCGCGGAAGATCCGGCCGATCCCGATGGAGTCGAGCTCCGGTGTGCCTTCTGGCCCAGGCCGATGGTCAGGCCTTCGACTCAACGGCTGGTTGCGCCGCGAGGGCGTCCTCTACCGCGCCGACCGCTGCGAAGGGCCAAACCTCGACGGGCACCTTGATGGCGGTGGTAACCCTTGACGCCCATGCCAGCGCCGCGTCGAGGTCGCGGGCCTCGATGATGTAGAAGCCGCCGAGGTGTTCTTTCGACTCTACGAACGGGCCGTCGGTGGTTATCACTTGACCGTTCGTCACACGGACAACGGTCGCAGTGTCGGGTTCATGGAGGCGGCCCGAGAAGACCCAGGCACCTGTCGACTACATCTCCTTTTCGAGGGCGATGACGTCTCTCCAGGAATGCTGCATTTCCTCGTCGGTCATCGGCTCGCGAGTCGCACCCTCAACGCTGTGGACGGATAATAGATATTGCGCCATGGCTTTCCTCCTTGTGACGGGCGGCCTTCCCGCCTTCACCCCACTACGAACAGGACTCGCCAAGATCGACAGGCGCACCAAGGATAACGGGCGGGCGGAGTCGCCAGCCCTGGCCTCCACCTTCAAAGGAGGCTCGGTAAGTCAAAGGGTTCGAGTCTGCTCCCCTTGCTGACCCAGCACTGCCCGCCAGTATCGCCGTATCGGTGGCGCCGACTCAGGCCGGTATCCGCGTTGTGCAACAACGTCCTCCGGCCCGACATTAGATATAGGTACGCCGACAGCGCGACAGGGTCGAAGAAAGGCCCGTTCGTCGACCGACCGCAGAGCGTCCGCTAGACGTCCGTTGCGGCGAGCCAGAGCTCCGCGTCTGTATTCAGAATGAGTTCGAAACTTGTCCGGTTGGGGTCGCCATCCAGAACAAGTTTCGAACCGGGCTGCGCGTATTCA
>CAZRMD010000073.1:0-13264 GCA_964601135.1 uncultured Actinomycetes bacterium | reverse complement strand
CCGGCGGACAGCAGCAGCGTCTGTGCATCGCGCGCTGTATCGCGGTCCAACCCGAAGTGATCCTGATGGACGAGCCGTGTTCAGCGCTCGATCCGACATCTACGCTGCGGGTCGAGGAACTGATCCGTCAGCTGGCCGGCACGTACACGGTCGTGATCGTCACCCATAACATGCAACAGGCCAAGCGGCTAGCCGACTACACCGCCTTCATGCTGATCGAGCCCTTCGAACGGTACGGCCAGCTCGTTGAGTTTGCTCCCACCCGCGAAATCTTTGAGGATGCCAAGGAAGAGCGCACCCGGGACTATGTGGCGGGCCGCTTCGGCTAGCGAGCCCGCAGGCAGTCCTTGAGCTAACCTAACTGACTACGGCGCAGCCAGGTAGGTCGCGTGCGAAACGGTGCCATTTTTCGCCTCGAGCACCCAGGTGCCGCCCTTCTCATTGCTCGCCTGGCGACGGGAAATGATCCCCTGATCGACCAAGCGCCCGAGTAGGTCCTCGACCAGGTCACCATGCGTGCAGAGCACGACATTCTGCCCTGCGTATCGCTTTATCAGGCGAATGATGCTGGCGCCGCCCGCCCCTTCTTCGAGCTCCGCGCTTGGTTCGACCGGCAGCCTCCTGGCCTTAGCCAGCGGCTCGACCGACTGCCTGCAACGCACATAGGGGCTGGACAGGATCCGATCGATCGGCCTGTCCTCGAGAATCTCGACCAGCGCATCCGCCTGTCGCCAGCCGGGCTTGGTGAGTGGACGCAGGCGATCATCGCCCTTCCACTCCTCGCGGTCGCCGGCCTTCGCGTGCCGAACGACGTAAACCGCCACGAATGCGTGTTATCCGGTCTCGGCCAGGTCGAAGGCGCGCAGCAGCGCGCGATCGCGTCTGTAGCTCAGCAGGTCCATCGCCTCGTCGATGGTGACCCACCGCACCTCATCGATCTCGCTGCCGGCACGAAAACGCCCGCTGACCACATCCATCAGCCAGTAGCAGGCCACCTTGTCGCGGCCCTTGTGATCCTCGTAGGCGGTGCATCCGAGTGGGGCGACCAGCTTGCAACGTAGGCCGGTTTCTTCCTCGACCTCACGTAAGGCCGTCTCTTCGAGCGTCTCACCGCGGTCGATCTTGCCCTTGGGGAAAGACCAGTCGTCGTACCCAGGACGGTGGACGATCGCCACCCGCATCGGCCCG
Organism: uncultured Actinomycetes bacterium; assembly: GCA_964601135.1. Taxonomy (GTDB): domain Bacteria; phylum Chloroflexota; class Dormibacteria; order CF-121; family CF-121; genus CF-13. The sequence continues at coordinate 12,076 of CAZRMD010000073.1, read as the reverse complement.
CGGGCGCCGTTGCGGCGGACCACACCGCCTGCGGCTCTGACCAGTTTTGCCTCGTCGACATTCAAGATCTTTGCTGCCATGGACACCCCTTGCGCGGTATGTTGCTGTGACGATTGCATCCTGGTCGTCGCTGACCTACTCATATCATCCACTTTTTCAGGCGTTTGCGGTCAAGTTTTTTCCAGGTTTTCTGCCACCGAGCCCGGTCGCGCGCCGCAGCATCGCGTTCCAGCGCGCTGAGCTCGCCCGCAACGAAGGCGCGCATGCCCTGGCCTACCTGGCGCAACCATCGGCGGGTCGTCACGCTGTCCTGGTGATCGCCCAGCACATCCTGTAAGGCGGCAGCGCGATCGGCCAGCCGGGCGGCCGGCTTACCGGTGACCGGTCTGGCGGCCTCTGCGGCATACCGGACACGCTTGGCCAGGATGCGAATCCGGTGCAGCTCGGCATCAGCCGTGGATTGTGGCAGGCGCGATACGCTCTTCCGCAGGCGTTTCCAGTCACGATGAGCGAGGGCAGGTATCGCCATCGCTGCCGGCTGCTGCCCCTGGCCTATCAGAACCGGTGCCCGTGAGGCCTCGACGAGCCGCTCGATCAAGTCGATATAGCGGTCCGACCGCATGTCCAGCACCAGCGTGGCGCGCGCTTCCTCGCTCTCGTTCTGCAGCTCATCCGCGAGCTCCCCGATCACGGAGGCATCATCCGATGGCAAGGCTGCGCTCCTGCTCCGCAACCGCTGGCTCATGACCTGCTTATCTCGCACCGTCCCGAGATTTGTTCCCAGCCAGCGCAATTCATCGCGCAAACTGGTGGTCCATGCGGGGTCTAGCGAGTCGCGGAAGGTGCGGAGCTGCGAACGCAGCCGGCGGGTGGCGACCCGGGCCCGGTGGACGTCCTCGACGTCATCGCCGAGTCGTACCCCCGGGTCGTGCCGCATGAGACTTGCAACGGATTGCGCGATTGTGTGGCGGATCAGGTCGCCAATCGTCGCGGCATTGTCGAGGACGATCGGAGCAACTTCGGGTGGAGCGGTGGCGCGCGGACCTAGGGCTCGCGTCAGCTTCGACACTTGATCCTCGTCGCCGGCGCCGGCTCCGCGGAGCCGGGCGAGGATGGGTTCCAGCAGTCGGTCCGCGGTCGGATCACGGAGCTCGACCTCGACCTCGCGGAAGCGGCTCTGCACCCGCAGCCCCTGGATGACGGAGACGTCGTCATCGACGACCTCCGCGAGCACACCACCGTCGCGGTCTTTCAGCTGAACCCGGCGGCGCAGGGTTGAGAGGCTCGCAACCGGGACAAGCGTCGAGCGCCGAACGTACGCGAGGACCAGCGCAACGGCGGCGTCCGGGGGACGGCTTCCCTCCCCCGTAAACTCGAGCTCGCGCCGGCTCAGGCCGGCGCCTTCGCTGCTACTCGGCAGCTTGAGGGTCCAACCTTCGCCCTGACGCAGCCGAAGGCTGCAACCCCAGCGCGCCAACCGCAGGTCTGCCGTGTCGTAGTAGACCGTTTCGAGCCGGCGTTCATCGACTGGGGAGGCTTCGACGGCGGCAGCCAGGTCGTCGAGGTCCGGGAGGGTGAACGTCGGCGTGACCGCGAGTTTGACCTCGCGTTCAACCATCCGGTGCGGCCCCGTTCGTCCCGTTCAGAAATATCGCGCGCGATTCAGCGAGTTGCTGGAACACCTGCTGGGCGTTGATGCCCTTCACCGTCGGTACTTTCGTCCAGGATCCATCGGCACCGAGTGACCAGGCGAGCCGATCATCCTCCAGCTCAATCTCGAGGATCTGGTTGAGGCGTCCCTGCAACGTCCGGTCGAGCACAGGCACCATCGCTTCGACGCGTCGATCCAGGTTACGCGGCATGAGATCGGAGGATCCAAGGTAATAGTCGACCGCATCGTCGGGACCAAAGCGGAAGATGCGCGAATGCTCGAGGAAGCGGCCAACCAGCGAACGGACCCGGATCCGCTCGGAGAGTCCGGTTACGCCTGGCCGCAAGCTGCAAAGGCCGCGGACGATGAGGTCGATCTCCGTTCCGGCGGCAGATGCCTCGTAGAGCGCATCCACGATCTCGGGATCGACCAGGGAATTGACCTTGAGGACGATCCGCCCACCTCCAGGGCGCGAGGCTTCTCGTCGAATCAGCCGGATGATGTTCGATCGCAAGCCGACTGGCGCGACGAGCAGCCGGCCGAAGCGGCGTTGCCGACTGTACCCGGTCAGAAAATTGAAGAGCTCCGCAACATCCGATCCGAGCTCCGGGTCGGCGGACAGCAGCCCAACGTCCTCATAGATCTGTGCCGTCTTCGGGTTGTAGTTGCCAGTACCGATGTGGACATAGCGCTGAATGCCGTCGCCTTCGCGCCGAACCACCAGCGCCACCTTGGCGTGAGTCTTCAGGCCGACCACGCCATAGACGACATGCACGCCAACTTGCTCCAGCGCCTGGGCCCACGCGATGTTGGCCTGCTCGTCACCTCGTGCCTTCAACTCGACGAGGGCGACGACCTGCTTTCCGGTCTCGGCCGCGGCAATCAGCGCATGGACGATGGGACTCGCCGGCCCGGACGTCCGGTACAGGGTCTGCTTGATCGCCAGGACATCCGGATCCTGGGCGGCCTGGTCGATGAAGGCCTCGGCCGATGTGGTGAAGGAGTCATAGGGATGGTGCACCAGGATGTCGCCGTCGGCGAGGGCCTTGAAGATGTCACCCCGGCCACTGCCGAGGGTCTGCAGCCTTGGTTGCGTGACCGGCTTCCAGGGCTCGTCCTTGAGCTCGGCGCGATCCAGGGCATAGATGGCCCACAGGCTGCTGAGGTCGAGTAAGCCATCGACGCGATAGACGTCGGTGGGCGCGAGCTCCAGCTCTCGGACGAGGAGATCGAGGACCTCGTCGGACATGCCGGCGTCGACTTCCAGACGGACGACCTCCGCCCCACGCTGTCGGCGGCGCAGTTCGTTCTGGATGGCCGCCAGCAGATCAGCGGCTTCCTCGTCCACCACGTCGAGGTCCGCGTCTCGGGTGATCCGGAATGGATGCTGACTGACGATCTCCATCCCGGGAAAGAGCTCGCCGAGATGCAGCGCGATCACCTGCTCGAGGGGGATGAACCGTTTGCCATCGGGAAGCGGGATGAACCGCGGCAACAGGGGCGGGACTTTGACTCGGGCGAAACGAATGTCATGCCGGACCGGATCCCGGACCATGACCGCCAGGTTCAAGGAAAGGTTCGATATATACGGGAAAGGATGCGCCGGGTCAACCGCCAGCGGCGTCAGCACCGGGAAGATGCGAGCCTCGAATTCCGCCAGTAAATACTTGCGATCGGCCTCATCGAGATTCGCCATCGTCGTGATGCAGATGCCTTGCCGCTCGAGCGCCGGCGCGAGTTCATGCACGAAGAGACGGGTGCTGCGCTCCAGCAGGCTAGACGCCCGCTGATGGATGGCCGTCAGTTGCTCCGCCGTGGTCATGCCATCCGGCGAGGTCTGCGGCAAGGTGGCGTGGAGCTGCTCCTTCAGGCCGGCGACGCGGACCTGGAAGAACTGGTCGACGTTTTCGCCCAGGATGGCTAGGAAGCGCACGCGCTCCAGCAGGGGCAGGGACTGGTCTTCAGCCATCGCGACGACCCGCTCGTCGAAGTCGAGCTGTGAAAGCTCCCGGTTGAGGTAGCGAGACTGCACCTGGGCTGGCGTGGCGGCCGCCTCCGTGACGCGGGCCGCCTGGTTTGGCTCGGCCGCGATGAGGGGTACTTGGGGTGGCCCAATTTGGCCATAGAGTGAGGGTGCGTGGGCGCGCGCCGATACCTGGAATGGGAGGGGTGCTTCCGCCATCGGACAAGTATATGTAGGGCTGGTTAAGCGCCAGGTAACGGGTCGATCACACCCCGAGCGAAGCTGGCCAGCCGTCTCAGGGCACCGTTAGGCTCACCGGTAGCCGGTCTGATTCGTGAGAGCGAATTTGGGCCAGTTGCCCGGGAACTAAGCGGCGGGAACTAAGCGGGTGACGAGACTCGAACTCGCGACTTCAACCTTGGGAAGGTTGCACTCTACCAGCTGAGTTACACCCGCTCGGCTAGGCGGATTTTACCTCCCCGCAACTCCTTGCAGATCGGCCAGAGGACCGCGATCAATTCCGCCATTCGGCGTGCGGTCGCCGCGATCCGATCCCGATCAAAGACCTCGACCGGATAGGTCTCGTAAAGCCGCACCCATCCCTTGTCCCAGGGCTCGAGGTCGAGTCGCCCGCCCAAGCGCCCGTGAATCATCAACATCTGGCGCGACAATCCCGAGCCGATCCGCTCGTTGAGCTCCGGTGGTCCCTCGAGATGCAGGCCTAGTTCAAGCCGCCCGGTGTTGGCGTGCCACCAGGCCTCGAAATGAAGCCGAGGATCGTCGTAGTACCACTGGGCCTGGCTGGACCGCACCCGATGGTTGACCGCTTTCAGGGCGGTTGGCAGCGCCGCCCTGACTGGCTCGGGCAGTGCCCGAAAGAAGCCGGCCGTCCGGACGAATCGGTTAGCTCGCCGCGGCTGGCCGACCAGATGAGCCCTGCCCGACGGCAGTCTTCACCAGGCTGCTGTAGCGATCGGCTAATGCCCGCGCCTTCTCGGCATCCTCGACGCTGACAATGATGTGGTATCGAGGCATGTCAGGATCCGGCAGCACCAGGACCCAGCCCCCGTCAACGAAGACCTTGATCCCGTCGGCGAGATCGACCGGTGCGTCGCGGTGCATCTCGACCATGGTGCGCATCACGCGCCCCTTCGCGTCCCAGGGAACCGTCTCCTGCCGATGCTCATAAGCGGCTCGCGGAATTTCCTCGCGGATCGCGGAAATCGTCCGGCCGTCCTTCGCCAGCAGCTCGAGAAGCTTGATCAGCGTGAAAATCGCGTCGAAGCCGAGCAGGTGATCGGGAAAAACGTAGCCGCCGTTGGCATCGGACGCGAGCCTGGCCTGATGCTGTTGCGCGGCACGCAGGAGTGCCGCCGGCTCACCCTTTCCGGGCACGAAGTGCGCGCCAGGGAGCTGGCGCACGAGCGCGGCGATGGTCTGCGGGACGGTGGCCGGCGCAACCAGCACCCCGGGCTTCACCGTCAGGGCCAGCTGCGCCAGGACGCCCAGCGCTTCATGGTGATCGAGCAGCTCGCCTCGCTCGTCGATCAGGAAGATCCGCTCAGCTCCGTAGTCGATGTACGCGCCGAGGTTGCAGCCCAGCGTGCTGGTGATGAGCGCTGATTGGCGGCGCGCCTCGTCAAACGCCTCGTTGCTCTTGGACTGGTACGTCTCGTCGAAACCGGCGTTCAGGGGAATGGCCTCGATGTTCAGCTCTTTGAAGAGTCGGGGCAGCACGAGGGACCCGCTGCCGTGATCGAAGTCGACGAGGACCTTCTGGTGCGCCTGGCGGATGGCCTCCACGTCGATCAGCTGGACGAGCCCATCGATATAGGAATCGATCGTGTCCGTGGGGTAGCTGATGTCCCCCATCTCGTAGAAGTGCACCCGCCGGATGTCCTCCCGGAAAAAGACATTCTCGAGCTTGCGCTCCATTCGCTTGTCCAGCACCACGCCGTTGCTGTCGAACATGCGGATATCTGCAGAGCGGCTGTCGAGTGGCGACATCTGGATGTGCACCGAGCCGGTTAGCGGGCGCTCTCGGGTGTAGTACTGGACCACCGGGATCGGCAGCTCACTGAGATCGATGATCTCCGCGCCGGACGACATCATCCCCGCGATCATCGCCCGTTTGATCATGCGGGACGGACGCTGGCCATCGCGCGCCGCGCCGATGGCGGCGCCCTTGGGGAAGAGGGCAGAGAATGAGGCCCCCAGCCGGGCGCAATATTCGGGCGTCAGCTCGATATTGACCAGGCCAACGAGGCCGTACGAGCTGAACAGCCCCCGCTTGTAGTGTCCCGCCCAGATGATACTTTCGTGCACCGTCGAGCCCGGCTCGATCTCCTTATCTGGCCAGATCTTGACGCCCGCATCGATGGTGGTGCCCTCACCGACGACGACATCGTCGCCGATGACGGCGCCTTCCTCCAGCAGGCAGTTGTTCTTGATCGTGGCGTGCCGGCACACGATCGCCTGGCGCAGGCGCGAGCTCTCGCCAATGTATGAATAGGTCCAGATCACCGAGTTGCTCATCTTCGTGTTCTGATCAACCACCGAGAAGTTGCCGACACAAACCGGCCCGTTGATGAACACGCCGCCTTTCAGCTTGCAATCGTGGCCGATATACGCGGGGCCTTCGATCCGCACGCCCAGGCCGATTTCGACGTTCTCGCCCATCCACACGTTCCCGTGCCGGCGCTCGCCCGGAATCTCGACGTCGACCCGGCCTTCGAGCGCGTCCCAGTTGGCCTGGTAATAGGTCTGGATGTTGCCGATGTCGCACCAGTAACCAGGCGCCACGTAGCCGTAGAGCGGCACGGCGTTGGCCAGCATCTTGGGAAAGACATCGCCGCTCCAGTCGACCACCGTCGCCGGCGGCATCATGTCCAGCACGGCCGGCTCGATGACGTAGATGCCTGTGTTCACCTGATCGGAGAAGACCTCGCCCCAGGACGGCTTCTCCAGGAAGCGGTTGATCGTTCCGTCGGGATTCGTGATGACGACGCCGTACTCGAGGGGGTTGGACACGGAGGTCAGCACGATGGTCGCCGCTGCGCCTTTCTCGCGATGGAACGCCATGACTTTGCCCAGGTCGATGTCGGTGAGGGCGTCGCCGCTGATGACGATGAACGGCTCGTCCAGATACTCCTGGGCATTTTTCACGCTCCCCGCCGTACCGAGTGGCGAGTCCTCCACGACGTAGGTGATGTCGACGCCGAAGTCCGATCCATCGCCAAAGTAATCGCGAATCGAAGAACCCAGGTACTGCAAGGTGACGATGACGTCGGTGATGCCATGCATCTTCAGCAGCCGGAGGATGTGCTCCATCACCGGTTTGCCCACCACCGGCACCAGCGGCTTGGGGATTCCGCTGGTCAACGGCCGCAGCCGGGAGCCCTCGCCACCCGCCATCACCACGGCTTTCATGCTGGTTGACCCACGGCCTTTTGAATCCGTTCGCGCAGGAAGGCGGCCGAGTCTTCCGGCTTGACGACGTTGATCCACATCCCGGTGCCGAGCTCGAAACCGGCGGCCGTGCTGAGCTTTGGAATCAGCTCGAGGTGCCAGTGATAGACATCGTCGACGCTGGCCTTCAGCGGCGCACTGTGGATGAAATAGTTGAACGGCGGATCGTTCAGGCCGTCGTACAGCGCTTTGAGGGTGAGCTGCAGCGCCTCCGCAAATGCTGGTTTCTCCCTCGATTCGTCGAGGTCACCGAAAGAGGCGCGGTGGCGGCGTGGCATGATCCAGGTCTCGAACGGCGTCCGGGCCGCATAAGGGGCGAAGACCACGAAGCTATCGTTTTCGAAGACCACACGAACCCCGGCTCGGAGCTCCTCGTCCAGGGTGTGGCAAAAAACGCACCCGCCGTGCGCCTCCTGGAACCTCGTCGCACCACCGAGTTCCTCCTGGAAGCTTGGCGGCACGAGACTGATGGCATAGAGCTGCGAGTGGGGATGCTCCAGCGACGCCCCGGCCGGACGGCCGTGGTTGTACAGGATCAGCACGTGCTCGAGGTCAGGGTTTCCCGCGTGGTGGCGGTGACGGTCGACGTACGACTGCACAATCTCTTCCACCTGCCGTCTCGGCAGCAACGGTGTGGGGGAGCGGTGATCAGGGCTCGAAATCAGGACCTCACAGGCGCCGATTGCATCCCGCTGCCAGAAACGGCCGTCGCGATGTTCCTGTCCGTCTGGCTCCAGCCGGAAGGCGGCATACAGGTTCGGCACGACGCGAATCCACCAACCCTCGCTGTTGGGTGCCGTACCGGCGGCGCGATAGGCGAGCACTTCGGGCGGCGTCATGGCCTCGTGCCCGGGACAGAAGGGACAAACGTCGCGAGCGGTGACGCTTTCTTTAGCGGCCTGGCTGAAGGAATCGGGCCGGCGGGCACGTTCGGTCGCAACCGAAACCCATCGTCCGGTGATCAAGTCCTGCCGTAGTTGAGGCACGCGGGGAGCTCCTCAGAGAAGAACGCCGGATTGTTACGAGAGTTTTCATTATCGCTGGCGACGAAAACTAGGCGACTCGCTCACCGGCCTTGAAGACCGCCCACACCCGCCATAACGATCTCGGGTCGCTCAGCGGATCCCCGTGGACGAGCACCAGGTCAGCCGGGTCGCCCGGCTGCAACCTCCCGGCGTTTTCGATCCCGAGCAGCTCACCTCCTCGCCAGGTGACCGCGGCCAGTGCCTCATGCGGCTCGAGGCCCGCGTCGACGAGCAGCTCGACCTCCCACGCCAGATGGCCGGCACGCACCGACCCGCCGCCGAAGTCGGATCCCGCGGCGATGCGAACGCCCGCCCGCTTTGCCGCTTTGACGGCCGCGAAGGCGCCCTCACGTCGCGCCACCAGCCGGCGTTTCCCCTCCTCTCCGACAAAGCGGTCGATCCGCGTGGTGCGCTCAAACGTGGCCCAGCTTGCCAGCACCGACAGCGTGGAGACCAGCGCAACGTTGTTCGCGCGCATGGTGACGGCGACGTCATCATCCAGCTCCATCCCGTGCTCGATGGAATCGACGCCGGCTTCGGCGCCGACTCGGGCGCCGTCGAGGATCGTGGCATGCGCCGTGATCCTCGCTCCACGTCGATGGACGGCGGCGCATGCCTGGCGCACTTCGTCGACCGAAAAGGGGCAGCGGTCGGATCGGTCGGGCGGGTCGAGCATGATCTTGACGAAGTCGGTCCCGGCATCGAGCTGCGACAGTGCGGCCGCCGTCAACCCCTCGCCGTCTTGCACTCCCACCGTCATCGGCAGATAGCCTTCCCTGGCGATCCAGGTGCCGGCGACCCGGATGTATGGCGCGCTTGATTTGTTCGCCATCTCTTGGCGGACGTCGAGACTGATGGCTCGACCATCGGGCCCGGCCGGTGCGCCGACGTCGCGGGCCCACAACACCCCGGCCTGCACGAGCCGGCCGGCGTTTTGTCGGGCCACCTCGCGCAGCCGCTCGGGCGGATCGGAACCGCGCTCGATCCAGTGGCTTCCCCCCTGCATCGTCAGGTGACTGTGGGCGTCGACGAACGCGGGGACGATCGTCGCGCCTCCGGCGTCCACCACGTCCGCCGTGCCAGGGTCCGCCTCGTCACTCGGCCGCACCCACGCGATCGTGCCGTTCTCGAGCATCATGCTGACACCGACCTGCAGGCTCGGCGAGCGCCCATCCGCCAGGCAGGCGTCGCGAAGCATCAGACGCTCGGTCATGCTGGAACTGGTTCCGGCTGCTGCTTGAGCCGCACGACCGGGCCGATGAAAATCCAGAGCGAGGCGGCCACCGACACGATGCTGCCCAGGATGATGGTCTGCACCACGCCGAGGCTGGTGCCGAGAATCCCGCCGATGAATGCGCCGATCGGCATCGTGCCCCAGACGATGGTCCGCATGGTCGCGTTCATCCGGCCCTGCACCCGGTCGGGCGTGATCGCTTGCCGCAGGCTGACCTGGTTGATGTTGTAGACCGGGATCGTGATGAAGATCAGGAAGCTGAGACCGCTGAGGACGATCGCCGGGGCGCCCAGCAAGGCCAATGGGGTCGCCAGGGAGAAGAGACCGCCGGCTGCGCTCGCCAGGGCCAGCGTCATGCCAAGCCCAAGGCGGCGGGCAGCCCTTGATGCGAGCAGCGCACCGACCAGCCCACCACCACTCGCGATGGCAAAGACAACGCCCACGATGGCGGGGCGCAAGTGCAGGTCTCGGTAGGCAAAGATCAGGAACACGGCGCCAAAGATCATGTTCGAGCCGAGATTGCTGGTCGCGGTGCAGCCAGCGATCCGCCACAGGTATGGATTCTTGAAGACCACCTCGATCCCTTCGCGCATCTCGGGAATGAAGCCTCGCTTGCCCGACGCCGTGCCCGGGTTTGGCTCGGGCTCCGGCTTGCGAATGGCGATCAGCGCGACAGCCGATGCGAGAAAGGAGAGCGCATCGACGGCAACCGCCCTGGCGCCGCCGACCCCCTGGATCAAGAATCCCGCCACCGCTGGACCGGCGATCTGCGATCCCGAACGGGTTACCTCCAGCTTGGTGTTGCCTTCGATCAGATTGGGCCGGTCCACCAGCACTGGTAGATATGACTGGTAGCAAACGTCGAAGAATACGGTGAAGATTCCAGTCAGAAGCGCGACGAGGTAGAGCTGCTCGAGCGTCAGCAGATTGAGGCTGTAGGCAACGGGGATCGATCCAAGCGCCAGCAGGCGGCCGGTATCGCAGGCGATCATGATCGGTCGTCGTCGGATGCGATCGGCGTAGACTCCCGCGACAAGCCCCAGCGTGGGAAATGCCACAAATTCGAGGGCCGAGAGGATGCCCACCTGGAATGGACCGGCGTGGAGGATCAGGATCGCAACCGTCGGAACGGCCAGCAGCGTGATCTGACTGCCGAGCTCGCTGACGGTTTCCCCCGTCCACAGCTTCAGGAAATCCGGATGATGCCAGAGCCGCCCGCCTAACACCGCGCGATTCTAACCAGAACGTACACTGGCAGGGCATCCGTGTCAGACCCATCGGCCTCGACGCGCAATCTCGTCATCGGAATGCTGTTCATCGCCGCGCCGTTTGCCGGGGCCTATCTCCTCACACGCTCGAATCCAGATGCTCAGGTGCTGCTGATCATTGCGGTCTTCTGTGCGGCGCTCGGGGTGACCTTCGCCTTTGCGTCAGGCGTCCAGCAGGTGGCCGGCCTCGCGCTGCGCCTCTCCGGCCGCTCGAGCCGCGACATCGCGGTGGTTGGCCTGGCTGCCTTGACGCTCCTGACGCCGTGGACCATCGACGTCAGCGTCGGCCATCTGCCCCGGATCTTCGGCTGGGCCAATCCCCTCGCCTGGCTGGTTGCTCTTGGTCTCGTGCTGTCGGTGATGCAGACGGCGCGGCCATACCACGGCCAGGCGCTACTCGCTGCCGGACTCGGGCTCGTCGCGTGGGTCGGCTGGGCCAGTTGGTTGGTCACCACTCCGGCGTTCCGTAACCTGCACTTTTCGTTCATGCCCATCGACGTGATCTCGACCGGCTGGTATGCCGGCGTCATCGGCTTCGTCCTCGCCGTGGACGGTTTTGCCACTGGCGCGGCGAAAGAGCCGACGGCAGCCCGAGCGAACGACGTGTGGACGCTCGCGCTGGTTCCCGGGATGGGCCTGCTCCGGCTCGGCTTCGCAGGGCGCGGCCGCATCTGGCTCCTCGTGGGGGCACTCGCCCTCGCCTTTACAGGCGTCTCAGCCGTCAACGACAGCGAGTTCGCCTACTGGGCGCATTACAACACCGTGCCACCGGATCGGGGACGACTCGATGTCGTCATCAGCGTCCTCGCGCTGGCGCTGATTTATCTGGGTAGCTGGCTCGACACCTGGCGCAGCCTGCGGCGACGCCGGGCCATGGGCGCCTGGCTGGCCCGCGTCACCGCGCGCCCGCGCAGCGGCACGGGTTAGCCCAGCGACCTCGACGGTTCACGCGTAGTGACAGGCCGCCCACTGGTTTTTCGCAACCTCGCGCAGCGGCGGCTCCACCTCCGCGCAATAGTCGGTCGCGATCGGGCACCGGGTGCGGAAGTGGCACCCTGACGGGGGATTGGTTGGGCTCGGGATTTCACCTTTGAGGACCTGCTGCTCGCGTTTGAGGGTCGGATCCGGAACCGGGATGACCGAAATCAGCGCTTTCGTATAGGGATGCCGCGGGCTACTGAGCAGCTGCTCAGTGGGGGCGAGCTCGACGATTTTGCCCAGATACATCACCGCGATCCGGTCGCTGACCTGCTCGACGACCGCCATGTTGTGCGCGACAAAGAGGTAGGTGAGGTTGAACTCGTTCTGCAGGTCTTCCAGCAGATTGAGGATCTGCGACTGGATGGAGACGTCGAGAGCCGAAACCGGCTCGTCGGCGATGATGAGCTTCGGCCGCAGCGCCAGCGCGCGGGCGATGCCAATGCGCTGCCGCTGGCCGCCGCTGAACTCGTGCGGGAAGCGGCCGCG
>CAZRMD010000072.1:0-13269 GCA_964601135.1 uncultured Actinomycetes bacterium | reverse complement strand
CGACGTCTTCCTGCCGGGCACGCTCGACGATCCGTTGCAGGGCGGCTCGCAGATCGTTCCGGCGCTCGTGGGCGCCTGCGCCAAAAAGCCGCTCGCTGGCGAAGGATCGATCGAGGTGCAGGTCAGCGAAATGCAGTAGGCGAAGGGCCACTAATCCCCCGTGAGCATGCGAGTTCTGGAGGGCGCGACGGCATTATAAAGGTTGCGCTCCGTTTATTTGGATTGCCTTCACTGATCACTCTCTGTGAACGTGCCGGCAGTTCTACACTGAGCAGCCGAAGTGGGTTCGTTCGAAAAGGCTGATCGTGGGGCGCGGATCCTCAAGATCCAGACGTTGCTGCAAGGCAATCCCCAGGGCCTGACCACCGGCGAGATTGCACGCCGCACCGGGGTCAACGCGCGCACGACGTATCGGGATATTCGCGCCCTCGAGGCGATGAACGTTCCCATCTACGAGGATCGCGGCCGCATCCTGATCGATCCGAATTACTTCATCGCACCCGTGAAGTTCACCTTGCCGCAGGCGATGGCGCTGCTGATGGGCGTGCGCCTGATGCATCGGCACACGGATGAAGCCGACCCCGATGTTGCCGACGCCTTTAGCAAGCTCGCCGCGGTTCTGCCCGCGCCCGTCGCCGAGTATGTCCACGCCACCGTGCGGCAGATGGCGGAGCGGCCGCCAAACCCGACCTATTCGCGGGTGCTGCAGACGATTGCGTTGAGCTGGGCAGGTCGCAAAGCGGTGCGCATCTGGTATCCGGGATCAAATCATCAGGTCAAGCCGCGCATCATCGAGCCCTACTTCCTGGAGCCCTCGCTCATCGGACACAGCAGTTACGTGGTGGCTCGCGATCGCGGGCTCAACGAAATGCGGACCTTCAAGTTAGAGCGCATCACCCGCGCGGAGCAGACGAGCGATGCCTACCATGTCCCGGAGGACTTCGATATCAACCGCTATCTCGAAGGCGCCTGGGGCATCTACCATTCCGGCGAGCCAGTCGAGGTGCGTTTGCGCTTCTATCCCCCGGCCGCTGCGCGAGTCAGGGAATCGATCTGGCATCCATCGCAGCAATTAAGCGATGAACCCAATGGCTCGGTCCTGATGACCGTCAAGGTGACGGGCACCATCGAGATCACGCCCTGGATCCTGGGTTGGGGAGATGCGGTCGAAGTGCTGGCCCCGGCGGATTTGCGCGAGAAGGTCGCCGCCATCGGCAGCAAGATGAGCGAGCGTAACGCCGCGGAAACCGCCAAGGGCAAACCGAAAGCCGGGAGTTTACGCGGCGGCGCGCGGAGACTTGCCGCAGGCGGGGCACGCCGTGCCCGCCTTTAGCTCAGCTCGCTTGAAGGCATGCCCGCCGCAGTGCGGGCACAGGGCGCCGGGCCGAAGCTCATGGTTCTTTTCCGCCTTTTGCATCCGCTCGCGAAGATGGCTGTCATCTTCCGGCGGGATGTAGCGCGGGTCGTCCGGACCGGCCGGCTTCACACTCATGCGGCCCTCCCGATGGCAGGCTGTTCCTGCTCGAGATGCAGGCGATCGCCAAGTGCCTGGCCGATCACTTCGGGATGCAGGTCGACACCCCTCTGGAAGGGATGCACGCTGAGAACGGCGGGCACGGTTCGGTTCCCGAGCGTGACGTCGATGACCCGCCCGTGCAGCGAGGTCATCGGCCCCCAACCATCCCAGGTCGCGAGCGCCCGCGACCACAGGTAGCGTGCAACCGGCCCACCCATCGCCACGATCGCTTGCGGCGACGCGTTCGCCAGCAGGCTCTGCAGGTGGCGATCGACGCACTGATTGAGGGCGGCGTCGGTTACCCGGTCCGGGTTCTCGGTGGCGCAGCGGACCGCCCAGGTATGAAAGCCAAGCTCGAGGACGTCGTGCTTGGACGGTTCCTGTCCCAACCGGCGGCGCGCGCTCTTCAGCACCGCGCGGACGAACTGGAAGTAGGGATGCGGCTTCTCGGAGGTCATGTGGTGCTGCAGGCCCGCCTCGTGGTCGACCCACTCCGCGAAAGCGTCGTTGCTGGTGCTCGCGATGTCGAGCGGGCTTGGTCCGATGAACAGCACCGGTGCCTGTGGATTTCCGAAGCCGATCTGCGGCCGCCGAAGCGGTTGCGCCAGACCGTGACACGGGCTATCGGCGCCCCGATCGCTCTCGGCGATCGCGCAGCCATGCAGGCGCTTGAGGGCATCGGAACCGAAGAACTGCAAGTATTGCTGGCCCTTGCTCACGCTGCACAGTTCGACGAAGCGCGATAGGGCAACCTTGCGCCCTTCGAATCTCCTCCCCGTTGTGGAGAGCGTGGGGGAGGGGGGATTGGTCTACGATCGCTTTCGTGCCAAACCCGCGCGTCCCCGCGATCGGTGTCACCGAGCTGCGGCAGCGATTGAGTGGCAATCCAAGGCCGTTCCTCCTCGATGTCCGCGAGCCGTGGGAATACGCTCAGGGTCACGTCGGGGAGGCGACCCTGATCCCGCTTGGCGAGCTCGAGCAGCGGGCGCAGGAAGTCCCCCGCGACCGGCCGGTTCTGGTCATCTGCCATAGCGGCCAGCGCAGCCAGGCGGCCGCCGGCTATTTACTTCATCTCGGCTATCGGGACGTGGCGAACGTCGACGGCGGCACCGGCGCCTGGATCGAGCGGGGATACCCGATCTCGCGCTAACCGTCGGTCGCGACAGACAGCTGTCAAAAGTAGGGCCGAATATGGGCTCGAGTGGCTGGCCCACGAATCGTCTACCGAGCTTACAAATACCGGATGTATCCGACCCGGCAGCAGCGGCTTGCCTTGGAGGCGCAATTGGGCTTCGCATGCGACCTGTACAACGCCGCGCTCGAACAGCGGCGCTACGCTCGGCGTGCCGGCCAGCGGGTTGACTACGTCAGCCAGTGTCGTGACCTAACCGAATTACGTGCCGCCGGCGATGGTCCCGCTGAGATGAGCTGCTCGGCCATGCGCGATCCGTTGCGTAGGCTGAATCGTGCATTCCAAGCTTTCTTCCGAAGGGTTAAAGCGGGCCAGAAACCCGGCTATCCGCGCTTTCGCTCCCGGTCTCGCTACCACAGCTTGACGTGGGATTTCGCGTGGTCGATCCAAGAGCGGCGCCTCGCACTGCAGGGAATTGGTCACATCAAGGTCCGATGGCACCGGGAACTGCTGTCACCCGCCAGGGTGTGCACGGTGACGGTCCGCCGCGTTGCTGGCCGCTGGTACGCATGCTTTGCCCTCGAGCTCACGGCAGCCGCGCCGATGAATCCTACCGCGATGCCGTCCGTGGGAGTAGATCTGGGGATCAAAACCTTTGCGGCGCTCTCGACAGGCGAGGTCATTCCGGGCCCACGCGCCCATCGAACCGCAGTCCGCCGGCTGCACGTGGCGCAGCGACGGGTATCCCGCCGGACCAAGGGGTCAAGGCGGCGGCGCAAAGCGGTTCTACTCCTGGCTCGTCAGCACGAACGGATCCGCAATCTGCGGCGGAATCACGGGCACCAGGTAAGCCGACGGCTTGTCTCGCAATTCGGCTTGATCGCTGTCGAAGATCTTGCAGTGCGAGCGCTTGCCCGCGGGTTCTTGGCCAAAGATGTTAACGATCAGGGCTGGGCGGAATTCCTGAAGCTCCTCGGATACAAAGCGGAAGATGCTGGTGTCCAGGTGGTCCGGGTTCCGCCCCGTGCCAGTTCGCAAGTCTGCTCAGGTTGCGAGGTAGTGGTTCCGAAGCCACTGTCTGAGCGAACCCATCGCTGTTCCAGCTGCGGCCTGGTCATCGACCGAGATGTTAACGCCGCGCGCAATATTCTTCGGCTCGGCAGGAGCCGTCAGGCGTCAACGTGGCCCACGGGGGCGTGCGTAGCTTGAGAAAAGGTGCTTGGGACGTCCCAGGTTCATTATTGCCCTTGACTATGGGAGTGAACCCAATCACCATGATCACGACCCATCGTTCTGCCCACGTCTTGAAGGAGTTGCTGTGAACGTCCTCGAACTGGTCTTTGCGCTTGTCACGATCGGCGCGCTGCTGGTTGTCGTTGTTCTCGTCCAGAATCGGCGCCAAGCCCCGGATGGTACGTCCGAGGCGATCTTGAAAGCCCTGGCCGAGCTCGGCGCCCTGAAGACCCACGTCGAAACGGTGACGGCGCAGCAAGCGTCGGTGACCCAATCGCTGCTGACGCTGCAGTCGGCGGTGCAGGGGGTCGAATCGAAGGTGGTCGAGAGTTCGGCGACGGTCCGGAATGCCATCGGCAAAGACCTGTCCGAGGCGCGCCTGGTTGTGGAACGTTTGAAAATCGACGCCGAAGAGCGTCGCCGGATCGAGGACGACGTGCAGGCGTCAGCGCGACGGATCGAAACGGTGTTGCTGGGCAGCCGCACTCGAGGCGCGGCGGGGGAGAACATCCTCCAGGATGCCTTCCGGCAGTTCCCACCCGAGATGATCGACATGAACTTCCGGGTGAACGGCAAGGTCGTCGAGTATGCGTTGGTGCTGGCGAATGGCAAGCGGCTGCCGATCGATAGCAAATGGCCTTCCCCGGAGTTGCTCGAGCGGCTCCGAGACGAGCTGCAGGAACCGGCGAAGGAGGCCGCCATCGTCCAGGAGATCGAGCGCGTTCTTCGCCTCAAGGTTCGCGAGGTCAAGCAATACGTCGATCCGGCGGCGACGCTCGGCTTTGCGGTTGCGGCCGTCCCCGACCCGGTGTTCAATGCCTGCCGGCGCGCGCACCTCGAGGCTTACCGGGAGAGCGTCATCTTGATGCCGTACAGCATGACCATCCCCTACGTCCTGGCGCTGTTCCGCCTGCACTTGCAGTACGCCCGCTCCATCGACATCGAAAACCTGGAGGGATATCTGCAGCAGATCGACGACAACGTGGGCGCCCTCGACCGTTTGCTCGAAAACAGCATCGCGCGCGGGAGCACGATGATCCAGAACGCGTTCAACGATGCCAAGCGGAACCTGGGTCAGATGCGCGGTGCGCTAGCGGCGATGCGCGCCATGCCCGAAGGATCGCTGGACTCCGAGCCCGCCCTCGACCCTGCTGAGGAACGCAACCTCACCCTCCTGATCCGCTGAGCCGCTTGGCGCACGCGCGGGCAGCGGGGAGGCACGGCCTCCGGCGCGCCGCAGACGGGCCGCGCCCGCCTCGCTACGACGAAGACTCGACGCGCATGCATCTGAGCCGAACGGCAGAGGCCTTCAGGCCGGCCGAACTGAAACCGATTTGGATTTAGCTGTGCGGCCCGGCGAGCACGCTGGAGGCTGTGCCGACCTCAGCTGCCTGCGCGGGTGGCGGCGGCGCGCCGACCTCAGTCGGCCGCATGGGGGCTGATCTCAGCCGGCCGCGCGTGGGTCAGCGAGCCTGAAATCCTGGCGTCCGCGCCAACCGCATCACGAGCACCAGCAGGAGCAGGGCCCCGCCGATGAGCAGATAGTTCATGGTCTTCGGCTGCTGACCAGAGTTGTCGACCACCAGCGGGTCACTGGCGATCGTTGTCCCGGCCTCGTTACGCACGGCGACGAGATACGTCCCCTGGGAGAGATTGTCGGGCAGTCTGACGAGGAGATGGTTGGCATCCGGCACCTCGACCGTGGTTGCCGGCCGACCACCCACCTGTACCGTGCTGGCCGGCGTCAGATACTGGCCCAGGATCATGACCTCTGGCTGCACGGTCGGATTGACCTTCGCTGGATTGATCTGGAAGATCAGCGGCCGCGCCATTGTACGGGCTGGCTGCGCAACGGGGAGTGGTTTCGGCGGAGCAGGCGTACGCGTGGCCGCCATGGCCGGTTCTGCGCTGATCGCAACCGCAAACAGGGTTGCCGCCGCACCTAGCACCAAACGCCGGAGCGCTGCCTGCATGGCTCTACTTAGGAAAACGCAGGCTGCCTTACCGTTCGCGTAGCGGACGGATTTGCGGGTGGCAGAAGCTGGTCGGACCCTGTAAGGCCGGCCGAAACAAATCGAGCCCCTGCAGCCGTGCAGGGGCTCGTCTCAGGCTCGCGCTAGCGGTTGCTGCCTCCGGGCCAGCTTTGTTCCGGTGGTCGCTCGCCGATTTTGATCCGCTCCGATCCGCCGGTCGTCCAGCTCGACGACTCCGACTCCGACTCGGAGCCCATTCCCAGCTCGCTGCCCATCGACGGCTCCGCCGGTCTGGCAACGGGGCGGCCGGTGCCGAACGAGGTTGAGGGTGCCGGCATCACCGGCTCGGCCGCAACCCGGGCTGCCGGCTTGGCTGCCGCCCGCCTTGTCGTGCTGCGCGCCTTGGGAGCCGCGCGCTTGGCAGTGGTCCGCTTTGCGGTCGCTTTCTTGCCACCGGCTCGCTTGGCTGTCGTCCGTCGGGCGGTCGTCCGCTTCGCCGTCGACTTTTTGCCGCCTGCTCGCTTCGCGGGCGAGCGCTTGGCTGTCGACTTCTTCGCTGATTTCTTCTTCGCCGCCATTTGTCCTCCCTTGCGCTGCGCGATTTGACGCGCAAAGTAATCCGCTGCGGATGAGGCCCGCTTGTTACTGCCGTTTTATAGCATCGGCTTCCGGCAATTACAAGCGCGATGCGAAGGTCGGCACGGGTGGATCGGGCTTCCGTCTAATGCGCGTTCAGCCAGTCGAGGACCACGGCGAACAGCGCGTCGTGTTCGAGATCGACCGTGAGCGCGTGGCCGGATCGTTCCCACCAGATCAGCTGCTTATCGCTCGAGCCGATCCGCTCCATGATCAAGGGGGCATTGGCGACGGGGACGGTTCGGTCGTTCCGTCCGTGCATGATCAGAGCTGGGGCCTTGATCTGCGGGAGTTCACGGTTCACGACGCGCAGCAGTTGGAAGAAGCTCTCAATACACACCGTCGGCCGGCGGGCATAGCTGTGCAGCCGGCGGACGGCGCCCGGATCGCCCAGGTCGCTGTCGCCGGTGGGGACGTGCCAGCGCACGACATATTTCAATCCGCGGATGATGCGAAGGCGCCAGTCGGGAAACGAGGCTGGCGATACGGCACCGCCCAGCGTGATCACGCCCCGCACTTCCGGGTGGCTTGCCGCCAGGTGGAGTGCGAGCGTGCCCCCGAGTGATTGGCCGCAGACGAAGACGTCCGAGCAATCCCGGCGCAACGTCTCGTAGGCCAACTCTGCCGAGCGGACCCAATCCCGCCAGCGAGTCCGGGCCATCGCCTCGGGGGTCAGCCCGTGACCAGCCAGTAACGGCCCGATGACGTCGTAACCACGGGCGGCGAGGAATTCGCCAAGCCCTCGCATCTCGGGCGGGGTCCCGGCAAAGCCGTGAAGCAGCAAACATCCCCTGGTCCCGCCGCCCAATCGAAACGGCCTCAGCTGTTCCGGATCGGCGGGCGAACTCCAGATCGGTCGGGTGTCTACCGCCATCAGCTTCGAAGTCTATCGGCGTGCAAGTTCAACCAGCCGCTGCCGGTTATACGAGCCGGCGACATGTGTCGCGGAACCCGGTTGCCTGCGGAGGGGCCGCCGGGGTGGGGGTGAATACCGAGTGGCGATCATCGGATGGCTGATAGCGCTGGTGTTAGGCATCGGCCTGGCGCTCTTCTCCGTCGGTAACCAGCAGCCCGCCAGCATCAATGTCCTCGGGGCCACCTTCCAGGACATCCCGACCTGGACCGTGATCCTGGCCTCGGCCGCGATCGGTGCCCTGATGGTGATCGTGATCAGCCTGGTCGATCGACTGCGCTGGTTCATGAACAGCCGCTTCACCAAGAAAGTCCTCAACGAGCACAAGCGGATGATCGTGGAGCGAGATAACCGCATCGCCGAGCTCGAGCAGGAAGTGTTCCGCCTGCGGGGAGCGGCCTAGGCCGGTTATGACCCTCAAAGCCTGCCCGCAGTGCGGGTATCGCTATAACGCGCCCGAGAACCAGACGTGCGGCAAGTGCAAAGGCTGGTTGGGAGGCGTCGAGTCCGCCGCGGTCGCTGTCGCGGCGCCGCGCCGATCGGTCGTTCCGGCAAACCCGCGGGAGGTTCTCTGCTACCTGCCTGTGCCACTGGGCGCTTTGCTGGGCTTTCCGAACCCGATCGGAGCGGCGTTCGGGATCCTGATGGGCGCCCTCCTCATCAAGGTTGTCCGGCTCGACATGGAACGGTTCTCGAGGTACGTGCTGATCGGCATCGTCGTTGCGGGCATTTTCCTCGCCTACCTGATCTTCCTGTTGCTCTTCCAATTCCTCTACGGTCTGTTTGAACTCGTCCTTCAGCTAGGGCGCAGCTTCAAGCATTAGGGCGGCCCGCCCGTGGGGCTGCGCCGAGTCGTCACCCAGAGCGTTCTCGCGGTGTTCCTGGTCATCGCCGCACTTCCCCAGACGCTGGGCCCGGCGGCGACGCATCGCGCCGGCGTCCAGGCGACGCCGTCTCCGCCGCATTCGGCGGCGCCAGCCTCACTGCCAACGGCAATCGCGTCTCCGGCCGGGAGCGCCGGTGCCAGTCCCGGATCCGATGCCCTTCCCCTCGATATGGCGGTTGGGCAGATGATGGCGGCGAGCTTTGGCGGGCCCACCATCACCGATGGCCTGCGCCACCTGATCCTCGACGAAAAAGTCGGAACGGTCTTGATCTTTGCCGATAACTTCACCGATGCCGCCAGCCTGGCCCGTCTGTGCGCTAATCTCCAGGCGCTCGGCCGGCAGGCCGGCCTCCCCGCGCCGCTGTTGATTGCCGTCGACGAGGAGGGGGGCCGAGTCATGCGGATCACCGACGGCATCGCACCGCTGCCATCGGAGCTCGCGCTTGGCGCCGGTGGCCCTCAGGCTGTTCGGGACGCCGTCGGAGCCAACGCAATGGGACTGCACGCGCTGGGTGTGGAGCTCAACCTGGCGCCGGTTGCCGACCTGCGCACCAATCCGGCCGATGCGGTGATCGGTGATCGCTCGTATGGCGGAGACCCGGCCACGGTGGGCCAGCTCGTCGCCGCGTCGATCAACGGCATGCACGATGGCGGCGTGGCGGCAACGCTCAAGCATTTCCCCGGGCTCGGTGGCGCGGCCGGCGATCCCCACGCCGCCATGCCAACGGATGGCGAGACCCTCGATCAGTGGGCGGCGACCCAGGCGCGCAGTTTTCAGGCCGGCATCGACGCCGGGGCCGACGCGGTCATGACAACGGCGCTCGTGGTCCCTGGACTGGATCCCAGTGGGGCGCCGGCGCTGTTCTCGCGGACGGTGGTGACCGGACTGCTGCGTGGCCGGCTGCATTTTCAGGGCGTCATCGTGACCGACGGCCTGGCAATGGGCGGCATCACCCTGCTCTACAACCTCCCCGACGCGACGGTGGCTGCGGTCCGAGCGGGCAACGACCTGGTGCTGCTCAACAGCGCCGATGCGGCGGATGAGCAGTCGGCCATCGAAGCTGTCAAGCAGCAGGTGCGTAGCGGATCGATCCCCATGGAGCAGATCCAGGCCTCAGCCGGCCGGGTTATCGCCTTGCGGGCGCGCTGGCCGGTCTGGGCGCCGTCGCCAATCGACGCCGCGACCCCGGTGCCCGCCTTCGACCTGGCCGTCAGCTTGACCCGGCGCTAGCCCGCGCCAGTTTCCCTCCCGCTTGTGGGAAGGGTCAGGCTGGGGGTCCTCTCCTGTTCGGCGCGGACCAGCCAGTTGAGGGCGTTGACGTACGCCTTGGCGGCCGCCTCGACCACGTCGAGCGACAGCGCTCGGCCCACCACCACGTGGGAGCCCTGGCTCAATGTCACCACCGCCTCGCCGAGGGCATCGCTCCCCTGCGTGGCCGCGGCCAGGCTGAAGTCCTCCAGCTCACAGGAGATGCCCGTGATCTGCTCGAGCGCGCCAAACACGGCATCAAGCGTGCCGTTGCCGCTCGCCGTTGCGGTCTTCACCTTGCCTTCATCGGTGATCGAGACTTCGGCGGCGCTGGAGACGCCGCTCTCAGTCGTGACCTGCAGGTCGTTGAGCGCGAACCGGCCCGGCGTCGCGCGGCCGAGCGCCTCGTCGACAGCCAGCTTCAGGTCTTCCGCGTACAGCGCCCGCTTGCGCTCGGCCAGGCTCAGGACCAGCGAGTAGACCGACCCCAGCTGTGCCTCATCAAGCTCGATCCCCATCGCCGCCAACTCCTCGGCCAGCCGGCGGCGGCCCGACGTCGTCCCGATCTGGCCGAACTGCGGCGCGTATCCGATGTCCGCCGGGTCGATGAACGCCGGCACGACCGATTTCGGCCGCCGCGGCGGGGCGAACACCGCTTTCGGAAACGCTCGGCGTACTTCCTCGATCCAGCGCTCCCAGCCCGAGTAATCCATGGTGGCGAGCATCGCCACGTAGGCGTCGAAGCGGACCAGGAGTGCGGCGGGCTGTTCATCGTGTTTGATGATCAGTGTGGAGCCACTCTCTTCGAGAGCTTTCAGGATCGGGTCCAGGTTGCGAGCCAGTTCTGGGGCGGAAATGACTTTGAGCACGAGGCCATCCTATCCCCGCGTCTGGCGACGGTCAAACCAGCGGCTGATCGCCCTCATCCTGGTTTCGTCGGCGATGGCAGCTTGCCAGTCGCAGGCGCCGCGGCCGTCTCCGACTGCGACTCCCCGAGCAAGCAGTACCGTCCTGGCGGCATGCCCAGCAGCGCCGGCGCAATCCGGCCCAGAGGTGCTGCTGAGGAACCTGCCTGCGCCTGACGACCTGGCCTTCGACAGCCAGGGCAGGTTGCTGTTCAGCGACATCAACACCGGAACGGTCTCCGCGCTAAGCGCGGACGGTTCGGTCGAGCGGTTGGCATCGGGGTTGAGTGCGCCAGAAGGGATCGTCGTCCAGAGCGATGGACGCATCCTCGTGGCCGAGCAGGGGAGGAATCGAATCGTTGCCATCGATCCGAAATCACACGCCGTCTCGCAATGGCGAGCATTCGCCAATCGCACAGGACGCGGAGGGATCGACGGCATCGGTCCCATCCTTCCGGCGCTGGACGCGACGGGCAATTCGCTTCCCGATGCTAATGACGTGATCGTTCCCGACAGTCCGAACGGGGTCGTGTGGAAAGTCACGCCCAACGGACAAACGGCAACGCAGATCGCCGGCGGCATGACTCGCCCAGTCGGAGCGGCTATCGACGCAAAGGGTCGAATCTTCGTCGCGGACGAAGGCGGCGCGCTCTGGCTTCTCGACCCGGCCAAGCATCGCTTCGCGACGCTTCCAACGCCCGATGACGTCCTCGTTGCGAAAGATGGCCACATCTTTGTCAACACCCTCGGTGACAATGCCATCCACGAGCTGGATGCCCAGGGCCAGCAGGTTGCCGTGCTATCGAGGATCCAGCAGCCGCAAGGCATCGCGCTCGACGACGCCGACAATCTGTACTACACGGAGTTCACCGGCGGGCGGATCGCGCGCGTGGTTCGGACCTTTACGCTCGACCCTCCGAAGGTCACCCGTCTTGGTTCCGGCACCTTCTTGATCTGTCCCTCAATCCGGCGCGCGCCCACCTTCAAGGATCCGCTTCAGATCCTGCCGCCGAATCCCCCGGTCGCAACGCTTCGCGTGATTCAGCCAGGCACAGACTCATCGGGGGCGCTCGAGGTTCAGACGACGGAGCACAGTTTCACGATCACGGTCACCAATGGAGGCCTGTTGAACCTCGCTCAAACGGTGACCGTGCCGTGATTCGCCCGCTAGAGCAGGTCGGCACGAACCACTATCGCCTGCCTGGCCAGCTGCCCATCGACGTCTTTGCCAACGAGGCCATCCTGCGCACCTTCGACGAGGCGGTCTTCCAGCAAGCGACCAACACCGCCGCCATTCCTGGTGTGGAATCGGTTGCCCTGATGCCGGATGCGCACTCGGGCTACGGCGCGCCAATCGGTGCCGTGGTGGCCACGCGGAACACGATCATTCCCATGGTCGCCGGCTACGACATCTCCTGCGGAATGAGCTTTCTGCAGACGAGTATGGCCGTTGAGCAGCTATCTGATTGGCGTATCCGCCGGGGCGTGATCCAGGCGATCCAGCGGCGCATCGCCCTGGGGAAAGAAAAAGCGATCACTAGGGTGACGCAGGACCGCTTTGAGCGGATCTTGCGTGAGGGGGCGGAAAGCTATCCGACGGAGATCCGCGACCGATTGGAGCGGGTGAAGCTGGAGTCGTCCGGAGAGCTCAGTCCGCGGGCTCGGCAGCGCGGCATCGAGACGGTTGGCAGTGTCGGCAGCGGCAACCATTTCATCGAGATCCAGGCTGTGACGGTGCACGACCCGACGCTGTCGGAAGCCTTCGGTATCCGGAGCGGTGTGGGCGTGATGTTGCACACCGGCAGTCGCGGTCTTGGCCACCAGGTGGCGAGTGAGTTCCTGGCAGAACTGCAAATGGATGGCCGGCAGCTCCCCGGCGACCGCGAGCTCGTGTTCATGGCTGCCGACTCCGACGCCGGCCGGCGCTATCTCAGTGCCATGGGCGTGGCCGCCAACGTCGCGATCGTCAACCGATTGCTGATTCTCAGCCAGGTTGCGGAGGTCATCGAGGAGCAGTTCCACGCCTCAACGCACCTCGTCTACGACATCTCCCACAACCTGATCCAGCAGGAAGAGATCGATGGCGAGCGCCACTGGATTCATCGCAAGGGGGCGACGCGCGCGTTTCCGGCGGGACACTTCGGACAACCGAAACGCTGGCAGGCGACGGGCCATCCGATCATCACGCCCGGCTCGATGGGGACCGCCAGCCACATCCAGGTCGCGCTTCCGGGTGCGCGGGCCAGCCTTTATTCCATCAACCATGGCGCCGGCCGGGTGATGTCGCGCGGCGCAGCCAACCGAACCCTCAAACAGGTGGAGGCCGACAAATGGTTGGCGGACCGCGACATCCTGGTCAACACGCGACATGTGCCGCTCGACGAGAGTGCCGCGGTTTACAAGGACATCGACCAGGTTATCGACAGCATCAGCGGCGCCGGTCTGGCGAGGATCGTGGCCAGCAGCCGCCCGATGGCCGTCATCAAAGGTACGTAGGAGAGGCATACCTATACTTCCCGGTATGCCGGCGACCAAGGGTGGCCTCGAAGACGTCGTCGCAGCCAACTCAGCGATTTGCGACATCATCGGGCCGCAAGGCAAGCTGACCTACCGCGGCATCGACATCCACGAGCTCGCAGAGCACTCGTCGTTCGAGGAGACCACGTACCTGCTTTGGTTCGGCACTCTGCCGACACGTCAGGCGTTGCAAGAGTTCAGCATGGAACTGGCATCCCATCGCGCGCTTCCGCAACCCGTGCTGACCCTGATGAAGGATTTTCCGCGCAACGCAACGCCCATGGACGCGCTGCGCACGGCGCTCTCCGC
>CAZRMD010000071.1:10688-13296 GCA_964601135.1 uncultured Actinomycetes bacterium | reverse complement strand
TCAGGCCCTTACCCAAGGAGGAGGCGACGCCACCGCTGACGAAGATGTGTTTGGCCATGGCTATCAGGGGTGGAAGCACGTGTTGGCGCAGTAAACGCGCCACATGTGCACCCAATCGTTCGGGTTGGTCCCGGGTTCATTCGGATGGCCGATACCGCTCAGCGCCGAGGCCAGCTCGATGAACAGCTGCTTGATTCCCGGCGTGTCCTGCCGAACCACGTCGTAGACGGTCGCGGCCCCGCCCAGATAGTGATTCGCGTTGTCGATCGCCACGGGACCTTCGGCGATGGCGCCATGCAATTGTTGTGCGCCACCGTTGCCCAGGGCCTGATCGAGGATGGTCAACACCCGATCCTGCTCGACGATGGTGCCCTGCAGATTCTGCTCGCGCGATGCGAGCGTGGCCATGACATGGTCCCAGTCAGCGATCATCGCCCGAAAATCGGCATGCCAGGCGGCCAGTGTTTCCATCACCTTGCGCAGGTCGGCGATCAGGGCATCGAGGTGATCGGAATTGTTGGCCAGCGTATGGGCCAGCGCCTCCAGGTCGACGGCGATGGAAGAGATGTCGGATGCCGAGGCATTCATGTCCTGGCCCCGGCCGGCCGTCGCCTGGCCCAGGGTATTGATCACGATGTCGAGCTGGTCTCTGACCTGCGGATCGAGCGCGTTCAGCACCTGGTCAACCTCGACCGGCGTCAGAGTGTGCTGCTCGTCGATGGTCCCGCCGTCCTTGATGCTTCCCTGCGAGGCAGTCCCGCGGTTGAGCTCGATGTAGGTCTCTCCCAGCAGGTTCTTTTGCCGGATGACGGCCCGGGCGTCGTTGAAGACCGGGGTGAAGTCCGAGTGCAACAGCATGCTCACGTCCGTGGCCCCGGCCATCGGCGTGAGGCGCTCGACCTTGCCCACCCGAAGACCGGACATGGTGACGTCATCGCCTGGGACCAGGTCAGCGCCGGTTTTGAACACGGCGTTCAGCCGGTAGCCGCCAAAGGCAAACTCGCCACCCATCTGGGCGGCCAGAAAGGCGGTGGCCAGCAACCCGATCACCACGTAGGCGATGAAGACCGGGAAATTGGCGCGGCTTCTCACCTGCCGCCTCCGAGGAGAAGCTTGAGCACGGCGTCAAACGAGTCGGGAACGTTGGTGGTCCGCAAGCCGGGTGGGTTGCATGGCGCCGCACTGCATGCGTCGACGACGACGTTTATGCGGGTCGCGTAGCCCTGGCCGTCCTGGGCACCGAAGACGTTGGTGCTGGACTTCATGCCCTGGTCGAAGGTGCCCAGGTCACTGACCAGCAGGTCCGTGTTGGTCGCCAACGTACGGCTGAGCCCGCTGAGCAGATCGACGGTCCTGGGCGCCTGCTTGAAGATGTCGTTCAGCTGAGCGGCGGTGCCGGAGAGCGAGACGTCGGACCGGCTGAGCGCCGAGTTGGCATTGGCGAGCAGGGCCTTGATCTGGGCGTCCTGCTGGGAGAGCGAGTGCAGCAGCGTCTCGGAGTTCTTGATCAATTCGCCGAGCTCGGTGCGACGCTCGCTCTTGCTCAGCTCCGCCGTCACCTGGTCCAGAGCCTGGATGACCTTCTCCAGGTCCTGGTCGCGGGCCGCCAGCGTGTCGGTAATCGCCGCGAGATGATCGAGATCGGTGCGTCCATAACTGATGGTCTGATTCGTGTCCAGTCCCCGCCCCGCAAGTCCACCGCCCAGTGAGATCACCAGGGTGCGGAGCTTCTCGCGGGTCGGCTGATCGAGGCTATTGACGACGTCCTGGAGATCGACGGCGCGAGCGACCTGCGTCTGCGGAAGCTCGGACCCAGAGTCGAGGGAGTCCGATGAACCGGGATCGAGGGCGACATACTTTTCCCCCAGCAGGCTCTTGGGACGAACCGTCACCTTCGCATCGCGGTGAACGGGAGCGTAGGCGTCGTCGAGGACGATGGTGACCAGGGTTCGGCTTCCATCCAGCGTGATGTCCCGAACGCTCCCGGCCTTGGCGCCGGCGATCAGCACGTCGCTTCCGGGGTAGAGGCCTTCAGCCGAATCGATGGGCACGACGAGGCGGTATTCGGTCAACCCATTGACGAGCCGGAAGGAGACGATCGCCAGCAGGACGACCAGCCCCAGGACGAGTGCGACGCGATACCTGGTGACCCAGGAACGGACCGCAACCACGGCCTAGTCCATGCCCAGCGGGCCCTCGATCGCGCCCTTGATGAACTGTTGGGTGACGGGGTTGGTCGAGTGCTTCAGTTTCTCCTTGGGGCCCTGTTAGACCACCTTGCCGCCGTGCAAAAGGATGATGTGGTCGCCGATATCGAAGACGGAGCTGATGTCGTGGCTGATCACGATGCCGGTCGACTTGTACTTCTGCTGGATCTGCTTGATCAAATCGCAGAGCAGGGCGGTGCGAACCGGATCGAGCCCGGAATCGGGTTCATCGAAGAGCAGGATCTCGGGCTCCAGGACCAGCGCCCGGGCAAAACCGGCGCGCTTGCGCATCCCGCCCGAGAGCTCGTTGGGCATCTTCTTGACGGCGTCCGCCAGGCCGACTTCCTCGAGCCGCTGCATCACGATCTCTTTGATCTCGGCTTCGGATTTCTTCGTGTGCT
>CAZRMD010000071.1:0-10678 GCA_964601135.1 uncultured Actinomycetes bacterium | reverse complement strand
GACGTTGTCGTAGAGATTCAGCGAGCTGAACAGCGCGCCGTCCTGGAACAGCATGCCGACGTTGCGCCGCAGCTCGAGCAGCTCCTCTTCGTTGAGCTTCGGGACACTCTTGCCGGCGACACGAACGTCACCACGGTCCGGGTAGAGCAGGCCGACGATGTGGCGGAGCAACACGCTCTTGCCGGTGCCCGACGGGCCCATGACGACCGTGATCTTTCCGGCAGGAATCTGACAGGTGACCCCATCGAGAACCACCTTGTCTTCAAAGGCCTTGTGGACGTTTTCCACCTCGACCATGAATTCACCGTTCGCCCCCTCAGCCATGGCGCGTTGCGCTGTCACGACCGGTGTTTCTCTGCGCGCATCCGACCTGATTTGTTCCATGTCTATCTGCCTTCTTTCATGAGGGAATCGGGAGATTGGGATTCTGACCCCAGAAGATTTGGGTAAGGATCGCGTTTACGATCACCGTCAGCACCAGGCTGACGGCCATCGTCTTGGCTACAGCCCGCCCGATCCCCACCGCGCCGCCCTTGACGTGGTAGCCGTAATAGACGCCGACGCAGATCACAAGGAAGGCGAAGACGACGGCCTTGATCAGCGAATAGCCGAGGTCCGTCAGGTTGGTAAACCGCCAGAAGTACGAGAAGTAGACGCCGTTCGAAACCAGGCCGATCTGGAAGCGCTGCACCACCCAGCTGGCGAAGAAGCTGGTGGCGAGCGAGAGCACGTACATGAGGGGCAGGACTAACAGGGCGGCGACCATCCGGGTAGAGACCAGGAAGGGAACGGATGGCACGCCCATGGTCTCCAACGCATCGATCTCTTCGTTGATCCGCATGGTGCCGAGCTCGGCCACCAATCCGCAGCCCACCTTCGCCCCAATGGCGAAGCCAAAGAAGATGGGCGTGATCTCGCGCAGGTCGCAAAGCGCATTGAAGATGCCGGCGTAGGTTTCAGCTCCACCCAGCTGGTGCAGCGAGTAGTAGGCCTCAACCGAGCACTCCGAGCCGCTGAAATAGGTCATGATCAGCGCCACCGGCGTCGAGCCGATCGCCAGGAACGCGGCATACCACCAGATCTCGCTGCGGTAGTGGAGCGCCCGCGGGATGGCGCGCAGCGCGGCGACGGCAAAGAGGATGATCTGGCCCAACACATCGAACAAGCCCAGTCCCGGAGCCCAGAATCGGCGTGGGACCTGTCCGAATTGCTGACCAGGTGGGCGGACGGTTGTGGTCGCCATCCCTAGCGAAGCACGTTCTGGGTGTGGAACAACGCCAGAACGGTGGGGGTGAAGAAATATTCGAGGGCCTGGATTCCGACGAAACACCAGACGACACCGGAGTGCACCGCGCGGGCAACGCCTTCGGCGCCTCCCTTCGCGGTAATACCTTTATATATGCAGATGGCGGCGACCAGCGCGCCGAAGAGGATGCATTTGATCTCACCCCCAAACAGGTCGACCAGCGTGCCCTGGGTCACGAAGCTGGCGATGAACGCGCCCGGGTTGACGCCGATGACGGCCACGGCGACCGCAAACCCCGACAGCGTGGTGAAGACGATCATCGGCACGTTGTAGAGCGCCGTCATCACCATCAGGGCCAGGGCTCGCGGCACGACGATGAACAACACATTCGAGAGACCCATCACGCTCAGGGCCTCGAGCTCCTGCCGAACCTGGCGCGCGCCCAGGTCGGCCACGATCGCCGTCCCGCTGACCGCCGCGATCATGAGACCGGTCGCGACCGGCGAGAACTCGCGGACGTTGGCCATCACGGTGAAGCCGCCGAGTCGCCATTCGCTGCTGGCTCCCCGGAAGAAGTGGCCGGCTTCCAGGGAGACGATGACCCCCCAGCCGATGCCCGTCAGCAGCAGCGGTACGAAGTTCGCGGTCAGGATGAAGCAGCACTGATCGAAGAACTCTTTCCAGTAGAAGGGCCGCCGCGTCGCGCCCCGCAGCGCCTCCCAGAAGAGCAGGCTGAGTTCGCCGACCCCACTGATCGAGCGGCGGGCGCGGGCGATCATGCCATAACTCCCGGCGAGTTCTCCCGAAGCCACCCAACGGGCGGCCGCTCACCCATCCCAACATCACTATATACATGTTTCCGCACAGTTGGCGCACCCCCTTCGTCGAACTGCGTTCGGGGACGGTGCAACTGGCGAGACGGCATGTCACATTGAGAGGGTCCGTGGTGCTTCCCTGATGAATGCTCTACGCGGAAGGGTGGCGCCCGACCGTAACGCGGTTACCGCTTCCAGGCGTTAACCCGCGCGTGGCCGATCCCTTCGAGCGGTTATTCCTGCAGGAATATCCGAAGGTTGTCGCCATCGCCTATCGCGTTCTCGCCGACCGGCCGGCGGCCGAAGACGTCGCCCAGGAGGTCTTCCTCAAGTTCCATCGGAGTCTCTCCCCCGACTCCGAGCGGGCCTCCGGGTGGTTGCACGCGGCCGCCGTCCATTCGGCGTTGAACGTGATTCGAGGCGAGCGGCGGCGGGCCCACCGCGAGACGGCCCACGCCCGCGAAGCAGCGGAAACGGCGATCGCCAATCCGGAGGGCGTGGTCGAGGAAGCGGAACGCCGGCGCGAGGTCCGCAGCGCGCTGGCCCGTCTTCCCGAGCGCTCGGCCGCCGTCCTATTGCTTCGCCATAGCGGCCTCAGCTATGCCGAGGTCGGCTCCGCGCTGGGGATCAAGGTTGGAAATGTGGGGACGCTGCTGCGCCGGGCGGAAGAGGCCCTGCGCAAGGAGGTCAATCGTGCGACATCTGAATGACGGAACGCTTCGACGCATCTACGATGAGCCGCTGGCGCTGTCGGCAGCCGACCAGGCGCACTACGACTCCTGTGCGGAGTGTCAGGCGCGCTTCCGCACCATCGCCGACGGTGCGCGTGCCAGCACTGGTCTCCTGAGCGTGCCTGCCTTCGCGTCACAGCCTGCGGCAGCGTATGCGGCGTTACAGCGGCGGTTGAAGGAACAGGGTGACCGCCCGGCGGCCTGGTTTCAGCGGTGGCTGGATCGGAATGCGATTCGCTATCGGCCGCTGGCAACGCCCGCGATCGCCATCGTGCTGGCTGCCGTCCTGATCACGGGCGTTGCCGTCACCGGCGTGGCCAGTCAGCTGGTGCGCGTCTTCGAACCCCATCAGTTCGTTGCCGTCCAGGTCTCGCCGTCGGATTTCGCTCGCAGCGGCAAGCTGCTCGATTACGGGGAGGTCAAATGGTCCCCCGCACCGCCCGAACTGAAGGTCACAGACGCCGCGACGGCGAAGACTGAGTCGGGCCTGCCCATCCTGATGCCGGCCTCGCTACCGACCGGCGTCAGTGGGCCGGTGAGTTTCGGCGTCGTCTCCCATGCCACAGGAAGCCTGACCTTCGATGCGGCCCGTTTGCGATCGTCTGCCACGCAAAAAGGTGTTCACGTCGGTGCGATGCCTTCGAGTGTCGACGGCAGTACTCTCGTCGTGAACGCGGGGCCGGCTTTGGTCGAGGCCTGGGGGCTATCAGCGAGCAACACCGAGATGCAGATGCCAACCCTGGTCATCGCCCAGACCCGGGTGCCGACGGTTGATTCGACGGGCGCTTCGCGGGAACAGCTCGAGGATTACCTGCTGTCCCAGCCCGGTGTCCCGCCCGAAATGGCCGCCCAGATCAAGGCGATCAAGGACCCAAGCACGACGCTGCCGATCCCAATTCCCAGTGGATATGCGACCACGGAAAACGTGACGATCAACGGGGCGCCTGGGCTGCTCGTCAAGGCGGTGGTCGGGGCGGGCGTCGTGTGGCAGAAGAATGGCGTAATCTACGCGGTCGGAGGCCAGCTGACACCGGACCAAGTGCTCGCCATTGCAACGTCCCTCCACTGAGCAACGTGATCTGAATCCGGTGGAGGCGGCCGACGCCGCCTCCCTTGCGGTCCACACCCAGGACCTGGCCAAACGGTATGGAAAGACCGTTGCCCTCGCCGGCCTGACCATGAGCGTGCGCCGCGCCGAAGTGTTTGGCTTCCTTGGACCAAATGGGGCAGGGAAGACCACGGCCGTCAAGCTACTGGTCGGACTGGCGCAACCAACGGCAGGCGAGGCCTGGGTGCTGGGTGCGCCCATCGGCGACCTGGCAACCCGGCGGCGGCTGGGCTATTTGCCCGAACTCTTTCGCTACCAGGGGTGGATGAAGGCGCGTGAAGTACTCGCCCTGCATTGCGAGCTGGCCCGGCTTCCTCGTGCCGAGTGGAAGCAGGAGATCGACCGCGCCCTGACGACGGTCGGGCTGCTGGATCGGGCCGACGACCGAGTCGAAGGCTTTTCGAAAGGGATGCAGCAGCGCCTCGGCCTGGGCGTCGCCTTGCTTGGCCGGCCCGAGCTGGTCCTGCTCGATGAGCCAACCTCTGCCCTCGATCCGGTTGGGCGGCACGACGTGCGAGAGATCATCCGCCAGCTCAAGGCTCGCGGCACCGCCGTGTTCCTCAACTCGCACCTGCTGACCGAGGTCGAGCAGGTCTGTGACAGGCTGGCCGTCGTGGATCACGGCCGGGTAATCGCCAGCGGGACCATGGCGGAAATCCTCGGAAAAGATGGCGCGGTTCGGGTTCGCGTCACCGGCCTGCAAGCGGGAGATCGCGCTGCGCTGCGAACCTACGGCAGCCTGGAAGATGAAGGCGAATGGCTCACGTTCCGCGGGCTCGGCCAGGACCGCGTTCCGGAACTGGTCAGCGAGATCGTGCGTCAGGGTGGTCGGGTCTACGCCGTGGAGCCGAGGCACGAAACGCTCGAAGATCGATTCCTGGAATTGCTCAAGGAGCAGGGCGAATAATGCGCGTCCTTACGATTGCGCGGCTTACCATTCTCGAGGCCTCGCGGCGCAAGCTGCTCCTGGCGCTTGCCGCACTGACTCTGGTCGTCATTGTGCTGACGAGCTGGGGTTTCAGCCGGCTGCCAACCATGAAAGGCGTCACCGCGCCGCAAGTCCAGCTTGCCGCTTCCCAGCTCACGATTTTGGTGGCGTTCATGTTCAGTGGCGTTCTGGCCCTGGGTTCGACGCTGGTTGCGGCACCGGCGATTGCGGGCGACATCGAATCGGGCATTGCGCTCGCCATCCTGCCGCGGCCCATCCGGCGCAGTCAGGTGCTCATGGGGAAGTGGCTGGGGCTTGCCGCCCTGATCATTCTCTATGCCGGATTGAGTGGCCTGCTGGAAATGCTGGGCATCTGGCTGGGAACGAGTTACCTGCCCCCGAATCCGGCGGCTGCCCTGGTCTTCGTGGCTGCTGAGGGGATCGTGTTAATGACGCTGGCGCTGCTCCTCAGCACGCGGCTAGCCCCGATGACGGGGGGTGTAGTTGCGCTCGTCCTGTTCTTCGTTGCCTGGATTGGCGGCATCGCCCTGGCAATTGGGCAAACATTCGGGAACGACACGATCACCAACATCGGCATCGGCAGCCGGCTGTTAATTCCAACCGATGGCCTTTGGCACGGCGCGATCTTCTATCTGGAGCCTTCCGAGATCCTGTCTCTGGCGAATGCCGCCGGCCGTGCTCGGGCTGGGAACCCCTTCTATGCCGAGCAGCCGCTACCGGTCGCCTATATCGGCTGGGTGATCGCCTGGCTCCTGGCGGTCATCGGCCTCGCCAACTGGAGCTTCGCTCGCCGCGACTTGTAGTCTTTCATCGTTGACGCGGGACGAGGCCGATCGCATGCTCGCGGTGGTTCGTGAGGCCAAGCTCACAGGGCCTCATGCGGCAAGCTGGGTCGAACGGTTGTCGCCAATGCGAGAACAGTTGGTCGAGAGCGCGCGAGTGCTGGTTGAACACGGTGAGGCTGATAAAGCCGCCGAACTGGCCGCGGGCAGCTGGCGGGTGTTCCACGTATTGAGTGACACGACCCGGGGGCGAGCCATGCTGACCGCCGCGCTAGCCGTCGGCAATGCCCGACCGAGTTCGGCCCGCGCCATGGCTTTATATGCCGATGGGTTGCTCGCCTTTCGCGAAGGAAAACAAGCGGAAAGCCGCGCTCGCAATGAAGAGGCGCTCGCCGTTGCGCGAGCCATAGGAGATCGGCAAGTCCACGCGCTCGCATTGGTCGGTCTGAGCCGTGTTGCCTTGCGTGACGGCGATTATGCGCGGGTCCGTCAGCTCGCGGCCGCCGCGCGCGAGCTCGTCCGTGATCTCGATGCCTCGGCTGATGCCGCGCCCTTACACTTGCTCGCTGCAGGTACTCGGCTGGCGGGCGACTACGACCAAGCCGCGAAACTGTACGCCGAGAGCCTCGAGCTGAACCGGAACCTCGGCGATCGGCGCGGTCAGGGAATGGAGCACGTAAACCTCGGGTACGTCGAGCTCCACCGCGGCCAGATAGCCAGAGCGGAGCGCCATTTCGCGGACAGCGACAGATTTCGCAACCTGGATGATGCCTATGAGCAAGCGACGACGCATCTTACGCGGGCGGCTCTGGCGTTCGCTAAGGGCGACCGGAAGCGGGCGGCGACGCAGCTGGAGCGAGGCACATCAATCCTTGAGGATGCCGGCATTGCCCTCGATCCCGATGACGCATTTGAGGTGCAGTGGCTGAGGGATCGGCTCAACGGTTCGGTCGAGTAGTACTCAAGAAGGGTCGCGCATGGAGCTCCATGCCGCAGGCTCGGTAACCAGTCCCGCAGCATCGTTTCCCAGGCTATGCCGATTTCTTTGTCGGTGCCTTTGAAACGGCCGAGGGCGTTTGCTTGAAGTTATGGTGCCAAAGAGTTTGGCGGTCGCGCGAATCGGACGATCGGTAAGGTCGCCGCCTGGACCGCCAGCGCAGCCATAGTGGCGAGTACGAAGCCGAGAGCAATCCCGAACGGCGTCAGGACCGCGGCCAGCACGGTGAAGAAGGCGAGGAAGGCAAAGAGACCAAATAGCAGCCCCCGCCACACGGATGTTGCTGCCGCCGCACCGCCCAGCCGGTGGGCAAAGACGGCGAGGATCGCCGCATAGAGGGGAAACGGCAGGATCAGCCCGCTGAGGCGAGCTCCCAAAACCGGAGCGATCGTTGTGAGACCGACCACCAGTCCAGTGGCCACGACGATCCGCAGCGGCAGATCGCCACGTGGAGCTTGGGCCGGGCGAGCCTCGATCCGGCCGCGAGGCATGAGGACAATCGCCACCGCCAGTGAAACAAAGACGAATAACGGTTCGACCGCCGCTGGTAAGCGAACAAGCTGAAAGACAACGCTGGCGGCGGCAAAGGCGACCGTTCCGGCAACCACTCGGGGCACCCATCCGAGGGTCTGCCCAACCCAGATATAGGCCAGAGCGAACACGGCCTGCGACGTGATCCCGAGGATGACGCCAAGCGCAGTGGCTGTGGCAAAACGGTTACCCTGCTCGAGCGCAAGGAAGAAGATCACGGGACCAGACGTCAGCGGCAGTCCCACGAGCCAGCCGCTCATCGCCTCGCCCCAGCGACGCCCGACCAGGGTCGCCGCGGTGATCAACGCGGGCGTGACGATGACTTTGAGCAAAAGCGTCGGCGGCAACGGGCTGTAGTCTAGGTCGGATGTCGGACTACGACGAAACGACCTACGGCGAGCGGATCGCCGAAGTCTACGACACGCTGACGCAGATACCGAAGGACACCAATGAGGCGGTGGGCTTTCTGGCCGAGCTCGCTGGGCGCGGTCGCGTGCTGGAGCTTGGAATCGGCACGGGACGCCTCGCCTTACAGCTGCGAGAGCGGGGAGTCCGCATCGAGGGAATCGATGCCTCGCCTGCGATGGTCTCCCAGCTCCGTCGTAAGCCAGGCGGACAGGACATCCCGGTGACCATGGGCAACTTCGGAGATTTGATGGTCGAGGGTCGCTATTCGCTGATCTTCATCACGTTCAATACCTTGTTCGCCCTCCTTCGTCAGGATGACCAGCTGCGCTGTTTTCGCCGCGTTGCCGAGCACCTCGAGCCGCAGGGGGCGTTCGTCGTCGAAGCGTTCGTGCCCGATCTGACGCGGTTTGACCGTGGTCAACGTATTCAGGCCACCAGTGTCGACATGGAAGCGGTCCGGATCGACGCCTCGCTGCATGACCCGGTGCAACAGCAAATCGTCGGCCAGCACATGGTCGTGACCGAGCGCGGCATCCGCTTCTACCCGGTCAAGCTGCGCTATTGCTGGCCATCCGAGCTGGACCTCAAGGCGCGGGGGGCCGGCCTTCAACTGGAGAATCGGTGGGGCGGCTGGCTCAAGGAGCCCTTCACGGCCAGCAGCGGAAAGCACATTTCCGTATACCGGGCCGTGACCTGAAACCGCCTCCAAACGGCCATTGACTTAGGCGCTCGCCGAACGTAAATTTAGCTCGCCAAAATCGGCACCCGATACAAGGAGGGGAAGCATGGGAGTCGCGACCTATACGCCGCCGGCGCAACGCGTGGGGGAGGAGCTTGTCTACCCGGATGGCCGGCACGAGCTGGCCGACGATTCGGCAATTCGAGACAGCCCGCTCTATAACGCCGACCTGGCGCCGGTCCCAATCAAGCAGCGAACCTGGACGACCTACAACTACATGGCGCTCTGGATCGGAATGGCGCACAACATCCCGACGTATTTGCTGGCATCCGGACTCGTGGCCCTCGGCATGGCCTGGTACCAGGCAATTCTGACCATAGCCCTGGCGAACATCATCGTCCTGATTCCGATGCTGGCAAACAGTCACGCCGGCACCAAGTACGGTATCCCTTACCCGGTCTTTGCCCGGGCTTCCTTCGGCGTTTTTGGCGCCAACGTCGCGGCCCTACTGCGGGCAGGCGTTGCGTGCGGCTGGTTCGGTATCCAGACCTGGATCGGCGGCGGCGCACTCTACGCCTTGACCGGGAAGCTCCTTGGAGATAGCTGGACGAACTCGGCCATGGTTCTCGGCCAGCACTGGACGCTATGGCTGAGCTTCGCAATCTTCTGGGCGATCAACATCTTCATCATCGTGCGGGGTATGGATGCCGTCCGCCGATTTGAGAACTGGGCAGCTCCCTTCGTGTTAATCGTGGCGCTCGGCTTGCTCGCCTGGATGGTGGTCAAGGCCGGTGGCTTTGGCCCGATCGTTTCGCAGGGAGGCAAGGTTGGCTGGGGCACCGATTTCTGGCTCGTGCTCTTCCCGCCGTCGCTGATGGGGATGATTGCCTTCTGGTCGACGCTTTCGCTGAACATGCCCGACTTCACCCGTTTTGGCAAGAGTCAGCGGGCGCAGGCGCTGGGCCAGATCCTCGGTTTGCCAACCACGATGACGCTCTTTCCGCTGATCGCCGTGCTCATCACCTCGGCGACCGTGGTCGTGTTTGGAAAGGCGATCTGGGACCCCGTCGCCCTCGTCAGCCAGTTCAATAACCCGCTGGTCGTCATTTTCGCCCTGTTCACGCTGGCGGTTGCCACCCTGTCCGTCAACGTGGCGGCCAACATCGTCAGCCCGTCCTACGACTTCTCCAACGTCATCCCGAAGCTGATCAGCTTCCGCACGGGCGGCTTGATCACCGGTGTCCTGGGCATCATCATCCAGCCCTGGAACCTGCTCGCGAACCCGAATGTCTACATCTTCACCTGGCTGGGCTTCTACGGCGGCGCGCTCGGGGCCATCGCGGGGGTGCTCATCGCGGATTACTGGTTCGTGCGAGCCACCAATCTGAGGTTGGCCCATCTGTACCAGCCGGAGGGCGAATATCGATACTCGGCCGGCTTCAACTGGCGAGGCCTGGTCAGCTTAGTGGTCGGAGCTGTCCTCGCGGTTGGTGGCGCTTACTCAGCCCCGGGCACTGGTCCATTTCCAGAGCACGGGATTATTGGGCCGCTCTACCATCTGTTCGGCACCCAGCGCAACCTCTACGACTACAGCTGGCTAGTGGGACTTGTGGCGGCGCTCCTCTGCTACTGGGCGCTCGCAGCGTTGTTCCCGGCGGGTGCTGCTCGGCGCAGCCCGCAGGCGGCGGCGGCGACTTAATCTCGGCGTAAGCGCGCTGGAGCCCCCAACGCTCGCGGCGGGGGCTCCAGCCTTTGAGGAAGGGAATGGCTCGGCTGAGTTTCGGTGTTTGCTTCGCTCCCGATCCGCCCCCCAGCCGGTGGGTGGATCTGACCAAGCTTGCCGAGGCTCAGGGCTTCGAGTACGCCTGGCTGTTCGACTCCCACGTGCTCTGGCAGGAGGTCTATCCGATCTTCACCCTGATGGCCGCCAACACGAAGACCATCAAGATTGGGCCGTGTGTCACCAATCCCGGAACCCGTGATCCCAGCGTCACGGCCAGCGCGCTGGCGACGCTGAACGAGATCTCGGGCGGGCGCATGGTGATGGGGATGGGCCGTGGCGACAGCGCCCGCCGCGTCCTCGGCCAGAAACCGATTTCCGTTGAGCACATGGAAGCCGACTGCCGCCTGATCCGCGACCTCGCGGCCGGCCGCGAGGTCAGCTATGACGGCGTGAAGATCCGCTTGAAGTGGGCGGAGCACGAGCTGCCCATCTGGGTTGCCGGCTACGGACCGAAGGCGCTGCGTGCCGCCGGCCGGGTCGCGGACGGCGTCATCATCCAACTGGCCGATCCGGCCATCATCAAGTGGTGCCTGCAGTTCGTCCGCGAGGGAGCAGATGAAGCCGGCCGGTCGTTCGACGACATCCAGATCCAGGCCGCGGCGCCGGCCTTCATTTCCGAAGACATGGAGGCCGCCCGCGAGCAGGTGCG
>CAZRMD010000070.1:0-13331 GCA_964601135.1 uncultured Actinomycetes bacterium | reverse complement strand
GGAAAATGTCCCCAAGATGAGCCGCACCTGTCGCCTCATCTTGAGAGCCGTTCACTCTAGCCGAGCCAGAACTTCGCATGCTGCCAGCGCCTCCGATGCGGTATCCCCGTCGAGGTAATCGGCGCCAGCGGCGTCCACAGCGGCGAGCGCCGACTGGACAGCTGACAGGTCGCCGGTTTCCTCGAGCTCATATGCCCAGTCGTTGGCTTCGTCGTTGTCGAAGGCGAGCACACCCCAAGCGCCCATGTCGAGCCTCGGGGCTATCGATCCTGAATGGGCGGAGGCTGGCTCTCGTCCACCAGAACCTTGTGCGCGGCGGTGATCAGCGAAAAGGCGAGATGCTCCGCGGAATGACTCAAGGCCGGACCCTCGGTGGCCCTGCCGCGCACGATGTCGGCGGCCTCCCGAAGCAGATTCGTGTCTCCCTCGGCCATCTCCAGCATTCGATCTCGCGTCGAATCCATAAATTCGGTGGCCAGCTCCATGCTCTTGTCCGCGATTTCGCGCGCTGTGCTCATCGGTCGCCCATGAGGACGTCGGCGGTAACGGCAACTCCCGCACCGTAGACAAGGTGGCCGAGGAAGCCGCGCAGGTGCGTCGACAGGGGATACATGTTGTTTGGGGCACTGAGTCCCAGTGTCGGCGTCAGACCCTCATCAACGGCAAAGAACAGCGCCATGCCGGACGCGACCGCGGCCATGACGGGGTTCATCCGAGCCACCCGCCGAAGCGCTACGTACAGCAATCCGCCGGCGATCCCGACCGTGTAGGGCATGGCTGAGGCCGCCGTTTCCAGTTGTTTCTCGTCCAGCTTGACGCCGACCAGGGCGGCTGCCTTCTGTGCGCCGATCCTGTACGGCGGTCCTGGACTCACGGCCTTTTCGCGCTCCTTGTCCGCCTCAGGTGCGAGTTCCCGGAGCTTCGTCGTCACCGGCTGCATCACTTTGGTCCCGACATATCCGCCGACGACGCCGGCCGCGGCACCGGAGACCACGTCTCTGGTTCGCACTGACTCACCTCCTGAGTTCCATGCTAGGCCGACACGTCGAGGGGAGGGCGAGGGCCCTCCCCTACTCCCGGCTCGGGCGGCGGTTTAGCTGGCCTTGTTGGCGAATTCGTTCGTGTAGGTCTTGCTCAAGTCAATGGTCGCGTTGAGCTTCTTGAAGCTCGGCACATAGGTCTGCAGAACCTTGAGGACGGTATCCGGGCCGCCGGACGGCATTTTGCAATCGCTGCCGAAGATGGACAACTGCTGCTGCAGCGCCGCGACATAAAGCTCAGTGCTGGGCTTGATGTAATCGGGCGGCATCTTGGCCGCGATCTCGCTGGCACTGTGGCTCTTCATCCACTTCAGGGTCTTCACGTACACGTTGACGAGCCGCTGGGCGACGTCCTTGTGACTGTTGACCCAGTCGTTCTTGGCGAACACGCCGATGAATGGATAGTCACCGCCGAGGGCTTTCTCGGTGTCCTGGGGGGTCAGCAGACTGATCAAGATCTTGCCGTCGCCACTTTGAACCAGCCGCGCGATGGTCGGCTCCGTGGTCATCCCCGCAACGATCGTCCCCTGCTGCAGGGCTTTGATGAAGGTATCGCCCGCGCCGACCCCGATGTAATGGGCCTGGTCAGGCGAGACCCCGGCTTTTCCCAGCAGAGCCATCGTGAGCGTATGCGTCCCCGAACCGAGCTCCGTCACGCCAAGATTCTTACCCTTGAGGTCGGCCGCCGAGGAGATGCCCGACGCCTTTGTGGAGACCATCTCCGCCTCGCCGGGCGCGATTCCGAACTGGCAGATGGTTTCCATGTTCTTGCCCTTCGCCTGGAGCTCGATGGTGTGGTTGTAGGCGCCGGAGCCGGCGTCAACGTTGCCGGCAATGACCTCCTCTTCCGTGTCCACGCCATTGGGTTCGTCGACGAGCGTGACGTCGATGTTTTCTGCCTGGAAGTACCCGAGTTGCTTGGCAAGCATGTTCGGCAGGTAAATCTGCTTGTTCAAGCCGCCAACCATGATTTTCAGCGAAACGGGGGACGCCGACGCGCTTGCCCCGGTACCTTGCGAGGTACCGCCGCAGGCACTGAGAATCAGCGTGGCTGCCGCCACCGGAACGAATGCTTTACGAGCCAACGATTGCATCGATGCTGTTTCCTCCTTCCGTCTAGATTGGTGTTTCGCCGGCGAGTTGACGCGGTCGCCACCGGATAAGCCGGTTTTCGAGAACTGTGATCACCCCCTCTGCGACGAGTGCCATGACGGCGAGCAGCAACATTCCTGCGAAGACGCCATCGATGTCGAAGACGTTCTTCGAGCTGTAAATCAGCTCGCCGACACCGGCTGTCGCCCCGAACAGCTCGCCAACCACCGCGCCAACGATGGCGAGGCCGAAGCTGATGTGCAGGCTGGCCAGGATCCAGGACAGCGCCGACGGGATGATGATCTCAGTCGTCAGGCGGCGGTTGTCAGCGCCCAGGATGCGCGCATTGGCAATCAGGTTGGGATCGACTTCCCGCACGCCCTGGAAAGCATTGAAGAAGACGACGAAGAAGACCAGAATGCTGGCGGTCGCGATCTTCGACTTCAGGCCGAGGCCGAACATGATCACGAACATCGCTCCGAGCACGACGCGCGGGATCGAGTTCCAGGCCTTGATGTACGGCGAGAGGACGTCAGAAAGCAGCCGCATGCGACCCAACAGGACCCCCACGATCACCCCCAGGACCACTCCGACGGCGAAGCCGAGAACCGTTTCCTCCATCGTCACCGCGACCTGGAGCCAGATCGGTCCCAGCGAGGTGCCTTGTGTGATCCACTCCCAGAGCCGGGCGATGATGCGGGACGGCATGCCGAAGAAGAAGGGATCGACCCAGCCAAGGCGGGTCGTCAGCTCCCAGCTGCCGAACCAAACGATGGCGAAGAGGAGTCGCAGCCCGTAGACGAGCAGCCGTCGTTGCCTGGCGGCCCGGGTCCGCTGTCCCGATTTCCCGGCCTGAGCGGCCGCGTCCCCTGCGTCGACGCCGATCGCCGGAAGTGCCCCTTCTGTCGACCGAACGCCGGAGAGCGAGCCGCCCTGGCCGGAGTCCACCTCAGACGGCCGTAGCTGCGTGCTTCTGACGCTCATAGCTCACCAGCACCTCATCGCGAAGCTGGGTCCAGATGGCTTCGTAGATCCGGGCAAACTGCGGTTGGAACCGAATCTCTGCGACGTTTCGCGGGCGCGGCAGGTCCACCGCAAACGTGGCCTTTACGGTGCCGGGTCCGGCGGTCAGCACCACCACGCGATCGGCGAGCGCGATTGCCTCCTCCAGGTCGTGAGTGACGAACACGACCGAAGCCGAGGTGGCTGCCCACAGCGACAGCAGCTCGTTCTCCATCAGCGTCCGGGTCTGGACGTCGAGCGCGGAGAAGGGCTCGTCCATCAGCAGGATTCGCGGGTTGTTGATCAGGCTCTGCGCCAGCCCGACCCGCTTGCGCATGCCGCCGGAAAGCTGGTAGGGATAGCGGTCCTCGAATCCCGCCAGTCCGACTCGCGTAATCCAGTCGCGAGCCTGCTTGCGAGCATCGCTGCCGGCAGTGCCGTGATATCTGGGTCCGGCGGCAACGTTCTCCAGGACGGTCTTCCAGGGAAAGACCGCGTCGGTCTGGAACACGTACCCGATACCATCCGGGATGCCGCGGACTGGTTCACCCATGACGAGGACCTCGCCGGCACTGGCGCGCTCCAGCCCAGAGATCAAGGCCAGGGTGGTCGACTTCCCGCAACCCGTCGGGCCGACGACGGCGCAGAACTCGCCCGGTGCAACCTCCATCGTCAGTTCGCGAAGCGCCGTGTAGATGCCGCCTTTGGGCGTGGCAAACCGCTTGGTCACGTTACGCAGCTCGATTGCCGCCCCTGCCATTGCATCCGTCACGGTAAATGGGCCAATCAGCCGCTGAAAAGCCTTACGGAGTTTGCGACCGTTTTGGTCGTTGTGGTCGGTCCCTTTTCCCAGCAGGACCCGATACGATGAGGCCGGTGGTGAGACCCCGACTCAGCCTGGCGTCACGCATCCTCGCGTTCCAGCTGGCGATCATCCTGGGAGCGCTGCTCATCGGCGTCGCCGTGACCATCGGCATCGAGCGTGCCGGCCTGGATTCTCAGTACGAGCAGCGCGCGCTGAACCTCGCCGAGCTGGTTGCGTCGATGCCATCGGTCCGTGAGGCGTTGCGGGACTCGGATCCATCGCGCACGCTGCAGCCGCTGGCCGTAGGGATGCGCAAGGCGTCCGGGGCAAGCTTCATCGTCATCGCGGGTCCGGATGGCACCCGGTATTCCCACCCGAATCCCGCATTGATCGGGAAGAAGATCGATGAAGAGCCGCAGACGGTGCTGGCGGGCCATACCTACGTCGGCGTCCAGAAAGGGACGCTTGGAACCTCCGCGCGTGGAAAGGCGCCGATTCTTGACGGCGACGGCAAGGTCATCGGCATCGTTTCGGTGGGCTTCCTCGAGACGGCGCTGTTCCAGCAGCTCATGAACGACCTGGGCCGGTTTGTCCTCTACTTGCTGGTCGCCGTCGCCCTGGGCGTGGCGGGCTCGCTGTTATTGGCGCGCCATCTCAAGCGCCAGACCTTCGGGCTCGAACCGGAGGAGATTGCGACCTTGCTCGAGCAGCGGGAGGCCAGCCTGCATGGCATCCGCGAGGGTACGGTCGCAACCGATCGCGATGGACGGGTGACACTGATCAACGACGAGGCCCGAC
The DNA here is from genome assembly GCA_964601135.1 of uncultured Actinomycetes bacterium. Lineage (GTDB taxonomy): Bacteria > Chloroflexota > Dormibacteria > CF-121 > CF-121 > CF-13. The sequence continues at coordinate 8,594 of CAZRMD010000070.1, read as the reverse complement.
GTCTTCTGCGGCTGAAAGACGATGTGGTTGGCCAACCGCTGGCCGGCGCGCTTCCCGCTGGGCGAGTTCGCGACGTGCTCATCGGCGAGGCAACGGGTAGCGACCAGGTGGTTCTGGCTGCCGACCGAGTGCTGGTGGTCAGCCGGATGCCGGTCGTCGTGCATGGACGGACCATCGGATATGTCGCCACGTTGCGGGACCGAACCGAGCTGGAGGGGTTGCTCCGCGAGCTCGACAACGCGCGCGGGGTCACCGAGGCGCTGCGTGCGCAGGCGCACGACTTCTCCAACCGGCTGCACACCATCGCCGGCTTGATCGAGCTCGGTCGCTTCGAGGAAGCGATGCAGCTGACCACAGAGTCGTCATCGGTTTCCCAGGAACTCACTGAATCGTTGCTCGAGCGGGTCGGTGATCCAGTGCTCGGCGCGCTGCTCCTGGGAAAGTCGGCGGTCGCTGCCGAGCGCGGCATCCAGTTCCGGCTTTCCCCGGACAGCCGGCTCGATGGGGACGCGGGTCATCCCCGTGACCTGATCACGGTGGTTGGCAATCTGATCGACAACGCGCTCGATGCGGTCGGGTCGTCGCCAAACGGCGGTCCGCGCTGGGTCGAAGTCGCCATTCATCAGCAAGACGGCGACGTCGTGATCAAGGTTCACGACTCAGGTCCGGGCATCAGCGGCGACGACACCGAGCGCATCTTTTCGGAGGGCTATACGACGAAGGTGGCCGGTCCCGGGTCACGACGTGGTCTTGGGTTGGCGCTGGTCAAGCAGGTGGCGGCCCGCCGTGGCGGTCAGGTAACCGTGGTCAACAACGGCGGTGCCATCTTTACGGTGCGCTTGCCGCTGGAATCGAAACCCGTGCCGGTGGTGACGCCCGCGTGATCCGGACCCTGATCGTCGACGACGACTTCCGTGTCGCCGATCTGCACCGCGCCTATGTCGAGAAGGTCTCTGGATTCCAGGTGGTCGGCCAGGCGGGAACCGGCGCCGAGGCCCTCCGCATGGTGGCAACGACCCGGCCGGACCTCATCCTCCTCGACATCTATCTGCCGGACATGTCCGGCCTGGACGTGATGCGGACGCTCCGCGAGTCCGGGACATCTCGCGTCGACATCATCGCCATCACCGCCGCTCGCGACGTCGAAAGCCTGCGTTCCGCCATGCACGGTGGCGTCGTGCATTACCTGATCAAACCCTTCCGCTTCGCCGCGCTCGAAGAGAAGCTGCAGAGCTATGCCGCGATGCGGGAGCGGTTAGCGCGGCTGTCCGAGGCCGATCAGCACGCCGTCGACACGCTGTATCACATCCTGCGGCAGGGCGCGGGCGAGTCGCTGCCCAAGGGACTCTCACGGCCAACGCTCGATCTGGTCCTCAAGATCCTGCGAGAAGCTGGTCGTGATCTGGCCGCAACCGAGGTTGCCGACCTTGCGAGCCTGAGTCGCGTGACCGCCCGGCGCTATCTCGACCACCTCGTCCAATCGGGCCGTGTCGAGCTCGTGATGCGATACGGATCCCCAGGCCGGCCCGAGCACCGTTATCACCTGGTCGGCGCAAGCGTCGCCTCGTGACGCCGACTAGGCCCCCTTGGTTGGGTCGCCCTTTAGGCGGTTGAGTCGTACCGCGTCTTTCACGAGCCGCTGAAGCTGGTTCTCATTGATGTCCATGAGGCTCCGTATCTTGACGTGCGCCATCCGGGAACCGCTGGACTCGAGCAACCCACGGCCGTTGTCGATCTCGAACCCGCGCCAGAATCCAAGCGTCACATGTTGGCTCGCGGCTTTGATGAAGGCGAAGGGCCCGTGATCTTCGTAAACGGGCTGCGCCCATTTGATGGACTCGGTCGCCTCGGGCGCCGCGGCCTTAACGACTTTGCGAAGCGCGGCGATGATTTTGCGCTGCTCATCGGGTCGCGCTCTCGCGTATTCGTCGACGGTCTTCGACGCCATGGCTGAGGTTCCTATTCTGCCTAATGCGAGAATCAGCTCCCAATGGCCGAGTTTCCCGCGTCGGGTATGGAGCTCACCCACATCCTGGTCGTCCAGGACCTGGCACGGTCGCGTGATTGGTATCGCGATGTCCTGAGTGCCACACTGACCGGCGAGTACGGCGGCACGTCGGCCGTGTTCAACTTCCAAGGTGCCTGGTTGCTGCTCGTCACGCCTGGCGGCGAAACCGCCGACAAGCCCGGCACTGAGTTCGTGCCACCGGCCGACCCCTCCAGGATCAGCCATAGCGTCACCATCCGCGTGCCAGATTGCCGAGCCGCCTACAACCTGCTGCGCTCCCGCGGCGCGAAATTCCTGACGCCACCGCACGAGTCGGCATGGGAGGTTCGCTGCTTCTTTCGTGACCCTGACGGGCACCTCTTTGAGATCAGCGAGCGCAAAGGGATAACAGGCCCTTCCTTCCCGGCAAGCCTACTGCAATGTAAATTTTCTTCGAGCTAGATGCCGGTCACGCACGGCGTTCCCACGATCACCATCAACCATGACCATCAGTTCCTGGTCTGCGAGCCCAATGCCACGTTGGTGGCAACGGCCGCCGTCGGTTTTTTTGCCCGGGATACCCGCTTCGTCTCCGGCTACTCGTTCAGCATCAACGGGCGGGTCCCGCTCCTCCTCGACGCCAGCCCCATCGATCACTTTTCCGCTCGCTGGGAGTTCACGACGCCGGAGTTGCCCTTAGCCGGGACCCGAAACGGCGCCGAACACGACGTCGTCCTCGAGGAGCGGGCGATCGGCATTCGACTTGATCGGACGATCTTCGAGGGCATCCATGAGGACTACGACCTGGTCAATTACGCACCGATGCCGGTCCGTCTGATCGTCGAGGTAGCCATCGAATCCGACTTCGCCGACATCTTCGACGTGCGCCGCCGGCGCCTGGTGCGGCGCGGGGATCTGCAGAGCTCCTGGCACGAGAAGGCCGGCGAGCTGCGCACAACCTATATAAACAGCAGTTTCAAGCGAGAGCTCGTGGTCATGGTCGAGCGCGCCGAGTCGCACCCGGAATTCGCCAACGGGCGGATGCAATTCGTGATCAGTCTGGCGCCCAAACAAACCTGGCACACCTGCATCCAGTGGCTGCCGGTGATCGACGGGCATCGGGCGCGAGTGTTGCCCTGTAGCGCCGTTCAGAATCGGCGTCCGGAAATGGCGACCGGCGTGCTTCCTCCGGTCGACATCCAGACCAGCCATCCCGTTCTGCCCGTGATCTGGCGGCAGGCCGTCAACGACATGGAGGCGCTGCGGATGGCCGACTTTGCCGTTCGTCGCAGCGTCTTCATCCCGGCCGCCGGTATCCCCTGGTATGTCACCCTCTTCGGCCGCGACACGCTGGTCGTCGCGATGGAAAGCATCAGCGGCTTCCCGGAATTTGCTTTTGGGGCCATCGACCGTCTCTCGCGCGTCCAGGCAACTGACGACAATGCCGAGCAGGACAAGGAGCCGGGAAAGATCCCCCACGAGCTGCGCTACGGCGAGCTGGCCAGCCTGGGGCTGTTGCCATTTGCGCCATATTTCGGCACGGCAGACGCAACCTTGCTATTCCTGATCGTCCTGTCATATGCGTATCAGTGGTCGGGCGACGAGGAGATCCTGAAGCGTTACCGGACGAATGCCGAAGCCGCCCTCAACTGGATGCTCACGTATGGCGATCGCGACGGTGATGGATTTCAGGAATACAAAACCCGCTCACCACGCGGCTTCTATTGCCAGGGTTGGAAAGACTCACACGACGCGATCCGTCATGAGGACGGTAGCATCGCACCGCTGCCCCACGCGCTCTGCGAGCTGCAGGGATACGCCTTCGACGCCACGCTGCGGATTTCCGAGGCGTATCAAATCTGGGGCGAGCCCGAACGAGCGGCGGAGCTGCGCGAGCGGGCGACCAGGCTCTACGAGGAATTCAACGAACGGTTCTGGTGGGAGGAAGAGGGCACGTACTACCTGGGCCTGGATGGAAACAAGAAACCGATCAAGTCGGTCGCGTCGAATGCCGGCCATTGCCTGGCGAACGGCATCGTCCCCCCAGACCGCGCCACGCGCGTCGTCGACCGGCTGATGCAACCCGATATGTGGAGCGGCTGGGGAGTGCGAACGTTATCGACCGAGCACCCGTCGTACAACCCCTACTCCTATCACCTGGGCTCGGTATGGCCGCATGACAACGCCACCATCGCCGGCGGATTCCGCCGCGCCGGACGGCACGCCGATGCCCAGCGGATTGCCGAGGGGATCTTCGCGGCCGCGGAGCGCTTCGAGCAGTACCGCCTGCCCGAGCTCTGGGCCGGCGTCGCGCGCGAACCTGGCTCCTTCCCGGTCCCCTATCTCGGGACCAACGTCCCCCAGGCGTGGGCGGCGGCGTCGGTCTTTCGCCTGATCGCCATCCTCTGCGGCATCCACACCACCGGACAGAGCCGGACGATTTACGTCAACCCGGATCTACCGGACTGGCTCCCCGACCTGACCCTCAAGAACTTGCGGGCCGGCAAAGGCGCGGCCGAACTGCGCCTCAAGCGTGACCAGGTGGAGGTGGTGTCGAACACCACCGGCTTCCAGATCGTGCACGGTCCGTTGCCTCGCCCACCTTTGAAAGAAACGCCACTGGCCCGTACCTGAAGTCGCTGGACCAGGGACGATCAGCCAACCGAATAGATCAAATCGCCGCCGAACACCAGTGGGCCCTCCGGTTGGAACGCGTCCGCGAGACGGTCGAATTCCTGGAACTCCGGGTCCTGATCGTGTTCGTGATGCTCGGCCATGCTTGGAACTTCCACGACGATCACGTACCTGACGACACTGCGCCGCTCGTCGGAACCAAACTGCGAGCGAAAGAAGCGCGCGTTGATGAATTTCCCTCGAGCGTGAAAGTCCTTCCATCGGGGTAGCTGCCGCTCTTCGAAAAGCTTCTCGTACTCGGCCGCCTGTTTGGCGCGCACGTGGATCACGATGACGTTGACCTGGCTCATGTAAAGGACTCTACCCCCTCCCTCTTGTGGGGAGGGTTGGGGAGGGGGTTAAAGTTTCCGCATCGCCGGCGAAATCACGATCGGTTATCAGGGGGAACCAGGCGCGTACTCGGAAGAGGCCCTCCACGCCACCTTCCCGACAGCCACGCCCAAGCCCTTCCGGACGCTGCGCCATGCCTTCCACCGCGTCGCCGATCAATCTGTCGACTTTGCCCTCGTCCCGGTCGAGAACTCGCAGGCCGGCAGCGTGCTCGAGACCTACGACCTGCTTCTCGAATATCGCGCCCTGGTGGTGGCCGAGGTCGCCCTGCAGGTCGACCATTGTCTGCTCGCTCTGCCCGGCACGGACCGCAATCGGTTGAAACGCGTCCTCTCCCATCCGCAGGCGCTGGCGCAGTGCGAGGCGTTCATCGTTCGCGAGCACCTCGAGCCGATTCCTGTCTATGACACCGCGGGCGGCGCTCGCCAGGTACAGCAGGAAGCCAATCCCGAGCAGGCCGCGATCGCAGGCCGGCGGGCCGCCGAACTCTATGGCTTGACCATCGTGGCCGAGCGGATCCAGACCGTGCAGGAGAACATCACCCGCTTCTTTCTGATCAGCCGCCGAGGGCCCAAACGTCCCCGACCACCACGGATCAAGCGGCCGCGTTATGGCAAGAAGACGTCGCTGGTCTGCGCGGTTCCCAATGAACCCGGCGCTCTCTATCGATTGCTGGCATGTTTCAACGAGTTCGGCGTCAACCTCAGCAAGCTGGAATCGCGCCCGCGGCGTGACCCGCCCTGGGAATATCTCTTTTACCTCGACCTCGATGGCGGCCGTTCCGACAAGCCGGTGGCAGCGTCCCTGCGCGCGGCGCGAAAAGCCACCAGCTTCCTGCAGGTCCTGGGCACCTACACCCGCGCCCTTCCTGCCGCGCCACCACCGAAACGACGCCGTCGCAAAGGACGATCGCCCGCCGAGCCCTGAGCCTCAGCCAGTGTTTTGCAGGCCGGCCGCGATGCCATTGATCGTCCGCAGTACCGCCTGCAGGTGAGCAGGCCGGCGCGGATCGTCAGAAGCGAGGCGACGAAGCTCGCGCAGCAACCGGACCTGGAAGTAACTCATCGGGTCGATGTAGGGATCGCGTAACCGCAGGCTAGCGTGCAGATGTGGTTGCCGTTCCAGCACGGACCGCTGCTCGGTGATCTCGAGGACCGCGTCGTGCGTGCGATGGAACTCCGCCTCAATCGTCGAAAACAGACGATCGCGTTCTCGCTGATCCGTCACCAGGGTGGCGTAATGGCGGGCAATCCGCATGTCGGCTTTGACCAGTACCATCTGCAGGTTGTCGACGAGCGAGCGGAAGAACAACCAGTTGCGGTACATATCGCGCAGGCATTCCAGCCCACCGGGGCGCTGCTCGAACAGATGAAATGCCGAACCCACCCCGTACCAGGCCGGCAGGAGATGCCGGTTCTGCATCCAGGCGAACACCCAGGGGATGGCGCGCAAGTCCTCGATGGCCAGTGTGCCTCCTCGGCTCACCGGCCGCGAGCCGGTGTTGAGTTGCGCGATCTCCTCGATCGGACTTGCTTGCTCGAAGTAGGCCTGAAATCCAGGATCGTCGTAGACCAGCGCCCGATAGCGAGCGCGGCTCTCCGCCGCCATGGTATCCATGGCCTCGCCCCACAATGGCTTGGGCTGCCGTGCCTCGGCCGGGATGAGCGTGTGTTCGAGCATCGCGCCCAGCACCAGCGACAGGTTGTGGCGCGCGGTCTCCGGGCGAGCGTACTTGCGATGGATCACCTCGCCCTGCTCCGTGATCTTGATCTTTGGGTCTCGTGCTGTCGCCGGTTGCGCGAGGATCGCCTCATGCGTCGGGCCGCCGCCACGGCCGACGGTTCCTCCGCGTCCATGGAAGATCCGCAACGTCCGACCATGGCTGGCAACCACCGACGCGATCGACTCGTGCGCACGGTCCAGCGCCCAGGCGGCGCAGAGATAGCCAACTTCCTTGTTGCTGTCCGAGTAGCCAAGCATCACCTCCTGGATTCCACCTCGGCCATCTAACTGCCGGGCGTAGACCGAGTCGCTCAGGAGTGCCTCCATCGTCGCCGGTGCGCGCTCCAACGCACTCAGGCGCTCGAACAGCGGCACGATGTCGACATCGCTCCACGGTGGCTCGTCGCGCAGATCGTGAAGCCCGGCCAGGCCGGCGAGGAACAGGGCGTTGAGCACGTCATCAGCGCTCTCGCTCATGCTCACGATGAACGTTTGCGCTGCGCCTGGCATGGTCCGCTGCGCCTCGGCCATGGCCGAGAGGGTCGCCAGCAGGTTGCCGGTGTCAGGCGACCAGCGCGAGGCGACCACAGAAACCGGCGGTGCGTCGATGGTCGCGGCCGGCCGCCGCGGCGAACCCGTGCCCAGGCGCTCGAAGACTTCGGCCGCGGCTGCGTGAACGACGGCTCGATGCTGGCGGATGTCGAGGCGCGCACCAACGAAACCGAAGGCACGGACCTGACGGCGGAGTTGCGCCAGGTCGCCGTCCGCCACGGCTCGGCCATGGTGTCCGCGGAGGCTGGCGTCGAGCAGGTCGAGATCGGCGCTCAGCCGGTCTACCGACGAGTACGCCCCGGGCCCATTCTCGAGCGTTGCCCCAAGCCGTTGCCAGATGAAGGAGAGCTTCCGCCGATACGGTTCTTCCGCCGTGCCGGGATTCAGTGACTCGGCGTAGTCAGCGAGCTCTGCTTCATCTTTGTGAATCGATGCTGCCAGCTCCGGGCTCACTGTCGTCAGCCGCGTCGACTGGCTGAGGTCGCGGGCCAGCGCTCTGACCCGCTCGCGATACAAGGTCAGCAGCGTGCGGCGCTGAAGATGGAGTGTTTGCGCCAGCATCGCGGCATTTGCGTTCGGATTGCCGTCTTGATCGCTCCCCACCCAGGATCCGAGATGCATCGAGGGGCCAGCCGGCTGCCTCAGGGTCGGGTAATGGCGGTGCACCGCGTCAGCGAGCTCAGCTTGAACGTCCGGGATGCCGTCGAAGAAGGTGCGCTCGAAGTAGAAGAGCGCATTCCCAACCTCGTCCAGCACCCGAGGACGGACCGATCTGACCTCGTCGGTATGCCAGATGACCTCGACCTGTGTGGCAATCCGTTTCTTTATCCGATCGCGCTCCTGTTCCGGCAGCGGCGCGCGCAGCATCGCCAGCTGCTGACCGATACGATCCTGATGATCCAGGATGCTGCGGCGGACCGCCTCGGTGGGGTGCGCCGTCAATACCGGACGGACTTCGAGATGGTCGAGCACGCGCGCGACCTGCTGCGCGGATACGCCGTGCTCCACGCAGCGGGCAAGTGACTGTTCTAGCGGACTCCTTCCCTCCGCCCCGTCGGTAACCGAGCGGGCCTGGCGCTCGAGCTCGGCCAGGTTGACCAGCTGAAAATACGTCGCGAAGGCGCGAACCAGCCGGGCCGCATCGTCGAGCGGAACCCGGTCCAGCTCTTCGACAAGCGCCGCCTCCTGGCCGGCATCGTAGTGCTGGCGAAGGGTCTTCGTCTGCAGCCGGATGGACTCCTCCAGCTCGTACAGCGCCGGACCTTCGTGCTCGCGGAGCGTTTCGCCCAGCAGCTGCCCGAGCAGGCGG
>CAZRMD010000069.1:11661-13367 GCA_964601135.1 uncultured Actinomycetes bacterium | reverse complement strand
CTTGTGCAGCGAGTGGTAGACGACCTCAGACTCGTACTGCGCGGCAACGCCCGCCAGGAACTTGCGTTCGGCCTGCGGCACGCCCAGCCGGTCGAAGGTGTTCTTGATGTCGGCCGGAACGTCGTCCCAGGTCTTGCCCTGCTTTTCGGTCGACTTCAGGAAGTAGAAGATGTTCTGGAAGTCGATCTTCGATAGGTCGGCACCCCAGTTGGGCATCTCCTTCTTTTCGAAGATCTGCAGCGAGCGCAGCCGGAACTTCGTCATCCATTCCGGCTCGTTCTTCATCCAGGAGATATCCTTGACCACCTCCCTGTTGAGCCCGCGCTTGGCCATGAAGACGTACTTCTCCGGATCGAAGAAGCCGTACTTCTCCTTGTAGTTTTCGCCGACGTCAATCCGCGGAGTCACCGTTGCCATTAACTTGCCTCCAGGGCGGCCGGCTGCTTGGCCGGTTCCTTGACCCATTCCGAATAGCCTGTTGCCTCCAGCTGGTCGGCGAGCTCTGGCCCGCCCGAGCGGACGAACTCGCCGTTGACGAGCACGTGCACGTAGTCCGGTTTGATGAACTTCAGAATCCGGGTGTAGTGCGTGATGATCAGCACACCCAGCTCGGGACCGCGCATCCGATTGACGGCATCGCTCACGAACTTGATCGAGTCGATGTCCAGCCCGGAATCCGTCTCATCCAGGATGGCGATCTCCGGCTTGAGGACGGCCATCTGCAGGATCTCTGCCCGCTTCTTCTCGCCGCCCGAGAACCCGTCGTTCACGTAGCGTGAGAGGAAGGAGTCATCCATCCGAAGCAGGGCCAGCTGGCTCTTGAGAAGCTCGCGGAACTCCTTGACGCCAATCGCCTTGGACTTGTCCTTGCCGTCGTAGCCGCGCTTGGCGTTGATCGCCGTGCGCAAGAAGTTCGACATGCTGATGCCGGGCACCACGACCGGATACTGGAGCGCCAGGAACATGCCGAGCTTGGCACGCGCCTCGGTGGGCAGGGTCAGGATGTCCTGGCCCTTGAAGTACACATGGCCGCCCTCGACCTTGTAGTTCGGATGGCCCATCAGGGTGTGCGAGAGCGTGCTCTTGCCCGAGCCGTTCGGGCCCATCACGGCGTGCACCTCGCCCTTGTTGACGACGAGTGAAACGCCCTTCAGGATCTGGCGACCTTCGACGCTCACGCGCAAGTCCTTGATCTCGTAGTCAGGGATGGCCTTTTCGAGTCTACCCGCGGTTTCCAGGTTCAAATCGAATTCAATCCTCCTCCGGCGAGTCGCCGTTGAGGGCCACCCGCAGCGTGTTGACTGAGAGCGTCGCGCATTTCATTCGCGCCGGGCTGATCTGGATGCCGAGCTCCTCCAGCAGGTCCTTGGTTGGGAAGTGCTTGAGCTCGTCCACCGGCCGTCCCACGATCATGTCGGTCAGCATCGAGGCCGACGCCTGGCTGATGGCGCAGCCGCGTCCGCGAAACCGGACGTCCGCCAGGTGGCCATCGTCGAGCTTGAGATAAAAGGTGACGACATCCCCGCAGAGCGGGTTGTCTCCCTCCTGGGTGATGTCGGCGTCGGGCAGTTCCCCGAAATGATGGGGGTTCTTGTAGTGCTCGAGAATTTGCTCGCGATAGAGATCGTCACTCATGGTTCATGCGGGGAATCCCCGCAACCCCCCTGACATATGTTCATGCGAACACCTTTACGGCTTTCTGAATT
>CAZRMD010000069.1:8183-11651 GCA_964601135.1 uncultured Actinomycetes bacterium | reverse complement strand
TGAATTCCGCTGACCAGCTGGTCGACCTCGTCCGCCCGGTTATAGATGTAGAAGCTGGCGCGAGTGGTGGCGGCGACCCCGAGACGGTCCATCAGCGGCTGGGTACAGTGGTGGCCGGCTCGAACGGCGATACCCTCCCGGTCGACCAGCGTTGCCAGGTCATGGGGATGGATGTTTGGCAGCGTGAACGAGACTGCGCCGCCGTGCAGCTCCGAATCGCGGGGGCCATAAAGGGTGATGCCCGGCACCTCCTGGAGCTTCTCCATCGCGTAGTCGACCAGGGTTCGCTCATGGGCGCGCACGGCATCCATGCCGAACCGGCTCAGGTAGTCGACGGCCGCTCCCAGGCCGATACCCTCCGCCACGCTCGGGGTCCCGGCCTCGAACTTCCAGGGCAGATCGTTCCAGCTGGCCTCGGTGAGCTTGACCCGCTTGATCATGTCGCCGCCTCCCAGGAACGGCGGCATGGCCTCGAGCAGCGCTCGTCTGGCCCAAAGCACCCCTACCCCGGTGGGACCGCACATCTTGTGGCCCGAAAACGCGTAGAAGTCGACGCCCAGGTCCTGGACGTCCACGGCCATATGCGGCACCGCCTGCGCCCCGTCCACCAGGACTAGCGCGCCGGCGCGGTGGGCGACGGCTGCGATCGCCTTGATCGGGTTGATGGTGCCGAGCGTGTTCGATTGGTGGGTGATGGCGAGCAGGCGAACGCCGTCGAGCATGCGTTCGAGCTGATCGAGTAGCAGCAAGCCATCGTCGTCGATGCACAGGAAGTCGAGCCGCGCGCCAACCTCTTGCGCCAGGAGTTGCCAGGGCACCAGGTTGCTGTGATGCTCCATCTCGGTGAGGAGGATCCGGTCGTTGGCTTTGATGTTGGCCCGACCCCAGCTGTACCGCACCAGGTTGATCGCCTCGGTTGTGTTGCGGGTGAAGATGACTTCCTTGGGCGAGGCGGCGTTGATGAAGGTGGCCACCCGCTGGCGCGCGGATTCATAGGCGGCGGTCGCCTCTTCGCTGATGGCATAGACGCCGCGATGCGGATTGGCGTTGTAGCGCCGGTAGTAGTCGTCCATCGTGTCGATCACGACAGCCGGCTTCTGCGAGGTGGCGGCACTGTCGAGATAAACGAGTGGCTTGCCATTGATGCGGCGGTTCAGGATTGGAAAGTCGCTCCGGATCGCCTCTGCCTTGAGGACACGCGTCTGGATCATGCTGGCTGTGGCTCCGTCATCAGGTCGGCAACCGAAACCGACTGCAGGCTCGAGGTGATGGTGCGCTGCAACTGTTCCCAGAAGCCGTGCGCCGAGCAGGGCGTCTCGGCGTGGTTGCACTGGCCGGGGCCGCCGCCCTCGGCGAGGCAGCTGACGGGCGCGAGGGAACCCTCGAGGCTGCGAACAATGTCCGCCATGGTGATCGCCTCCGGCCGCCGCGCCAGGGCGTAGCCGCCGTTGACGCCCATCCGGCTGACGACCAGCCCAGCCCGCCGAAGCTGCCCGGCGATCTGCTCGAGATAGGAAAGCGGCAGGCCTTCCTGCTCTGCCAGCTCGGCGAGCGGAACTGGGCCCCGACCGTAGCTCCCGCCCAGCCTGACCATGACGCGAATGCCGTATTCGGATCGGGTTGAGAATCTCATTGATCTCCGACCGAACTAGTCGGACATGTCCAGTATAGCCGACACCTGAGCCAGTTCGGCGACGTTCCCGTAACCTTCTCGGGTGCCGCTGGACAAGGCCGCCTTCCGCTACGTCATGGGGCACTTTGCCACCGGCGTGACGGTGATGACGACCACCGCGGCCGGCAGAATGCACGGCATCACCGTCAGCGCCTTTGCGTCAGTCTCGCTCGAGCCGCTCCTGATTCTGGTCAGCCTCGAGCGCTCGACCGTCATGCACGAGCTGGTCTTTTCGAGCCGCGCCTTCGCCCTCAACATCCTGGGTGAACACAGCGAGAGCACCGCGCGCTTCTTCGCCGACAACGCCCGCCTCAACGCGCCCGAGTTCCGAGAGGGCGGGTACCGCCTTGGCATCACCGGGTCACCCATTCTCAAGGAAGCGACCGGTTTCATCGAGGCCACCATGTACGGCGCCCACGAGGCCGGTGACCACACGATCATCGTTGGCCAGGTGATCGCGGCCGATGTCGTGAGCGAGGACGAGCCACTGATCTACTACCGCAGCGGCTACCGACAGCTGGGCTGACTTCGCAGACCTATTTCAGGAGATCGGTCAGCTTTCCCTGAAAAGCCTCGAGCCGCTGATGCGCATCGAGGACCTCGTCGTGGGTGAGCGGATCGGCGTCGACCTCATCGGTATCGCGCGGTGATGGCGCCGCGACCCTGGTGACCTCTTCGACGGCGTTGACGACGGAACCGGCGAACTCAACGTGGAGGAAGAACGAATCGCGGCACCGTCCGCACGTTACCTGCACGATGAGCTTGTTGTTGTGGTTGCCGATCTTCCGCAACTGAGAGCCCTTGTGGTTGCTGCCGCACACTCGGCAGCGATAGTTACGGGCCTGGGACCGCAGGAACTCCATGATTGGATCTTCCATCGGCGCCATCAGTATATTCCGGCACGGTTGGTGTCAGGCTTGGCTGAACGGGATGAGCGGAGGTCTAAATTGGTGACAGCTTTATGGCAAAACCGCTCATCCTCTTGACCAACGACGATGGCATCTATGCGCAGGGCATCCTTGCCGCATGGCAGGAGCTGCGCAAGATTGGCGAAGTCGAGGTGGTCGCTCCCGACGCCGAACGCAGCGCCGTGGGACACGCCATCACCTTGCTGCTGCCGTTGCGTACCAAAGAAGTGGTTCGGCGCAACGCTCGCTTCGGCTATGCGGTGAACGGCATGCCGGCCGACTGCGTGAAGATTGCGGTCAGGGCCATCCTGCCGCGCCCGCCGGATCTTGTGGTCTCGGGCATCAACCTGGGGTCCAACACCGGCACCAACGTGATCTACTCGGGCACGGTCAGCGCGGCGACCGAAGCCCGGATTCTCGGCATCCCTTCCATCGCGGTCTCTCTGTCGACCTTCACCCATCCCGACTTCACCTACGCGGCGAAATTCACCCGAAAGCTCGCGCTCGCCGTGCTCGCCAAAGGGCTGCCGGATAAAACGCTACTGAACGTCAACGTTCCGAACCTGCCCGAAGAACAGATCAAGGGCGTGGCGATCACGCAGCAAGGCGAGTCGCGCGTCGAGGAACGGTTCGAGAAGCGCACAGATCCGCGCAATCAGACCTACTACTGGCTCGACGGGCAGTTTCGCCTGCTGGAGCCGAAGGCCGAGGCGGACGCCGCCAGGGTCACCGAGGGGTACGTCTCCATCACCCCGGTGCAGTACGACCTGACGGCCTACGGTGCCATCCAGACGTTGAAGGACTGGAAGCTCCAGCCGTAACCACCATCAGGACCGAAAACCAGGCGAGGCCCAGGGCCAATCCGGCAAGCACATCGGTAAGCCAGTG
>CAZRMD010000069.1:0-8083 GCA_964601135.1 uncultured Actinomycetes bacterium | reverse complement strand
CGCCAAGCCCGCGTGCGCCTTCACCTCGCGGAGCAATTCGCCGAAGAACAGTAAAAGGACGATTGCCGTAACCGCCCACGCCTTCCGACGGGACATTCGGGCGACGGGCTATCGCACAGGGTTGCGCAGCACGCCGATCCTCTCGATCTCGGCTTCCACGACGTCGCCGGGCGTGAGATATTCGGGCGGCTTCCGACCGTCGCCCACACCTTGGGGCGTGCCCGTCGAGATGCAGTCGCCGGGCTCGAGCGTCATTCCGGCGGAAAGGTCTGCAACAATCCGCGCTACCGAAAAGATCATGTCATCGGTGCTGCTGTCCTGCTTGACCCTGCCATTGACCGAGAGCCTCAAGCGCAGCCGCTGTGGATCGGGGATCTCATCGACCGTGACGATCACCGGCCCCATCGGACATGTTCCGTCGAGGGCCTTGCCTTTGAACCATTGCGAGGTACGGTACTGCAGGTCGCGGGCCGTCACGTCATTGAAGATTGTGTATCCAAAGACATGGTCGAGCGCGCGGTCCTCGGGAAGGTTCTTTCCGGTGACGCCAATGATGACGCCTAACTCAACTTCCCAGTCGAAGCGGGTGGTTAGCCCATTGGGAAATGGAATCGTCTCGCCCGGGCCGATGATTGTCGTGGGCGGCTTTGTGAAGTAGATGGGTGCGGGTGGCAGCGGGTTTCCCAACTCTGCCGCGTGCGCGGCGTAATTCTGTCCCAGACAAAACACGTCTTTGCCGGGACGGGGGATGGGAGCGTGCCAGCGCACCCGCTCCGCTGGGTAGGCGAGCCCGGCCTCCGAGTCCTGACCCATGTCATGGCTGCCCAACTCAGCCGTAAATCGCCGGCAGAGGTCAGCAGCGTGCCGCCACGCAACCTGGCCGGCGCCGATGAACGCGAGCATGTCGGCTGGCACGCGCTGGCCGTCATGAAGATGTGAGTACCGGGCGAGATCGAGAATCACATCACCACATTGCGCCCCCAGCCGCGGTGGACCTGGCTCGACGGAATACGTGCACAGTCTCATGAGCGCATCTTCGCCGACTGAATCGCCCGCCAAATCTTTTCGGGCGTGCATGGCGGATCCATCTGTGTAATGCCCAGCGGCGCCAGCGCATCGAGAACGGCGTTGACCACCGCGGGCGTCGAGCCGATCGTCGCCGCCTCACCAACGCCCTTCACGCCCAGGGGATTCACCGGACTCGGCGTGACGGTGCGATCGAGCGTAAAGCTGGGCAGGTCTGGCGCCGTCGGCATCATATAGGTGGTCAGGTTACCGGTCAGCAGGCTGCCGTCGTCGGCATAAGCGATCTCTTCATACAGCGCCTGCGCAATGCCCTGCGCCACGCCGCCATGCACCTGGCCCTCGACCAGCAGCGGGTTCAGGATGTGACCGCAGTCATCGACTGAGACGTAGCGACGCAGCTGAACCGCGCCGGTCTCACGGTCAATCTCGACGACTGCGACGTGAGCACCGAATGGGAAGACAAGGCCTGGCGGCTGGAAATAGCGCGTCGCCTCGAGACCGGCCTCGATATTGGACGGGCGCGAAGTTCCATAGGCAGCGGCAGCAATATCGGCAAAGGTCACGCCGCGCCCCGGGACGCCACGGACCTGCCATTGGCCATCCGACACGACGATGTCGGCCGGCGCGGCTTCGAGCAAGTGAGCAGCAAGTCGTTGCGCCTTCTCCCGGACCTCGCCGGCTGCCAGATGGACGGCACTTCCGCCAACCGCAGCACTCCGGCTTCCGAACGTTCCCACGCCAACCGGCACCGTCGCGGTGTCGCCATGCCGAACGACGACGTGATCCATCGGGAGGCCGAGCTCGCTGGAGACCAGCTGCGCCCACGTCGTTTCGTGACCCTGGCCATGGGGTGAGGTGCCCGTGACGACCGTGATCGTGCCGTCGGCATTCGCGCGCACGGTCGCGCTCTCGAAGAGGTCGCCGTCCGGACCGAAGCCCGCCATCTCGACATACGAGGCGATGCCGATGCCCATCAACCGTCCGGCTTTCCTAGCCGCCTCCTGTTCGGACCGGAGGTCCTCGTAGTTCGCGGTCATGAGGGCCCGCTCCAGCGCCGCAAGATAGTTCCCGCTGTCATAGCGCTCACCTGCGATGGTGGCAATCGGTTCAGTGAACGGCGGCAGGAAGTTTCGTCGCCGGATTTCGGCTGGGTCGAGACCCAGCTCACGAGCGGCGAGGTCCATCATGCGCTCAATCAGGAAGATGGCTTCCGGACGACCCGCCCCGCGATAAGCGGCGATCGGCGTCTTGTTCGTGTACAGACTGTTGATGTCGACCTGCAGTGCGGGCACGCGGTAACAGCCGCTGACCAGCCGCCGGGTCAGCCGTGGAAGTCCCGTGCCCATTGGATAGGCGCCCATGTCTGCGGTGATCCGCACTTTGAGTCCGCGGATCGTTCCGTCGGCATTCACGGCCATCTCCGCATCCTGGATCTGGTCCCGGCCGTGCGTGGTCGCCTGAAGATGCTCAGTGCGGTCCTCGATCCACTTCACCGGCCGGCCCAATCGCATCGAGACCCAGGGGACCAGGAGTTCCTCCGTATAGATGGAGAGTTTTGCGCCGAATCCGCCGACCACCTCCGGCGCGATCACGCGCACAGCCGACTGTGGCAGACCCATAAAGGTCGCAACCTCATTCCGCACTGCATGCGGGACCTGCGTCGCCGACCACACCGTCACCGAAGGGTCCCACGGGTTCGGGACCGCGACAACACCACGAGGCTCGATCGGCACGCCGGCCAGCCGCTGATTGCGAAGGCCTGCCCTGACAAGGTGTGGCGCGTCGTTGAAGGCTGCGTCGATGTCGCCCCAGACACGCCTTGTTTCATCGGCAAGGTTCGTCCCGATATCGGGATGGATCGCGCTGCTTTCCGAATCAGAAGCCCGAAGCGGATCGACGACTGGTGGGAGCGGCTCGAACTCAGTCATGACCAGCTCGCGCGCGTCCTCGGCCTGCTCGCGCGTCTCGGCCACCACGATGGCGATCAGGTCGCCCGCGAAGCGGACCTTGTCCTTATTCAGCAACTGCCGTCTCGGGAGTTGCCTACCCTTGGGCCCGCTCTGAGGGAAGGTCGGCATTCCGTCGAGGTCCGCGGCCGTGATCACCGCAATCACGCCCGGCGCCTGCTTGGCGTGGGTCGCGTCGACCGAGCGAACGCTCGCATGGGCCACGTAGCTCCGAACGAAAGCGAGATGGCACAGTCCTGGCGGCCGGAGATCATCGACATAGGTTGCCGCTCCGGCGATCAGTCGCGGATCTTCCCGGCGGCGCACCCGCGCGCCCATGCCGTAGGCAACCGCCATAACGCCAGCTTAGAAGGAAGTTCGGATCTGCCAAAAGGCTTGACACTGCCTGTGTCAAAAGATCACTATTACCCGGTCGGTTTTTACAGGGGTTAACCGCTCGTTAGTTTTCCTTGGGAGGGATCAAGCCACACGCCCCGGCACGGCGGTCCAATGCTGTCGGCTTCTCAGCTTGCTTCAGGGAGGAAGGATGAAACACCGCTTACTTCGACTCTTGACCGCCGCTCCCGTTCTTGGGCTGTTGATGTTTCAGCCCGGTGTGGGCACCGTCCAGGCGACCGTTCCAGGCGCTGATGAGGAGCTCAACACCATCCAGGCCCGGATTATTTCGGGCTTCGCGGAGCTCGAGCTCAATCCAAATCACGACGGGCTCGGCCGGCTGCCGGACAATTATTCCCCGCGGGGAAGCGACTCCTGCCCCGTAAATCTGAGCTCAAACATCAAGGTCAACCAGAACTGTCTCAATGTGAGCGACCCGGATCTCCAGGGGCGTGGTCAGGCGCAGAACGAGACCTTCATTGCGCAGGATCCAAACCAGCCGAACCATCTGATCGCGAGCTACAACGACTATCGCCGCGGCGATGGTACCTGCGGAGTCTCCTATAGCCTGGACAAGGGCCGGACATGGAACGACACGACGACGCCGAACAATTTCGTCCGGGGCCAGAACCTCAACGCCCGGCCCCGCGATTATCCGCAAGCGAGCGGTGATACCTCCGTGGCCTGGGACTCGAAGGGGAACGCGTACCTGTCCTGCCAGATGTTCAAGCGGGGACGCGCGACGAGCGGCGATCCCGACCGTTCGAACGGCCTGTACGTGTTCCGCTCTACCCAAAACTTCGGCGCATCGTTCAACTTCCCCGGGCGCCCGGTGATTGAGCACTCCAACCTGACCAACAATTTCCTGCCGCTGGCGGACAAGCAATTCATGGCCATCGACAACAATTCAAACGCCTGCGCAGGCCATCCGACTACAGCAACACCGGGCGAGAGCTGCACGCCATTCCAGGACCGGATCTACGTGACCTGGACAGACTTTGCGCCAAATGGAACGGCGTTTATCTACGAATCGAACTCCGCCGACTACGGGGAGCACTTCAGTCCCCGGCACCTCGTGAGTATCAACAGCCCGCTCTGCGCGAACAATTACGGGATCGGCGCAGCAGACGCCTGCAACGAGAACCAGTTCTCGCAGCCGTTTGTCGGGCCCGACGGCGTGCTCTACGTCATCTTCGACAACTACAACAATGCAGAGACCATTGGCAAGACGCCGGATAACAGGAACCAGATCCTGCTGGTGAGGTCATTCGATGGCGGGATCACGTTTGATGCACCGAAGAAGGTCACCGACTTCTATGACCTCCCAGACTGCGCGACATATCAGGGCGGCCACGATTTCGGACGGGCCTGCGTTCCGGAAAAGGCGCAGACACACAACTCGGTCTTCCGTGCCGCCAACTACGGATCCGGAGCCGTGAACCCCACCAATCCCAAGCAGATCATCGTCACGGTGGGTTCGTACATCAACGTCCACTCAAAAGAAGCGAATGGTTGCGCACCTGCCGGTACCGATCCGGTCACCGGCAACAACCTGTTCACGGGCGTCAAAGCGCCTGAGGCCTGCAATAACGATATCCTCCTGAGCGTCTCCAACGACGGAGGGACGACCTTTACCGGGACCGCAACCGACCCTCGGGCGTCGACGGTTGTCACGACCGATCCAGGACAGGCGACCACCGACCAGTGGTTCCAGTGGACCGCCTTCACCAAGACTGGGAAGCTCGCCGTCTCTTACTACGACCGCCAGTACGGGACGGATGAAACGACCGGTTTCTCGGATTTCAGCCTTTCAGGAACAGGCGACCTGACGCAGTTCGTGATCCAGCGCGTAACAAGCAACTCGATGCCGCTGCCAACGGAATTCCCCGAAGCCGGCACGACCGGCGTCTTCTGGGGCGACTACACCGGACTGGCGGCGGTGGACAACGCCTACCCGCTCTGGTCCGACACTCGGGATCCGGCCTTGTTCCTGTGCCCAGGGCCGGGCGGAACAGGGATTGCGACTCCGCCCGCCGTATGCGCAGGGACGTTCACGACCGATACGGGTACGACCGTTGCCGCTAACGACCAGGACATCTTCACCGCGGCACTCCCGGTACCGTCGAAGTAAGCGCGACCGATGGTTCGACCAAGAGGGCGCCCCGAAGGCGCCCTCTTTTAGTTCACGCTCTTGGTTGCTATTGGGGCGCGCACATCGGCAGCGGAGGATGCTTACCGCCGCCAGGGGCGACCCGGTTGCCGGCCGTCCCGCCGCCGAAGCCACTGCTACAGCGATCGGTTGACGTTCCTCCGGTCGGTGCCGCCGGCGCCGCGGGCGCAGCGGTTTGGGGCCGGATCGGTGCAGCCGGCTGGTTCCCAGAGCCGCCCTTCTTGACCGGCGGACTGACACGGTTGACGTCATCGCGGCCGAGATCCGAACCGGCATTGGCGCCGCTATTGATCTGCACTGATCCGGCAAGCGTGGCCGGCTTGGCCTTTGCGTTCGACAGCGCCGCCCCGCCACCGCAGGCCGCCAGGAGCAAAGCCGTTGCGACCATAAGAATTCGAAGCTTGTCCATAACTACAGATATAACGCAGGAGGCGCCTTGCGCTGACGGCTCTGGACGCAGGGTGAAAATCAGGGTTACGACTTTGAACTGATGTGCGCGCTGAGGCGGCCAGCCGAAGGGTCGAGGCCGCAGGCCTCGCGCGAGGCCCGCTCGATGTAGACCTTGGTCATGCGCTTCCGCCAGTAGTGGTTGAGGTCGGTGTTGTCGAGTGGCCGCGCTGGTTTGTCCGCCGCGTCGGCCAATTGCGCAATGATCTCATCGTCTGGACGCTTGCCAGCGAGCGGTGCCAGGAATGGAGTGATATCCACCGGGTGTGACCCAACGGCGCCCAGCGCTGCACGGGCCTCGCGCACAATGCCATCGTCCCAGGAGACCGCGACCGCCACCCCCAGGATGGGGAAGTCGAATGATGGTCGACGGCGCAACTTCCAGTAGGCGCTCGTCATCCGAGTGCGGCTGGCGGGCAAATGAATCTCGGTGATGACCTCATCAGCGGATTTGGTCGTGTAGTCGATCCCGTCATCCTTATATAGGTGGGCCGCCGGCATCCGGCGCCTGCCCTTGGCACCCACCAGCGTGACTTCCGCGTTCAAGACCAGCGCGACGGGAGCGCTGTCCGATGAGGAGACGGCCCAACAGCGGGGCGAGCTTCGCGCGACCAGGCAGATGTCGCCGTCGCGCTTCATACAGAAGCCGACGGCCTTGCGCCAGGCATAGGTCTGGTTGTAGTAGTTGCAGCGGGGATCGACCAGCAGGTTGCCCCCCAACGTCCCCATATAGCGCACCTGGGGCGTCGAGACCAGGGCGCATGCCTGGGCCAGCGCCCGATAGGCGCGGGCGAGCGCCGGATGACTGGAGAGGTCCGCCAGCGTTGCTCCGGCGCTGATCGTCGTTCCTCGCTCGGGATCCGCTGATATCGCCGGCCCCCGCCAGACCTGGTTCAGGCTGATCAGCGTCTTCGCATCGAATTGCCGGCGCTTCAGGTTCGGCACGAGGTCGGTGCCGCCGGCGATGAACATCGAACCAGGATTCGCCGCCGCCATGTTCGCCGCTTCTTCAGCCGAACGTGGCCGCAGGTATGTGAGCCGCGGAAGACGCAGCAACTATCGGCCCTTCCACTCGTCGGGAACGTCCGACTTGAGCAGCGCCGGAAATTCGAAGTTCGGCACCGACCTGGGACCGACTCGTTTGTTCTTGTCGTTGAGGGCCTTCAACACCTTGTCGGGGGTGATCGGGATTTCATCGATGCGGACGCCCAGGGCGTTGTAGACCGCGTTGGCCAGCGCGGGGATGACCGGCAGCAGCGGTCCCTGTCCCGCCTCTTTGGCGCCGAAGGGACCTTCCTTGTCGATCGTCTCGATCAGATAGGTGTGCATGACAGGCGTTTCCAGCGCGGTTGGGCTCTTGTATTCGAGCAGCGAGGGAAACTTGTGCAGACCAAGGCGAAATATCTGCTCTTCCATCAGGGCCTCACCCAGGGCCATGTACACGCTGCCTTCGACTTGTCCCTCGACCAGCACCGGGTTGATGGCGCGCCCAATGTCGTGGGCGATCCAGACTTCCGGCACTCGTACCTCACCGGTCTTGATATCGCAATCGACTTCTACCACCGCTGCCGTATAGGAGTACGCCGGGCTGGGGCCGACGCCCGAGCCCTTGTACGGTCCGGCGAGCTTTGGCGGTGTGTAGCTGCCGGAGCCGGTGACGACTCCACCCTCGGCCTCGGCGAGTTGAACAGCTTGCGCAAAGCTCAGACCATCTTCCGGCCGCGATCTGCGGAAAATCCGACGATCCCGTGCAACGAGCTCATCGGGTTCGCAGTGGAGCGCCCTGGCCGCGGCGCTCAGCAGCCGTTCGCGAACCCGCTCCGCCGCCGACTTGGCCGCGTTCCCGGCCATGAACGTGACGCGCGACGAATAGCTACCCAGGTCGATGGGCGTGAGATCCGTATCGGCGGTCGTGAGCTGGATATCCTCGAGCCCCACTCCCAGAACCTCGGCGACGATAGCCGCCAGGATGTGATCGGAGCCCTGTCCAATGTCGATCGCCCCGCAAAGCAACGCGACGCCGCCATTACGGTCCAGCTTGAGCTGAACCTCCGAATGCGGCATGTCGTTCCAGTAGATGGCCGTGCCGGCCCCCGAC
>CAZRMD010000068.1:0-13480 GCA_964601135.1 uncultured Actinomycetes bacterium | reverse complement strand
CCTGGGGTTCGCGCCAGCTGGGGACAGGATTTCAGCATCTATACCCGCCACAACATCGAAGCCACGCATCGTCTGCTCGAGGCCGCGCGGCGACGGCAGGTGCGCCGGGTGGTGTTCGCGTCCTCTTCATCGGTATATGGCGATGCGCCGCTACCGATGGCCGAGGATGGACCGCTGCAACCGCTCTCCCCCTACGGAGTGACGAAGCTGGCTGCCGAGCATCTTTGCGACGTCTACGGACGCAGCTTCGGGCTCGAGGTCGTTCCACTGCGCTTCTTCACGGTCTATGGACCGCGTCAGCGGGCGGACATGGCGTTCCATCGGTTCATCGACGCGATCATCCGGGGCCGGCCGCTGACGCTCTACGGCGACGGATCCCAGCGGCGCGACTTCACTTACGTCGCCGACGTGATCACCGTCCTGATGGCCGCGGCTGAGCGGGCGCAGCCGGGACAGCCGCTGAACGTCGGTGGCGGCTCAGCCGTCTCGGTCCGGGAAGCCATCGCGATAATGGAACGGCTGATCGGACGGCGCGCCATCATCGAACAGCGCCCGTCTCCCCCGGGCGATGCCCGCGATACCCAGGCGGCCCGCGAGCGTTTGAGGCCGCTGGGCGTCGTCCCAAAGATCCCGATTGACGAAGGACTCAAACGCCAGGTGGCCTGGCACCTCGAGTCCATCACGTATAGCACCAGCCCCGCGCCGCGGCCGGCGATCGGTCCGCAGGCCAGCGATGCGCCCAGCCGGATCGTCCTCTATTCGCACGACACCTACGGGCTTGGCCACCTCCGCCGCAACACGGCCATCGCGCATGCGCTGCGGCAGCGATCGCCCGGCCTGTCCATCACGATGATCACCGGCTCGCCGGTCGCGGATCAGTTCTCCCTGCCGCCGGGAGTCTCGCTGGTGCGCCTTCCCTCGGTAGTGAAGGTCGGTCCTGAAGAGTATCGGCCGGCGGAGGCCCGATCGTGGTCCGGCGTCCGCGCGGAACGCGCCGGCATCATCAGCTCGACCTTGCTCCGGGTGCGGCCGGACATCTTTCTCGTCGATCACGCGCCGCTGGGCATGAAGGGTGAGCTCGTTCTCGCCCTGCAACTGGCTCGCGAGGAGCTCAAGCAGACGCGAGTGATTCTCGGTTTGCGTGACATCCTGGACCGGCCGGACAGCGTCCGCCAGGCCTGGACCGAGCAGGGCGTCTATCCAATCCTGGAGCAGGCATACGACCAGGTCCTCGTCTATGGAAGCCAGGATCGATTCGATGCCGTCCGCGAGTACGGGTTTCCACCATCGGTCGCTACGCGAACCGTGTTCACCGGCTACATCGCAAAGGAGCGCGGCCTCGAGCCGGCTTTATCGGTGCGGGACGCCTGGAGCCGGGCTCGCCGGCTCGGCGACCGCCGGGTGCTAGCCACTGGAGGCGGTGGTGGCGACGCGGCGCCCATGCTCCTTGCCGCCATCGAGGCCTGGGAGATGTTGCGCCATCTTCTCTTTGGTCAGCTGCTTGTGGTTGTGGGCCCATTGATGAGTGCGAGCGACCGGGCCGCCGTCGAACGTCGCGCGGCTCGCACACCGTCGGTTGAGGTGATCCACGCCAGCAAGAGCATGCTGAGCTTGATCGGCTCAGCCGATCTCGTCATCGCCATGGGCGGCTACAACAGCGTGGTGGAGGCGATCGCCGCTCGCAGGCCGCTCGTCATCTGCCCGCGCACATCGCCACGAGTGGAACAGCTGTTGCGCGCGGAGATGATCGCCGGCCTCGGCCTGGGACGGGTCGCCCGCCTCGAGGACAGCGGCGCGCAGGGCGTCGCGGACGCGATCGTGGCGGCCTTGAAGGCGGGACCTCCATCGTCCGAGCAGTGGCGCACCATTGATCTGGGTGGCGCCGACCGCATCGCCGATCTCATCCTCGGGACCAGGACGCTGACCCTGGTCGAGGTTGCCGCATGACGAGCCTGCATCCGCCGGCCGGTCCGCGCCTCGCCTACCTGGTCAAGCGCTTTCCCCGACTCTCGGAAACCTTCATCCTGGATGAGATCCTCGCGCTCAGACGCGCGGGTCTTTCGCTAGACCTCTACGCGCTGATGGATCCGGGCGAAAAACAGGTCCATCCCGCGGCGGCCGCGCTGCGCCCAGAGATCACGTACCTGCACGATCCGCGACACCGCCTTCGTTCTGCGTTGCGCCTGCTGGCGGGTGCCGGGGAACAGGCCTTCGTCCACCCGGTTGGCTGCCTGCGCGTGCTCTGGGCGCTGCTCTCGGTCCATCGCTCGCTGCCCTCGGTGCGCCACGCGGTCGAGGGCTTGTGGCTGGCTCACGATCTCCGCCGCCGCAGGATCACCCACCTGCACGCGCACTTCGTGCACAGCCCGGCGGCCGTCGCCTTCTTTGCCCGCCTCGCCGGCGGACCGTCATTCAGCATGACCGCGCACGCCAAAGATCTTTATACGACGCTGCCGCGCAATCTGCGCATCCGCGCAGACGCGGCCGATTTGCTGGTGACCTGCACGGCAGCGAACGCCGAATACCTCCGCGGCATCGTGACACCCAGGGCCGCGCAACGCATCCATGTCCTTCACCATGGCGTGGACCTGCAGCGATTCGCCCCGGGCAGCTCGCTCCCACCCCCTCGCGGGAACGGTCGGGGAGGGGCTTCACCCCGCATTCTTTCGGTAGGCCGGTTGGTTCCCAAAAAGGGATTTGGCGATGTGATCACGGCGCTCGAGATGCTCGTGCGGGAGGGTCAGCCCTTCGAAGCAGAGATCTTCGGCGGCGGCCCACTGCACGATGACCTGGTCAGGCAGGCGCAAGCCGCCGGGCTCGCGCGTCGCCTCCGATTTCACGGAGCCCGCACGCAGGACGCGATCATCAGCGCCTATCGGCGAGCCGGGGTCTTTGTGCTGGCCCCGGTGATCACCGAGACCGGCGACCGCGACGGAATCCCCAACGTGCTGATGGAGGCCATGGCCTGCGGCCTACCGGTGGTCTCCACGCGCGTGTCGGGCATTCCCGAGCTGATCAGCGACGGCATCGACGGCATTCTGGTTGAGCCGCATGATCCGGCCGCTCTGGCTGCGGGCATGGCGCGGTTGTTGCGAGACCCGGCTTTCGCCGCCCGAATTGGTAGCGCCGCGCGCCGGAAAGTCGAACGGCTCTTCGACATCGAGACCACCATCGACCGGCTGTACGGCTTATTCGCGGCTGGGCCGGATGCCGTCGCCTCAGCATCTAATGACCAGGAGCTGGCCGCCGCATGAGAATCGCATACCTATGTGCCGATCCCGGCATTCCGGTGCGCGGTCATAAGGGCGCGTCCGTACATCTCCGGTCTCTGGCCTCGGCGTTGCACCGCCGAGGCCACGAAGTGCTGCTCGCTGCCACCGCCATCGAGGGCGATGAGCCGGCACCCCTGGGCGTGGTCATGGAACGGCTGCCGAGCGATGAAGCTGATGCGACCGCCTGGTTGACCACCGTCCTGCGCCACTGGCGGGCCGATGTGGTGCTCGAGCGGTACTCGCTCAAGTCCGGTCCAGGCGCGCGCGTGGCTCATCGGATTGGCTTGACCTATGTCCTGGAGGTGAACGCGCCGCTGGTCGACGAAGCGGCCCGTTACCGGGGCCTCTCTGATGTTCAGACCTGGCTGGCGCGGGAAAAGGCGTTGCTGCTGGCGAGCGACCGGGTGGTCGCGGTCTCCAATGGAATTCGCGACCACGTGCTGGCGGCCGGGGTGCCGCGCTTGCGCGTGGTGGTGATCCACAACGGCGTCGACGTCGAACTGTTTGCCGCTGGGCGCGGCAATGCCGTCCGCCGTCGCTACGGGTTGCGCGGGAAGTTCGTGATTGGATTCGCCGGCAGTCTCAAGCCCTGGCATGGTGTCGGGACACTCGTGCTAGCGCTTGCGGGCCTGCCGGAAAGCGTGCATCTCCTGGTGGTCGGCGACGGGCCACAACGCGAGGAGGTCGAGGCGCTTGCCACCGCATTGCACGTTACTCCCAGAGTTCGCATGGCCGGGGCGGTTGTACACGAGCGAATGCCCGACTATCTGGCGGCCATGGACGTTGGCGTTGCTCCCTACGAGCCTCAGCCCGGCTTTTACTTTTCTCCGCTGAAAGTCATGGAGTACATGGCCGCCGGTCTTCCAGTGGTGGCCTCGCATCAGGGTGATCTACCGGAAATAATCGGTGATGCCGGCGTGCTTGTGCCACCCGGAGACGAGCCCGCCCTTCAGGATGCCTTGAAACGGTTGCTGAACAGCGAACGACGCCGGGTGGAGCTCAGGCTGCGGGCCCGCCGTCGCGCACAGGCGATGAGTTGGCATGGCGTGGCTGAAGAAGTCGAGCGCGTCTTGCTGGTCAAGGCGGTGGCGGCGTGATCCGTGCACTGCGCCTGCTGACGCCCTATGTCATCCGATACTGGTCGGGCCTGTTGTTCGCCTTGCTGGCCATGGGTGGCGAAGTGATGACGGCAGTCTTGAGTCCAATCCCGGTTCAACGAGCCGTCGACCATGTCGTCCGGCTCCTTGGCGGCCACCGCCATCTGGGATGGAACGACGTGATCGCCCTGGCAGGGCTCGCCGTGTTGCTCGTCGTGATCGCCCTGCTCGATACCGCCTTCACCTATTTCGACCTGCGCCATACGGCACGCATTGCCCAGCTCGCCCTCACCGATCTGCGGCGGGCGCTGTTCTCCCATCTTCAGCGGCTCTCCCTCTCCTTCCATCACGCCGGCGATACGCGGATTGGTGACCTCCAGGTGCGGCTCGGCACCGACGTCCAGGCGCTCCAGGATCTCGTGGCATCGTCGCTTAGCACCGCGATCACCAATGCTGGCACGGCGCTGGTCATGATCCTGCTGCTATGGCGAGTGAACCACCTGCTGGGATTCCTGGCCGTGATGACATCGATTCCTGTCGTCCTGGTCGCCGGACACTTTCGGCTTCGGATCCGCCATGTCAGCCGGCAGGCTCGTCGGCAGGAGGGCAAGGTCAGCGCCTTGATGACGGAGGCGTTGAGTGCCGCCAAGCTGGTGCAGGCCTATGGTCGCGAGGGCGAGGCCGCGGAGCGGCTTCGCCGGGAGACGACAACCAGCCTGCAATATAGCCTCGAGGCGGCTGAGTACCAGGCGCGCGTCCAGCCGCTCGTCAGCCTGATCAGCTCGCTGGTCACGGGTCTCATGCTGCTTCTGGCGGCCGTCTTCGCCATGGAACGGGCGATCAGCGTGGGACAGCTCACGATCGTCCTCGCCTACACGAAGGGAACCCTATCCGCGCTTCGGCAGCTGACCAAGCTCACCACCCAGACGCAAAAAGCGATGGTCGGAGCCGAGCGCCTCGACCAAATTCTTTCCCAGGCGCCGGCCGTACAGGACCCTCCACACCCTCGCAAGTTGCTGGACGGTCCGCTCGACATCGTGTTCGATCACGTCACATTTGGATACGCCGCGGAGAATCCCGTGCTGACGGATGTCAGCTGGCGCATCCCGGCTGGCGCCGCCGCCGCCATCGTGGGACCGAGCGGCGCCGGGAAGACGACCCTGCTATCACTCATCCCGCGCTTCTATGACGCCTGGAGCGGCCGGATCGAGGTGGGGGGCATCGACGTTCGGGAGCTCTCGCTCGCCGATCTGCGCGCCCACGTCACCTTGGTCTTGCAGGATGCGTTGCTGCTGCGCGACACCGTGTGGAACAACATTGCCTACGGCCGGCCGGACGCGAGCCCCCGGCAGATCCTGGCGGCAGCAGAGGCCGCCGGCGTCACCAGCTTCGTTGGCCAATTGGAGGACGGTTTCGAGACGATGATCAGCGAGCGCGGGACGACCCTGTCTGGAGGCCAGAAGCAGTGCATCGCCATCGCCCGGGCTCTGCTGCGGGATACGCCGATCGTCCTCATGGATGAGCCAACCAGCAACATGGACGAGGAAACCGAGGGAATCGTTCTCGCCGGCCTGCGTGCCCTCATGGTGGGACGCACCACGATCACGATTGCCCATCGTCCGTCCACCATCGAACACGCCACTATCGTGGCCGTCATGGAAGACGCCGATGCGCCGGCGGACGCCTGGGCGATCCGACGCTCGAGCTTTCACTCGGTAACCGGAAGCCGGGCGGCGTAGGCTCCTCCCTCCACCTTTGGGGAGACGGGTGACGCGAACGCAGTTCGCGGAGTAGCGCGCCGCCCGCCGAGTCACTTATAAGTGGTATGTGAGGGCCTTGCGGTCGGCGCTCCTTTTGGGACTCATCCTGACGCTAGCCGGCTGCGGAGGCTCGTCCAGCGCATCGACGCCGACCCCAACCCCGACGCCGAAGCCGTACGTGGCGACCGACGCCGGGTTTAGCGCCGTCTTCCCCACCACGCCGCAGAAGTCCACCCAAAACACCACCCAAACTGGCGTCAGCATTTCGATGACCCTCTACCTGGCAACGACCAACGACGAGCAGGTGGCGGTTGGGTACGCCCAGCTGCCGCTGGCGCCTCAAGGCAGCGCGGTTCAGGCGGGTCTGGATGGCGCCGTCGATGGCTCGGCAAAAAACACCAACGGAACCATCGTCTCCCGGAGCAACACGACGTTTCTTGGACAGCCAGCCGAGGATGCGGTGATCCAGGCGCAGGGCGCCGTCGCCCACGAACGCATTGTGTTCATCGGTTCGAAGCTCTACGTCCTCGAAGGCATCACCCGGTCGCTCGATGCGAAGCACCCCCACTACGACACGCTGGTCGCCACCTTCAAGACCCTCTGACATGTGGCTCCGGCGCTCGATCGTGCTGTCGCCGGTTCTGATTGGACTCGCCGCTTGTGGCAGTCAGCCGGCGAGCACGGCACCGGGTCCGTCTCTCCCCACATCGCCGAAGAGCAGGGCTAAGCACTAGCCCAGAACCCGTGCGCCTGAAGCGCATCATTGCGTCGTGGCACGCGTTCTGATTGTTGCGATCGGCGGAGCTGGAGGCGACCTGCCGCCGTTGGTGGCCGCCGCCCTCGCGCTCCGGGATCGCGGAGAGGAAACGACGTTTGTGGGAGACGCCTCGGTGCACCGCCTGCTCAGTCCGCTGGGCGTGACCGTCGACATGCTCCCGCCATCCCTGGATCTCGGTCCCCGCATGGGGGCGGTCATCCAGGACGCGATGCAGTCGACCGGTGGTGACCTCGCCAGGGCCGGTCCGCTGGTTCAGCGCGGCTTGACCGTGTGGGCCCACGAAGTGGCCGGGCCGATTATCAAGTTCATCGACCGGTATCGGCCTGGCGCGATCGTCACTTCCCTCTTTGGCGCGGAGGCCGTCGACGCCGCCTGTCCGCCCATCCCGTGGGCGGTGATCAACAGCACCTTCTACGTCGGGACGAATCCACCGAGGCCGCTCGAGCAAGACATCGGGCCGCGCGCCATCCCGCTCATCCAGCGCTGTGCCGAGATCCTGGAGTCAGCGGACCTTGTCTTGCATGCGACCGACCAGGTCTTCGACTATGGCTTTCAGGGCCTGCCGTCGCGACACCATTACGTCGGGCCGTTGGGGATCTGGGAACCGCCGACCACCCCGCCCACCTATCTCGCTGAGCCTGGTGATCCCTGGGTGCTGGTCTCGATCAGCTCGCAACGCCAGGATGACCTCCCGCTCGCGGAAGCCGCGCTGGGCGCGCTCGCCGATCAACCGGTTCGCGTCGTCCTCACCCTCGGGGCAGAACATGACCCGAATGAGCTTTCCATGCGCCCGTCCAACGCGCACGTCGAGCAGACGGTGTCCCATTCGGCAGTCCTCAAACAGGGCGTGCTGCTGGTCAGCCACGCGGGACATGGTTCGGCGATGAAAGCGCTCTGGTACGGGAGACCGATGGTCCTCATCCCCTGGGGTCGCGATCAACCCGGCGTCGCCGCTCGAGCGGAGGCGCTTGGTGTGGCTGAAGTCGTGCAGCGAGCTGAGGCGAATGGTGAGACCGTCGCGGCCGCCATCAAACGAGTGCTTCGTTCTGACGAAATGCGGCAGAGGGCTGCGGCGCACTCAGCGCGGCTGCGTGTGACCGATCCACCCGCGGTTGCGGCGAACCTGCTCGCCTCAATTCTCTAGGGCCAGGCGTTTACGTCATCATGATCCCGATACTGATCGGTAAAGCTGCAGATGAGGCGGGCTAGCTTCCCGCTCGCGATGAGGGGAGCCACGCTGCCCGAGAACCCTCGAAGCGGCCGATTGCCAGCTCCTCACGAAGGGTCAATGCGATTTCGTCCCAGCCGTTGAGGAGGCATTCGCGAAAGAAGGGATCGGTTGAAAATGGCACCCCCTCCTCGACTCTCCCCACAAGGGGGAGGGAGATGATCTCGGATTGCAAATCGACCGTGATCTCGGCGCCGGGCCGATCCAGGGCAAGATCGATGAGCCGACGAACGTTGACCTCCGGGAGTTCCACAGGCAAAAGCCCGCAGCGGAAGCTGTTGCTCTTGAAGATGTCCGCGAACGATGGCGCGATCACGGCGCGGAAGCCGGCATCGAGGAGCGACCAGGGAGCGTGCTCGCGCGACGACCCGCAACCAAAGTTCGGGCCGGTCACGAGAAACCGGGCGTCCCGATACTCGGGTCGATCGAGGATGAAGCCGCCCTCACGCCGCCAGTCGTAAAAGAGAAACGGTCCGTACCCGGAACGTTCGATCCGTTTCAGGAATTGCTTGGGGATGATCTGGTCCGTATCGACGTTTGCGCGGTCGAGCGGCGCCACGACGCCCGTGACGCGGGTGAAAGGTTCCATCAGTTGAAGTTCCGGACATCGACCAGGTGGCCTGCGATCGCCGCCGCGGCGGCCATTGGCGGACTGAGCAGGTGAGTTCGTCCTCCGCTCCCCTGCCGGCCTTCGAAGTTGCGGTTGCTCGTCGAGGCACAGCGCTCCCCTGGGCCGAGGATATCCGGGTTCATGCCCAGGCACATCGAGCAGCCGGCATCACGCCACTCGAAGCCCGCATCCTTGAAGATCGCATCCAAACCTTCGGCTTCAGCCCGACGCTTGACGCTGGCTGAGCCCGGCACGACCATTGCGCGCACCCTAGGATGAACATTGTGGCCGCGCACCACGCTGGCCGCCACGCGCAGATCCTCCAACCGCGCGTTGGTGCATGATCCAATGAAGACGCGGTCGATCGTGATTGCCTCGATCGCGGTCCCTGGCTCCAGCGCCATGTAGCGCAGCGCCCGCTCATCGGTCTCATCAGCTGGGTCGGGCACGCGACCCGTGACGGGGACGGCCTGACCCGGATTCGTCCCCCAGGTGACATATGGCTGCAGCTCGGCCGCATCGATTCGCTCCTCGCGATCGAAGACCGCGTCGTTATCGGTCACGATGGTGCGCCAGAAACCGAGGGCGGCGTCCCATTGTTCAGTTGATGGTGCGTGTGGGCGACCCTTCACATACGCGAATGTCTTTTCGTCGGCAGCCACCAGCCCAGCACGCGCGCCGCCTTCGATCGTCATGTTGCACACCGTCATCCGCCCTTCCATCGACAAGCCGCGGATGGTCGATCCGCGGTACTCGATGACGTGGCCCCGCCCGCCGTCGACCCCGATCCGGCTGATGATGCCGAGCGCCACGTCCTTCGCCGTCACCCCGAGCGGCAGCTCGCCCTCGACCGTCACCGCCATGTCTCTCGGCCGGCGCTGGCGCAGACACTGCGTCGCCAGCACGTGCTCCACCTCCGAGGTGCCGATGCCGAAGGCAAGCGCCCCGAAGGCGCCGTGGGTCGAGGTGTGTGAGTCGCCACAGACGATCAACAGGCCGGGCTGGGTCAGCCCCAGCTCGGGACCGATGACATGGACGATGCCCTGCCGACTGCTGCCCATGCCGTAGAGCGCAATCCCCTCGCGACGGCAGTTCTCTTCCAGCGCCGACATCTGGCGCTCGGCGGTCTCGTCAGCCGCGGCGCGGCCGCCCCAGGTGGGGACGTCGTGGTCCATGGTCGCGACGGTCAGATCCGGACGGCGAACCTTGCGCTTGTTCATTCGAAGGCTTTCGAAGGCTTGCGGCGAGGTCACCTCGTGCACCAGGTGAATGTCGACGTAGAGCAGATCCGGCTCGCCTTCGCGCGCTGCCACGACGTGCGCATCCCAGATCTTCGCCGCGAGCGTGCGCGCCGTCACGTGTTTTCGGCCAGCGCTCGGACACGCAGCGCGAGCAGCAGATCGAGGCGGGCGTCGGCATCTTTGAGATCGGCACCGATCAGCTCGCTGATCCGGTGCAGGCGGTAGTGCAGCGTGTTGAGATGGATGTGCAGCTCGCGCGCCGACTGCCGCAGGTTGCCGTGCCGTTGCAGATACACCTCGAGCGTCTTGAGCAACGGTGTTCCACGGGCCTGGTCGTACGCGGTCAGCGGTGCGAGCATCCGACCGGCGAAGGCTTCCAGCCCAGCCCGGTCCTCGATCTGGGCCAGCAACCGATAGACACCGAGCCGGTCGTAGTTGATCACCTGCTCGCGCTTGCCAAAGCGGACCATCAGGTCGAGCGCGCGTTGGGCTTCGATGAAGGCTGGCTTGAAATCGTCTGGTTTCAGGCACCGCCGGCCGATGGCGACCGACACCGTGAGACCGAGCTCTGATTCGGCCACCGCCTTTCGGATCCGGGTGGCAAGCGCCTCCCCGTCGGTCTCCTTGGCCGCCGCCGTCTGGGGGACCAGGATGATCACGCTGTCGCTGTGCGCGGCGGCGAGATGCCGAGGATTGTGCCGTCGCACGGCACCCGTGACAACCTGGAACAGCTGGTGTTTGAGTGTTATGACGCGGTCCTCTTCGTAACGCTTCTCGCGGATGAAACGGCCGAAATGATCGACGTCGACCACCAGCAGCAGGTGCGGGACGGACAGGTCGTAGCGCAGGTGACGGGCTCGCCGCTGGACGTTGAGCTCATCGCCGAAGGTGCCGTTGAGGAGATCGTCGACCAGCTCCCCCCGCACGCGGTCCTCAGCTTCACTGACTTCGCGCTGCTTGATCATCTCCAGCGCGATGACGGTGGCCGCATGTTCGATGGCCATCATCGCCAGCTGCTCCTGATGCTGAGGATGCTCGATGATCGACAGGAAGCCCAGGTTCTCGCGCCCGGCCAGGATGGGGGCGATGATCCGATGGGCGGTCATCCCCGCCTCGGGAATCGGCGCGATCTTGCGTGGCTTTCGGCCCTCGATCACCTCTTTCAGCATCGCGCTGACGGCCAGCTGAGCGTTGAGCGGCGTTCCGTGATGGGCGAGCGTCTGCTGCCGGTGGCGGTCGGTCACCCCCGGAACGACGTGGCTCGCCAGCAGATGGAAGTTCGCATCTTCGAGCGAGATCGAGCTCTCGACCAGCTCCCCGAGCGTCTGGACGATGGCTTCGAGTCCCTGGCCGTTGAGGGCCAGGTCGGTGAACTGGCGGTGGATTTCGATCGACCGCCGCAGCTCGGCGTTCTGGGCGTTGATGATCCGTTCCAGGATCGGGCCCATGATCTCCAGGTACGAGACATCGGCCGGGATCCGGATCAGCGGAATCCCATATTCGTCGGCCTGGCCCAGCATGTCCTCGGGAATTTGCGGCAGGTAGCGCTCGGGCTTGATGACCAGCCCGGACGAGCCGACCGCCGCCAGGTTGCGCATCAAATCACGCTGGGCCGCCTCGTCGTCCTTGATAGCAAACGCCACCGTGAGCAGCAGCTCGCCCTCGGCAAGCCAGCTGATCGTCTCGGGGGATTCGAGGATCTTCACCCAGGTGATGGTGCGGTCGAGGCCTCCGGCGCCGGCCAGCACCTCTCCCCTCCGTAATCCCCCGAGCGCCAGTGCTTCGCGCACGGTCAGCGCCATGGGAGTGACTAGTATCGCCGAATCGGTCCCCAGCGTGAAGGACCAAACACACCAAAGACTTTTGTACGGTTCGCACAATGCCGCCTCACGGCTGAGGCTGCTAGCGTCTGAAGTCGAGCCAGCCGGCGAGGATGGGGCTTACTCACCCCCGGAGTCGGGTGTCTCAACAAGAGGGGCGGCCCGGGCCGCAAGCAGGGTGGTACCGCGGGAGGCGATCCTCTCGTCCCTGCAGCAGAGCACGTCGACGAGGAAGCGAGCTGCAAGGAGGTACCCGATGGCGCAATACACAATCGACATCCCCGACACGCTTCATCACGAGATCCAGGAGCGCCGGCATCGGATCGACGTCTCCGAGATTTGCGCGGAGGCGTTGAGCGCGGCCGTCGGCCGGCCAGCTCCGGCGAGCGAACACCAGTTTGGCCGCGGGCACGAGGTCACCCAGGCGATCAACGCGATGTTCAGCGGCTGAGGTCGTGAGCACCAACATGCTGGACCGCGTCGAGCAGGAACTCGCTCCATCCCCGCTCGAAACCACGAGCGGCAATTACTGGCTGATCGAAACGCTTCGCCGCTGGGGAATCACCGCCTATGCCGGTGTGAACGGGGGCGGCCTCATCCATGTCACGAAGCACCTCCAGCCGCTGCTGGATCCGACCGACGTTCGCGATGGGGCGCCGCGCATGCTGACCATGGGCGAGTACGTCGCCGGGTTCGTCCCCGTCGGGTATTACCTGGCATCAGGCCGGGTCGCCGGCTGCATCACGACCACGGGCGCAGCGACCAAGCTGGGCGGCAGCGGTCTGACCGATGCCAAGCTGCACAACATCCCGGCGGTCTACGTCGTGGCCCTCAATTCGACGATGTCGATTGGGCTGGGCCCGCTTCAGGATGTGTCCGTCCACGGCATGAACATCGTGCCGCAGCTACAGGCCGAGCTGGGCGACGGCTGCGTCGTCATCGACGACATCGACTCGATGGAAGAGCAGCTGGAGCGCGCGCAGTCGGTCCTGCTCGAGTCCAAGCCGATCGCGATCTGCTTCTATCCGGACATCCTGGCGAAAACCGCGGAGATCGATGTGCCATCTCGTAGCCGCCTTCGCGGGTTTCGCAAGCAGGACGTCGCTCGCTTCCTCGAGGAGTTTCCGGTCATCGCCGAGGGCCGCCGCGTCGTGATCTACGTCAGCAGCGAGGCCGCCCGCTGGCCCGGCATGCCGGCGCTGACCTCTCAGCTGTCCGAGCTCCTACAGGCACCAACAGTCTGGTCGGTAAACGGCGCCAACGCGGTCTCGCCAGAGAACCGCTACGGCTTCGGCTACATCTCCTTCGGCGGGAACGACGAGGCGATGAAGCTCTGGCGAAGCCTAGGGCCGGAAGACTGCGTCATCACGCTGGGCTTCGATCCGGGCGAATACTCGCTCAACCTCGGCGCCATCCCGGCGGGCGACGTGTGGCATTTTTCCGGATGGACCGAACCCTACGGCCACATCGCCGGCGAATTCCGCCATCGGGTGCGCGGCAACTACCACATGGTCCGTGGTGACCTCGATCTCACCCTGGGAGAAATCATTTCGCGGCTCGGCGAGCGCGGCGTGGGCCGGAGGCCTCCGGTTCAAATCCCCGATCGGCTCAACACCAGGCACATCACACGCGACGTTCGTGATGGCAGCGTGGATTTCATTGCCTTCTACGAGC